>NZ_CAJWCF010000023.1 GCF_913020055.1 uncultured Paraglaciecola sp. | reverse complement strand
ATTTGGACAATGATGAAAAGTTCAATAAAAACAGTATGTTTAGTGTTCAACAACAGTTAATACAAACATAGCCAAAAGATATTAAAAAATTGGTGAGGTTGAAGTAACTCTAAAACAAAATTTCATACTCAGTCACAGAGTAAAACTCTTTGTTTGCTTCTAACGTGGCGCTTGGAAAGTGCGGTTGGTTAGGTGAGTCAGGGTAAAATTGTGTTTCAAAACACACTCCTTGATGGGCTTGATATAGCACGCTATCTTTGCCTTTTTTGTTTTCAAAGTGATTTGCAGTAAAAATCTGTATGCCTGGCATGTTGGTGTATACCTTAAGAACAACATCGCTGTTTTGTGATATCGCTTTACCAGCATAAAATGCAACTTTTGTTTGAGGGGCATAAGCGTCTAAACATAAGTTGTGATCTAAGCCGTTTCCATATGCAATCTGTTGATGGTTTGAAGCTAATGGCTGACTAATTGCGGTGAGTTCTCGAAGATCAAAAGGTGTGTTGTCTACCTCTGCAATCTCACCAGTGGGTATCGCACGTTCGTCGGTAGGTGTGTAGTGACTGGCTAATAATTGAATCTGATCCGCTTCGACCGAACCACTATTGTGACCTGACAAATTAAAATAACTATGGTTTGTAGGGTTGTATAAGGTTGTTTGCTCTGCAGCTGCCAAATACTCTATTTTTAAACGATTCTGTTCAGTTAAGGTATAAATCACTTTGACCTTAATTTCGCCAGGGAAACCTTGATCGCCGTCTGGACTAGATAAGGTCAACATAATTGAAGGATTATCGGCGTCAGACAATACGGTGCATTGCCACACTTTGGAATTAAACCCTTGGCTACCACCATGTAGACAGTTGTCGCCTAGGTTGATATCGGTTTGATATTTTTTACCTGCTAAAGTAAATTTTCCTTTGTTGATGCGGTTTGCGTATCTTCCGATTAAAGCACCTAAAAAACTGTCGTCTGCTAAGTAGTCATTTACTGTGTCGTAACCTAAAACAATATCGGTGTGTTTATTTTGCTTGTTGGGGATCAACCAACGATGAATAATTCCGCCAAGATTAAGGATCTCGACGCTTGAACCTTGATGATTAGTTAAGCAAAATTTTTCGACTATAGTGCCATCTGGCATTTTTCCAAAGTTTGACTGCTTTATCATGCTTTAAACCCCAAAGTACTTTGAATGGCACTTGCCCATCCTTTCAGTAATTTTTCGTGGTTTATCGCATCCATTTCAGGTTCAAAATGGTTGTCAATCTGGTTCATGCTAGCCAACTCGTCAGTTGATTGGTAAATACCGACTTGTAAACCAGCTAAATAAGCGGCGCCTAATGCGGTGGTTTCCATTACCTTGGGCCGTTCGACTGTTATATCGAGTACTCCAGCCAGAAATTGACAGACCCAACTGTTGGCAACCATGCCACCATCAACTCTTATTTTTTTAGGGTTGACGCCATCTTCACTCATGGCTTTTAGTAAATCTGATGTTTGCAAACACACAGACTCAAGTGCAGCTCTTGCTAGGTGAGCACCGCTGGTAGCCCGAGTTAAACCAAATATTGCCCCTCTGGCATCAGGTGCCCAATAGGGCGTGCCCAATCCAGCAAAAGCAGGTACCAAAAACACTCCATGATCATCAGGGATGCTTTTGGCCATGGCTTCAGTTTCTGACGCGTTTTGAATGATTTTTAAACCGTCTCTGAGCCATTGCACGGCAGCGCCAGCAATAAATATCGAACCTTCTAATGCATAGTGGGTTTGACCTTTGATGCTGTAAGCCACAGTTGTGAGTAGTTTGTTTTTGGATAACAGCGCTTTTTCGCCGGTATTTAACAATACAAAACAACCCGTGCCATAGGTACTTTTGATATCGCCTTGTTTGAAACAACATTGGCCAATGCTTGCTGCTTGTTGGTCTCCGGCAACTCCCGCTATAGGCATGGAGTAGCTGAAAAGTCCTTCTACAGTATGACCAAAATCATCAGCGCATTCTTTCACTTCAGGCAACATTGATTTGGGTACGTTAAATATGTCGAGTAACTTGTCGTCCCAACTTAAAGTGTGAATGTTAAACAGGTTAGTGCGACTGGCATTAGTCACATCAGTGGCATGTACTTTACCGCCTGTTAAGCGCCAGATAAGAAAACTATCTACTGTGCCAAACGCTAACTCGTTGGCATCGGCCTTTTGTCTTGCGCCTTCGACATTATCTAAGATCCAAGCTACTTTTGTCGCTGAAAAATAAGGGTCCAGCAACAATCCTGTACGTTCTTGAACTGCGGTTAATTGTCCTGCTTCTTGTAACTTTCTGCATTGCTCAGCAGTGCGCCTGTCTTGCCATACTATGGCGTTGTATAAGGTTTTTCCGGTTTTTTTGTCCCAGACCAATGTGGTTTCTCTTTGGTTTGTGACACCTATTGCTGCAATTTTTGCGTCTTTTGCTGTGGCCTGGGCAATGGCTTGTTTACATACGTTGACTGTTGTTGACCAAATATCTTCTGGATCATGTTCTACCCAACCATCATTTGGATAATGCTGAGAAAACTCTTGCTGTGCTACAGCAACAATACTTGAATCTGCAGCAAAAACGATGGCTCTGCTAGACGTCGTTCCTTGGTCAATAGACAGAATGCAGTTTTCCAACGGCATAGGATGCTCCTTTGAATATGTGAAAATTTTCAATTATTTCAGATGTTTAGTTGTTAGCTAATGTTTTTCTAACAGCGGTTGGCAAGTATAATATTTTTTATGCTGAGAACATAACCAAATATATAAATTGAAATTGAAATAGTGGACTGAAATTAAGGGATTGGTGGTATTTTTTGACCATAGGATCCCACAGAAAATACCTTTTGATTGTGCATATATCTATAGTATGCTGAATTTTTCATCTGCTGTTTAACGGTTAATTTGATATACCAAAAAGATATACACCCTCTCGGACGGATTAACCATATACCTAGAGTTCTCGCGACAACTTATGGTTTACTCATTGCGTGGTTAGTTTTAGGTTCATCTTTACTCGATTCACAATTTATCTGGATTATTCCCACCTGTTTATTTTGGCCACATTTCGCACTACTAGCAACAAATCTCTCTTCAAATGGACGAAGACAGGAACAAATCAATATGCATTTGGATGCTTTCTTTACTAGCCTAATAGTGCTGGCGACACCCACTTATTCTTTTGCATCCACTATTATTACTATTTTGATAGCAAATGCACTTTTTGTCGGCAGTTATCGTTTGATGTTTAGCACTATGTTAGTGGTAGTTTCCACCGTTCTCATAGGCGCAATTACGTTACCCGATCTGCATCTTTTAGATGAGCAATTGAACACAATTATTGCAAGTAGTATTTTCTTGCTTATTTACTTAAGTGCATTCGCTTTGGCGGTATATAAACTGACGCGTCAGTTAATAAAGCTCAATAGTAAGGTTAAAACTCTATCCTTAACAGATCCTTTAACTCACTGTTATAACCGATTATATTTGGAAGATAGTTTAAACAAAGAAATACAGCGTTCATATCGATTTAAAATCCCGCTAACGGTTATATTCGCTGACTTGGATCATTTTAAGAAGATTAACGATCAAGAAGGCCATAATGCTGGAGACATTGTTTTAAAAGAATTTGTTCAACTGGTGAGTACATCTATCCGCAATAACGTTGATTGGATAGCTCGTTTTGGTGGTGAAGAATTTATTATTACTTTACCCAATACAAGTGCAGAAAACGGAGCAAAGCTAGCTAATCGTATAAGAGAGAAAGTCAGTCAGCATAATTTTGTTTTAGCTGATAAACCTATCCACGTTAGTTGCAGTTTTGGTGTAACCGAAATTGATTTTAATAAAGATGAACTTAACGCTGAACAACTGACTTCTAATGCTGACCAAGCTCTTTACAAAGCAAAAGAAAATGGTCGAAATAGGGTCGAGATATTTACTGAAAAAAATTAGCAACCTAACACTCTGTTGAACTGCATCGAGACTGCACAATAACGGATTTTGTTTGATTGAATAAAAAATCCCATATCAATCTTCACTTGTGACTTAACCCCCTTCGATTAAAATCTGTAAAGCTATTATTCCTTCTGTTACCAAATTGCGCCAGCTAGTCGTTTTTTTCTACTATTTCAAACACTTCTAAAAAACCAGTGATGACGAGGCCTAGAAACCGATCAATTTGCTGCTTTTAGTCCTTGACATGATAGACCGGTGGTACCTAAACTGTGTATTGTGGGTAAAAGTGGCATAAAGTGGATCTGGCGGATTAAATAATCCCAAAAACAAAGAATAATAAGATCAGATTTTGTTGAGTGTTGTGCTTACAAGTTAATTTTCGATAGATAAAAATAAAAAAGGTTAGGGGAATTATGTTCCGCGGCGCTAATGCAATCAATCTAGATATTAAAGGTCGAGTCACTATACCTACCAGGTATAGGCAGTCCTTGCTGGATGATTGTAAGGGACAACTCGTCTGCACTATTGATACGCAACAACCTTGTTTGCTGCTTTACCCACTTTCTGAATGGGAAGAAATTGAACTTAAATTAAGCCGTCTTTCTAGCATGAATCCACATGAGCGCAGAATGCAGCGCTTATTGTTGGGTTATGCCAGTGAAGGTGATATGGACAAAAACGGGCGGTTTTTATTAGGCGCTCCTTTGCGTCAACACGCCAAGCTCGATAAACAAATTATGTTAGTTGGCCAGTTCAATAAATTTGAGATCTGGGACGCAGACGTATGGCAACAACAAATCAATTTAGATGTAGCAACAGAGCAAGAAGCTAACTTTGAATTGACTGAACGACTGCAGGATTTCTCACTTTAATGGAAAATGATTTTTCACATTTATCAGTATTACTTCAGGAGTCTATCGAAGGCTTAGCGATTAAGCCTGATGGCATCTATATGGATGCGACTTTTGGACGAGGTGGCCACTCTACACAAATATTAAAAGCACTATCAGCAAAAGGTCAGTTGATTGCGATTGATCGAGACCTAAGTGCCATTGAAGCGGCAAAGTCCTTTGCTGACGATACACGTTTTTCTATTCATCATCGTCCTTTTTCTGAATTACAGGCAGTGGCTGAAGAGTTAGGCCTAATTGGCAAGATTGACGGGATCTTAATGGATCTTGGGGTGTCTTCACCACAATTGGATGATGCTGGTCGCGGTTTTAGTTTTATGCGTAATGGCCCACTCGATATGCGTATGGATATAACCAGAGGATTAAGTGCCGCGCAGTGGTTAGCGGTGGCTGATGAGCAAGACATCACCCAAGTCATCAAAGAATTTGGTGAAGAGAAATTTGGTAAACGTATTGCTCACGGTATTGTCAATGCACGGCAAATTGAACCTATTACCGATACGGCTCAGTTAGCCGAAATCATTGATCTGGCGGTGCCGGTCAAAGATAAATATAAACACCCAGCGACTCGCAGTTTCCAAGCGATACGTATCTATGTCAACAGTGAGTTAGATGAAATCAAAACCGGCTTGAAAGCGGCTTTAAATATATTGGCGCCAAGTGGACGGTTAGCTGTTATTAGTTTTCATTCTTTAGAAGACCGTTTAGTCAAACGTTTTATACGTGAGCAAAGTCGCGGTTTAAACGTGCCTCATGGCATGCCTATTATGCAAGCAGAGATAGATGCGGCTAAAGCGATGAAACCTATTGGCAAAGCGATTAAGCCATCAGCCGAAGAATTACAAAAAAATGTGCGAGCTCGAAGCTCTGTGTTGAGAGTGGCAGAGAAGTTATGAGTGCCCCGAACACGAACTTTAATTTATTCAGTTTTGTAGTTGCTGATTTAGCCCGCCATCCAGTGCGGGTTTTGTTGTTTCTAGCACTCTTAGTTAGTGCGGGTTTAGTGATACTTAGTGCCCACCATAATAGGCAAATGTCGATAGCCATCGAACGCTTGATGCAAGAGAAAGATCAACTGGATGTTGAGTGGCGTCACTTGGTGCTTGAACAAAGTGCATTGACTGAACACAACCGTATTGAGGCGCTTGTTAAAAGTCAGCTCAACATGCATCGTCCTTTACCTAGCGAAGAAGTAGTGGTGAGGATTAAATGAGCCGAGTCACCGCTAATACCAAAAGTAAAGGTAGAACCAATCAAGCAAAAGTAAACAGTGCGCCAAGTTTATTGCATTGGCGTTTTATTATAGTGATTACCGCCATTGTTCTGGTGTTTGTTGGTTTGAGTATTCGTGCAGCCTACATACAAGTTGTTTCACCAGATTTACTTATTCAGCGTGGCGATAACCGTACTTTGCGTACTCATGCCAATCCTTTACATAGAGGTTTGATTGTTGACAGAAATGGTCAGCAATTGGCTGTGAGTGTACCAGTTAGAGCAATCTGGGCAGATCCTAAGGCCGTTGCCCAATCAATCGAAGAAGCAGCAAAAAAAGCGGAAGAAGACCCCAGTTTTGATTTGAAAGCAAAACAACGAGAAAACAAAAAACGCTGGAAGGCACTGGCTGAAATATTAGGTCAAGATTTAGATACGCTTAAAGAAAAAGTCAGCAATCCCAAAAAACGTTTTGTATATGTGCAGCGTCAAGTCTCCCCTGCAATGGCTGAATATGTTGAACAACTTAAGTTAGATGGAATTTACCTTCGTGATGAATCTAGACGTTATTATCCAAGTGGTGAAGTATCCGCTCACGTTGTAGGTTTTACTAACGTGGATGATGCCGGCATAGAGGGGATTGAAAAGTTATACAACAAGTGGTTAGCAGGTGCACAAGGCTCACGTAAAATTAGACGTGACGGAAAAGGCCGAATGGTTGAGTTGATTGAATCTGAAGAAGGTGAAAAACCGCAAGATATTCAGTTAACCATTGATCAGCGCATACAAGCTTTGGCTTATAAAGAATTAAAACAAGCGGTTCAATATTATGAAGCAACGTCTGGGTCGGCTGTAGTAGTAGCAGTTAACACTGGTGAAATCCTAGCCTTGGTCAATAGCCCTTCATTTAATCCAAATAATCGTTCAGGTGTTTCAGCCCATAGAATTCGTAATCGAGCAGTAACTGATGCCTACGAACCGGGTTCGTCAATTAAGCCTCTAGCGGTGTTAAGTGCATTAGAGTTTGGATCTGCACAAGTAGACACCTTGATTGATACCTCTCCGGGTTGGATGCATTTAGGCGGAAATATTGTCAGAGACTCGCGCAATTATGGCGAAATTGATTTAACCGAAATTATTCGTAAGTCTAGCAATATGGGCACTTCAAAGTTGGCCTTGTCTGTACCTAAAGATTTCCTACTGGATATGTACTACAACGTCGGTTTAATGAGTGACAGTGGCGCTAATTTGCTGGGCGAAAGCAACGGTATCTTTAACGAAAGAAACCGCTGGTCAGATTTTGAATTGTCTACTTTATCTTTTGGTTATGGAATATCCGTCACCGCATTGCAGTTGGCTCGTATGTACAGCATTTTAGGTGACGGTGGCATTCGCCGACCATTGAGTATTATTAAACCAGACACACCTGTAGAAAGTGAGCGTGTTATCAGCGCTCAAGCGACCAAACAAATATTACAAATGATGGAAAGTGTGACAGAACAAAATGGTTCGGCAGAACAAGCACACGTTCCGGGTTATAGAGTTGCAGGAAAAACAGGTACTAGTCGTAAGGCTGTTGCCAATGGTTACGGTGAAGAATACGTTAACATTTTTGCCGGCGTTGCCCCTGTGTCTAATCCGCAATTGGCCGTGGTCATTTTAATTAATGAGCCTAAAGGTGAGCTTTATTATGCAGGACAAACTGCAGCCCCAGTTTTTTCTAAAATTATGGCAGCCAGTTTACAAATGTTGAATGTGCCCCCTGATGATAAAACTGTTTCATCATTGGCCGTTTCCTCTGTTGATGTTAACAAGAGGGCAGCAAATGCAGGCTGATATGGTAAGTATTAATAGACAATTTCCTCAGGCGTTTGATCAAAGTATTAAACCTCTATTGGCCAATTTTGGCATTGATGCACCCGACATCATGATCAGTGACTTGGTCTTAGATAGCCGAGATGTGGCAATTCATAAGGCGTTTATTGCTATTGATGGGCATGCATTGGATGGTCGAGACTTTATTCCTCAAGCGATCAGTTTAGGTGCCAAAGTCATAGTCGCACAATGTGATGATTCGACTCACCATGGCCATCTAGAAATGCGCGAACAAAGCGTCATAGTGTCGTTTTATCAACTCGCTGAAAAACTCTCCGAGTTAGCTGGGCACTTTTATCAATTTCCGGCGAATTCAATGTCTGTGATTGCAGTAACGGGCACTAATGGTAAAACCTCTACTGTGCAGTTAACCAGCCAATTGGCTAATTTAATGGGAGAACAAGCGGCTTCCATTGGCACCTTAGGTGCTGGTATGTATTCGTCGACCGCTGATTCTCAGACCCAAGAAGATACCGTTAACACCACACCAGATGCTATTAGTATGCAACGCTTATTCGCTGAATTCGTTGCTGAAGGGGCGTATCAAGTTGCATTAGAAGCCTCGTCCCATGCTCTGGTACAAAACCGGATCAAAGCGGTTAAAACCGATATTGCAGTGTTTACTAATCTAAGCCGAGATCATCTTGACTATCACGGTTCAATGGCTGAATACGCAGCAGCAAAAAGGCTTTTATTAAAGCAACCTGAATTGGCTTACGTTGTACTTAACGTCAATGATCCTGAGCATAAAAATTGGTTGGCAAATATTTCTGATACAACCTCAGTTGTGCTCTATGGACAGAATGTCAGCGTTACTGATTTACCAAGCAAATATAAATATTGTGTAGCGAATAATGTGCGATATACCTCTGAGGGCATTGGTTTATCGATACAATCCTCTTGGGGAGAGTGTGAACTACGTTTGTCATTATTGGCTGAATTCAATGTGGCCAATGTACTAGCTGCGATTTGCAGCCAATTATGTTTGGGTAAAAATCTAAAACAGATTGCTTACATAGTGCAAAAGTTGAAACCCGTTGCTGGAAGAATGGAGCTGTATAGCCGCCAAAACAAGGCAACCATAGTGGTGGATTATGCGCACACACCTGATGCGCTAGAAAAAGCCTTGTTAGCCACTAAACAACACTGTCACGGAAAATTATATTGTGTGTTTGGATGTGGTGGTGATCGCGATGTAGGCAAACGCTCATTGATGGGCGAAATTGCTGAGAGATATGCTTATCAAGTTATCTTAACTGATGACAACGTGCGCAGTGAAAATCCTAAAGACATTATTCAAAATATTCTATCTGGCTGCCTTAATCCCGAGCAGGTTCTGATTGAGCATGACCGTAAAACAGCAATAAAGACCGCGGCCTCAATGGCAGCCCCTGGCGACATGATTTTAGTCGCGGGAAAAGGTCATGAAAATTATCAAATTATAGGTAATCAAACGTTGGCGTACGATGAACGTCAATTTGTTGCACTTCTTCAAGAGGGGAAAATAATATGATCCCGGTTTCACTATCCTGGGTTGCAGAACAGGTTAATGGGCAGTTAATAGCTCAGAAAAAGCAGGATTTGATCATCGAAGGTGTCAGTACTGATACCAGAAGTATTCAGCCTACTGATTTGTTTTTGGCACTAAGGGGCCCCAATTTTGATGGGCATAAGTTTATTCAGCAAGCTGAAGAGAAAGGGGCTATTGCGCTAATTTTATCACGTGAAGTTGATACTCAACTGCCTTATATTTTGGTTGAAGATACTACGCTTGCGCTTGGTTTATTGGGTGCCGCGGTAAAAGCCAAAGTTGCACCAAAAACGGTGGGCATTACAGGCAGTAGTGGTAAAACAACTGTTAGAGAAATGGTTGCTGCGATTCTATCTCGCCGTGGCAAAGTGTTGGCGACTAAAGGCAATTTAAACAATGAATTAGGTGTGCCTATGACATTGTTAAGACTAGAGCCAGAACATGAGTTTGCTGTGATTGAGATGGGTGCCAACCATTTAGGTGAAATCGCCTATACGACTAATTTAGTCAAACCTGATGTAGCGACCATTGTGAACGCAGCGGCAGCGCACTTGGAAGGTTTCGGTAGTTTGCTTGGCGTGGCCAGAGCAAAAAGTGAAATATTTAAAGGTTTATCCGAGAAGGATGGGCTAGCGATAGTCAATGTAGATAGCCAATTTGCCGACTACTGGTTGGGTAAACTTAAGTACAACAAGGTACAAACCTTTTCAGCTGAAAAACAAGCTGGTGTCTATGCACAAGACGTTATCTTAGGCTTGGATGGTTGTGCTCAATTTGAATTAGTGACCCCTAAAGGTCGCATTTCAATTGATTTGTCATTACCTGGTTTACACAATGTGGGCAATGCTTTGGTCGCAGCTTCGTTAGCTTTACATGTTGGCGCGACTTTAGAAGATGTGCGTGAGGGGTTGCGCGATATGCCTCATGTAGCGGGGCGCTTACAAGTTAAACAACTGACCAATCAAGTGAAAATTTTGGATGACACTTACAATGCAAATGTAGGTTCAGTCAATGCTGCAATAGATTTGTTGTCTAGTTTTGCTGGCAGAAAAATATTGGTGCTCGGAGATATGGCTGAGTTGGGTGGAAAAGCCCGTTATTACCATGAACAAGTAGGTGAGTATGCCAAACAAAAAGGTATCGATAAGCTCTATACCTTGGGCGTATTAAGTCAAAATGCAAGTGATGTATTTGCCGAACATGGCCGCCATTTTAGTGGGCTGGAACAGATGATTGAGTTTATTAATCAACAAACCTTATCTGAAGCATGTGACATCAGTATATTGGTCAAAGGTTCGCGTAGTGCACGTATGGAATTGGTGGTCAAAGCGTTGGAGGAATCCCCCTTGGGAAAGCTTGAACGTTTTAGGGAGCGAATGGCATGCTAATTTGGTTGGCAGAGTGGCTACAACAGTTTGATCCTGGCTTTGGAGTTTTCTCTTATTTGACCTTGCGCGCTATCTTAAGCACTCTAACTGCCTTGCTGATTGCGGTGATTATTGGACCAAAAATGATCCGTTGGTTACAGCGTATGCAAATTGGCCAAACTATTCGTGATGATGGCCCTGAATCCCATTTGGCTAAATCAGGTACCCCCACTATGGGCGGATTACTCATTTTAGCTGCGATTGTATCGAGTGTATTGTTGTGGAGTGATTTGACCAATAGGTATGTATGGGTCACATTATTTGTTTTGGTTAGTTACGGAGTCATCGGCTTCGTAGATGACTACCGCAAAGTTATTCGTAAAGACGCAAAAGGTTTAATCGCCCGTTGGAAGTATTTCTGGCAGTCAGTGATTGCTATTGCCGTTGCTTTCTACTTGTATTCAAGCCAACAAAATCCTGCTGAAACCGCTTTGTTAGTACCATTTTTTAAAGACGTTATGCCGCAAATGGGCATGTTGTTTATTGTTGTCACCTATTTTGTCATTGTGGGAACCAGCAATGCAGTCAACTTAACTGATGGCCTAGATGGACTAGCAATTGTACCAACAGTGTTGGTTGCTGGTGCTTTTGCCATATTTGCCTATGTGACAGGCAATATAAATTTCTCTGCTTACCTCGCTATTCCTTATCTACCTTTAACCAGTGAGTTGGTTATTGTGTGTACCGCTATCGTTGGTGCTGGGCTTGGATTTCTTTGGTTTAATACTTACCCAGCTCAAGTTTTTATGGGCGATGTGGGTTCGTTAGCATTAGGTGGGACGCTAGGAATTTTGGCTGTGTTGGTTCGCCAAGAGATCGTTTTATTTATCATGGGTGGCATTTTTGTTGTAGAGACATTGTCAGTTATTTTACAAGTAGGCTCTTTCAAAATGCGCGGAAAACGTATTTTTAGGATGGCCCCAATACACCATCATTACGAACTTAAAGGTTGGCCTGAACCACGAGTCATAGTGCGCTTCTGGATTATATCTTTGATGTTAGTACTAGTGGGATTAGCCACTTTGAAATTGCGATAAAGGAAAACAATTTAACAGTGAACAAACTAACTTTAGCTAATAAAAATATCGTAGTAGTAGGAATGGGCCTGACAGGCTTATCTTGCGTACGATTTTTATTGGCTAAAGGTGCACATGTTACTGCCATGGACAGCCGCAGTGAATTAACACTTAGCTTAGATATACCTTTATTTCTAGGTGAGTTGAATATTAGCAAGTTAACTCAAGCCGACTTAATAGTGCTAAGCCCAGGTGTCGATCTAAACACCCCAGCTATTCAAAATGCCCTAGAATCTGGTGTGCATGTGATTGGTGATATTGAATTATTTGCGCAGTTTAACACTTGTCCGGTAATTGCGATTACAGGTTCAAATGGCAAATCTACTGTTACTCGCCTTGTTGTAGATATGTGTAAAGCCGCAGGTAAAAAGGTGTTGATGGGCGGCAATATTGGCGTGCCTGTTTTGGATTTGTTAGAGCAATCGGCCGATGTGATTGTGCTTGAATTGTCGAGCTTTCAGTTAGAAACCACCTACTCTTTTAGGCCTTTTGTGGCAACGGTATTAAACATTACTGAAGATCACTTAGACCGCCATGGTGATTTGTCGACTTACCAGAAAATCAAACTCAAAGTGTATCAACATTGTCAATTTATGGTCTGTAATAGAGACGATATTCTGTCTTATCCAGTAAACGCAAAAGCAACCATAAGTTATGGGTTATCCAAAAGTGCGACTGGTTTTTCTTGGGATAATACTCAAGCCAGTATTTTGTATGACGGTAAGGTTTTCTTAGACAGCAAAAGTTGTCTGTTAGTGGGTGCTCACAACATGTTGAACATACAGGCTGCAGCTTCTTTAGCCAAAGTTTTTGGCTTAGATGACGGCAGCATCCGACAAGGTGCTCAAGCGTTCGGTGGATTAGCGCATCGATGTCAAACAGTCTCAAAGTATAATGATGTGTGCTGGATCAATGATTCTAAAGCGACAAATGTTGGTGCTACTTTAGCTGCAATTAATGGATTAGTTTCCAATATCCAAGGTAAATTGATTCTGATTGCTGGAGGTGACGGCAAAGGTGCAGACTTTTCTGTTATGCAACAGTGCTTAACGCAATCTGTAGGGCTACTCATAACCCTTGGTAAAGACGGCGATGAAATAGCGCGATTGCATGCAAACAACGTAAAAGTAAAGAGTATTGAAGAAGCTGTTGAAGTGGCGGCTAAACATAGCCAGGCAGGGGATGTAGTGTTGCTCTCACCAGCATGCGCCAGTTTAGATATGTTTGTTAGCTACCAACAACGGGGCGAATATTTTGCTCAAGCTGTGCAGGAGCTGGCAGCATGAGTGCAATGATTGAAACAAAAATGACATCTCTTAGACAATTGTTTGTGTCTAAACATGACAATACACATACTCCGATTCAAGCCAATATTCAGCCATATGATCACTCACTCATACTGTTAGCTATTTCTTTGTTAACCATAGGCTTAGTTGTAGTAACGTCCGCTTCAATGCCAGTGGCAGATAGGTTATTTGGCAATCCATTTCACTTTGCTATTCGCCATGGAATTTATATTGTGCTGGCGATGATATCAGCCATGATTGTTATGCAAATACCCATGCGCTGGTGGCGTATGAGTAATGTCTGGTTGTTACTTTTGGCCGTAGCTTTATTGATTTCAGTGTTAATCATAGGACGCACTGTTAATGGTAGTACTCGTTGGTTAGTGGTTGGCCCTATAACGATTCAGGCCGCCGAACCCGCTAAGTTGTTTTTCTTTTGTTATTTGGCTGGGTACCTTGTGCGCCGATACGAAGAAGTAACAGAAAATATAAAAGGTTTTATTAAACCCCTTGTCGTGTTTTTTGCCCTTGCCTTATTACTACTGTTACAACCTGACTTAGGTACTGTAGTGGTTATGTTATTCACCACTATTGGTTTGTTGTTTTTGGCTGGAGCTAAATTATGGCAGTTTTTCAGTTTAGCCATAGCTGGCACCTTGGCTGTAGTGTTGCTTATTGTGTTTGAAGAATACAGAGTCAGGCGTATTACTTCATTTTTAGACCCATGGGCTGACCCATTTGGTAGTGGTTATCAATTAACTCAATCATTGATGGCTTATGGCCGTGGAGATGTGTTTGGGCAAGGCTTAGGTAATAGTCTACAAAAATTAGAATATTTGCCCGAAGCACACACTGATTTTATTATGGCCATTTTAGCTGAAGAATTGGGTTTCGCTGGTGTTTTGAGCGTTTTGGTCATCATGTTGGTTATTGTCATGAAAGCCATGAAAATGGGCAATTTAGCCTTGCGTAAAGAACGTCCCTTTGAAGCTTATTTAGCTTATTCGATTGGTATTTGGTTTAGTTTACAAACAGCTGTCAACGTAGGTGCGAGTGCCGGTATTCTGCCCACTAAAGGGCTAACTTTTCCGTTATTAAGCTACGGTGGCTCAAGCATGATAGTGATGTCTATAGCAGTAGCAATTTTGGTGCGTATTGATTTTGAAATGCGAGTAGACGGTATACAAGCGATCAACAAATCAAGTGCCGCGAAAGGTAAAAAAAGAGCGTTAGTCAGTAAAGCTAAACAAAAAGTAAATTCTGCTTTGGAAAATGTAATTGAAGAGGCGCAGTTAGAGCCTTACCCAAGTTCAAAAGCAGGAGGCCTAAATGACTAAACGTTTACTCGTTATGGCTGGTGGAACCGGTGGGCATGTTTTTCCTGGTTTAGCGGTGGCTGCTGAATTGGCAGCGCAAAATTGGCAAATTCATTGGTTAGGCACGGCTGGACGTATGGAGGCTCAAATAGTCCCACAAGCTGGTTATCCTATCAGTTTTATTGATGTAGTAGGTGTGCGTAAAAATGGCATTGGTACTTTGTTATTGGCACCGTTTAAGATTATTAAAGCAACTATACAAGCACATAAGGTGATTAAACAATTTCAACCTCATGTTGTTATCGGTATGGGGGGCTTTGCCAGTGGACCAGGCGGTGTAGCTGCATGGTTGAATGGTTTACCTTTAATTTTACATGAACAAAATGCAGTACCCGGGTTAACTAATAAACTGTTATCGCGTATTGCTAGGAAAGTCTTTACTGGCTTTGATAAAACTTTTCCTGAACAACAATTAGGGGAAAATCCTAAATATACGTGGGTCGGTAATCCAGTACGTCAAGAGTTTGCAGAATTACCAGTTAAAACAAGTGTTGATTTACCGCTCAATTTGCTTGTTATTGGCGGTAGTTTGGGTGCACAAGTGTTAAATGAAAACATACCTTTGGCATTGGTTGACATAAAACAAGTCAATGTACGACATCAAACAGGAGCTGGTCATTTAGCCAGTGTAAAGTATACATACACTCAACAAGCAATTGCAGAAAATACTTATCAAATTACAGAGTTTATTGATGATATTCCCGCAGCTTATGCTTGGGCCGATCTGGTCATTTGCCGAGCTGGCGCATTAACTGTAGCTGAAGTGGCGGCAGCGGGGGTCGCGGCAATATTTGTACCTTTGCCTTATGCGGTTGACGACCACCAAACTAAAAACGCCCAGTCTTTGGCAAACGTGCATGCGGCACGTTTATTACCTCAAAGTGAACTTACAGTTCACAAGTTACACACACTAATACAAGAATATGTGCAATCGCCAAGCACATTAATAGACATGGGCAAACGTGCTAAAACCGTTGCTCGTTTGGATGCTGCAAAACAAGTCGCGCATTGTTGTATTGAATTTAGCGAGAAAGCAGCATGAATATAGAAACACCAGCTCATTATCACGTACCCGAAATGCGTAGAATTAAACATATTCATTTTGTCGGGATAGGTGGTGCAGGCATGGGCGGCATTGCCGAAGTATTACTGAATGAAGGTTATGCTATTTCAGGCTCTGATCGTCAGGCCAATGGCATGACAGAAAGATTACAGAATTTAGGGGCGACTATTTATTTTGGACATCTAGCCAGTAATATTGAGCTGGCAAATGTAGTGGTTGTGTCGAGTGCCATTGACCATAGTAACCCCGAAATAAGCGCCGCTAATGAGAAGCGTATTCCGGTTATACGCCGTGCCGAAATGTTGGCGGAATTGATGCGTTTTCGCCATGGTATTGCTGTCGCAGGCACCCATGGAAAAACAACTACTACTAGTCTCATTTCAACTATTTTCGCCGAGGCTAAACTAGATCCTACTTTTGTGATTGGTGGTTTGTTAAATAGTGCCGGCACCAATGCTCGACTAGGCGATAGCCAATATCTCATCGCCGAAGCGGATGAAAGTGATGCTTCTTTTGTGCATCTGCAACCTATGGTGTCTGTGGTAACCAACATCGAAGCAGATCATATGGAAACCTATCAAGGTGACTTCCAAAAGATGCAGGATACCTATATTGATTTTCTGCACAACTTACCTTTTTACGGTTTGGCAGTATTGTGTATTGATGATCCCGTTATTCAAAAGCTGTTGCCAAGGGTCGGTCGTAAATATATCACCTATGGTGTTTCTGAGACGGCGGATGTGCGCGCTGTAAATATCCAATTAGGTTTTAATCAAAGTACCTTTGATGTGTTGCGTGAAAACTTACCTGCACTAACTATTACGGTTAATATTCCAGGACATCACAATGTACTGAATTCTTTGGCAGCTATCGCAGTAGCGACTGATGAAGGGCTAGAAGACGAATATATTGTGAAAGCCCTAGCAGGATTTTCAGGTATCGGTAGGCGTTTCGAATTTTTAGGCGATTATGCAACGTCTAAAGGCCAAGCGATTTTAATAGATGACTATGGACATCACCCAACAGAGGTGGCAGCAACTATAGCTGTAGCAAAAAACAATTGGCCTGATAGGCGTTTAGTCATGGCCTATCAACCACATCGTTTTACTCGTACCCGAGACTTATATGAAGATTTTGTAAAAGTGCTGTCGCAGGTCGATGTGTTGTTATTACTAGAAGTGTATTCCGCTGGAGAAGAGCCCATTGATGGAGCGGATAGTCGTTCACTTTGCCGTTCTATTCGTCAACGTGGGCAACTTGAGCCTATTTATGTATCAGACATTTCTGAATTGCCTAAATTGTTAGCTGAAAGTCTAAACGATCAAGATATTGTGCTGACTCAAGGGGCAGGCAATATTGGCCAAATCGCCCAGTTTTTGCAAACAAACAAATTAGAACCAGCATTATTAAGTAAAGGGTTAGAGACTTGAGTGAACAGCATTTAACATCTGCTAATTTAGATTCCCATCATTATGGCAAAGTCGCTGTGATGTATGGTGGTACATCAGCTGAAAGAGAAGTGTCTCTTAATTCAGGTAAAGCGGTATTGTCTGGGCTGCTTGCTATGGGTGTGGATGCACACGCTTTCGACCCGTCAGAGCACCCATTAACTGATTTGTTAGCTGAAAAATTCGAGCGGGTTGTGATTATGCTGCATGGCCGAGGGGGGGAAGATGGTTCATTGCAAGGCGCACTGCAACAGCTTAATTTGCCTTACTCAGGAACCGGCGTATTAGGTTCTGCGTTATGTATGGATAAGATCCGTAGCAAGCAGGTATGGCAGAGTTTAGGCTTACCAACAGCAAAATATAAAATAGCTGATAAAAGAAGCTTTGATGCGGGATCATGCGAGGCTATAATGGCCGACTTGGGGAATGAGGTAATGGTCAAACCTGCGCAGGAGGGGTCCAGCATAGGTATGGCCAAAGTGAATAGTGCGCTACAACTAGAAACTGCCATTAAAGACGCATTCAAATATGATGATAAAGTCTTGATAGAGCAGTTCGTTCATGGTTCTGAATATACCGTTAGCATATTGAATGGCAGTGCTTTGCCATCTATCAGTATGTCCACTCCCCGTGATTTTTATGATTACACTGCAAAATACCAAGCAGATAGTACTGTATATAGCTGCCCTAGTGGTTTGCCTGATAAACAAGAAGCTCAGCTGAGTGAATTAGCGCTTGAGGCTTTTGATGCTTTGGCAGGATCAGGCTGGGGCCGCGTGGATTTTATGCAGGATAAGTTAGGTCGCTTTTATTTATTAGAAGCGAATACCGTGCCTGGTATGACTGAAAAAAGTTTGGTGCCATTGGCAGCAAAGCAGTCCGGAATGAGCTTTGCTGAGTTGTCTTTAGCTGTGCTTAAGACTACCGAGGTTTGCAGATGAGTGAAGTGGCAGCTTTAGATAAACCACGTAAAAGTTCGCATTTTTTTATGGGACTGGCGTTTTTTGTCTGTTTATTGCTGCTTTTAGTATTTGCTGTGGCTAAATTGAATGCTTGGTTGGAAGATGAACAACAAGCACCTGTACAGGACATTGTGGTTTCTGGGGATAGAGTAGTTATTGATGATCAACAGATAGTCGCGTTGATCAAACAATCACAACCGGGCAGTTTTTTTGAGTTAGATGTAAATCAAACTCACCAAACGGTTGAAGCTATGCCATGGGTATATCGAGCGTCCGTTAGAAAGCGCTGGCCAAGTGGTTTAGAAATTTTTGTGGTTGAGCAACAGCCGGCGGCTATTTGGAACGGGGATATGCTACTAAACCAATACGGTGATGCGTTTGACGCGCAAATTAGTGCTGTTGATTTAAATTCAAAAATAACCCTACCTAATTTATATGGACCGGGTGGCAGCGAACAGACTGCCTTGCAGGGTTACCGTAATATGCAATCGTTATTAGAAACGTCAAATTTGTATATTGTGGAAATGTTTTTAAGTGAGCGTTTTGCTTGGAATGTTCAGTTAAATAATGGCATTAAATTGAATTTAGGCCGCACTGAGTTTATTGGCCGATTACAGCGATTTGTGGATTTATTGCCGCTTATTTCGCAGCAAGACCGACAAGTCGATTATGTTGACTTGCGTTACGACACAGGATTAGCCGTAGGTTGGAAGACCTTAGATAAAGCAGCATAAACTGGACCAGTATAATAACTGGATAAAAGAGATAAAATTAACGTGAGTGTGATGATAGTGAGAGCGGGACAATATGTCTAAGGGTACAGAAAGAAAGCTAATTGTTGGCTTAGACATTGGCACCAGCAATGTGAAAGCCGTAGTTGGTGAGTTGTTACATGACAACTCCATTAGCATTGTGGGTGTAGGTAGTCATGCGTCTAAAGGTATGGATAAGGGAGGCGTAAACGACCTCAACCTTGTGGTGCAATCAGTTAAACGTGCGGTGCACGAAATGGAACTGATGGCAGACTGCAGTGTTTCTTCTGTGTTTATGGCGATTTCTGGTCGCCATGTAAAGTGCCAAAACGAAAGTGGCATGGTGCCGATTAATAATCAGGAAGTGACGCAGGAAGATGTAGACAATGTAGTACATGCTGCGCGATCTGTACCTATCGCTGCTGAGCGTCGTTTGTTACACGTATTACCCCAAGAATTTACTATTGATGTACAAGAAGGCATTAAAAATCCGATTGGAATGTCCGGCGTCAGAATGGAAGCGCAAGCGCACATTATTACTTGTGCCGATGACATGGCCAAGAATTTGGTTAAATGTGTTGAACGTTGTGAATTAACTGCTGACCAATTAATTTTTTCAGCCCTGGCGTCTAGTTATGCCGTGTTAACCGATGATGAAAAAGAATTAGGTGTATGCGTAGTGGATATCGGTGGCGGTACTATCGATATGGTTATCTACACTGATGGTGCTATTCGGCATACTGCGGTTATTCCCGCAGCAGGTAATCAGATTACCAGTGATATCGCCAAAATATTCCGTACTCCTATCAGTCATGCTGAAGAGATTAAAATTAACTATGCCTGTGCCTTAAAAGACATGGTCAGCATGGAAGAAAATATTGAAGTGCATAGTGTGGGAGGTAGGCCTTCTAGAGCCATGTCTAGACATACATTGGCAGAGGTTATTGAGCCACGTTACCAAGAGTTATTTGAATTGGTGCATGACGAAATACGTGGCAGTGGATTAGAAGAACAAATTGCCGCGGGCATAGTATTAACCGGTGGCACAGCAAAAATGGAAGGGGCAGTTGAGTTTGCTGAAGAAATCTTCCAAATGCCTGTTCGCGTTGGTGACCCCTTAGGAATGAAAGGGTTATCTGAATACGTCGAAGATGCCAAATTTGCAACAGCAGTAGGTTTACTGCAATACGGAAAAGAACATGTCATCAGTCAGCTTGCTTCGAAAAATAAGGCAAGTGATGGTGTATGGCAAAGGATTCAAAGTTGGTTCAAGGGTGAGTTCTAAGAATTGGTCTTTAAACACATACTTTAAACGATAAAAAAAAATGGGCAGCAGGCAAGGATGAATTCCTGACTGCTTTTATGTACAAACCGGAGAGTAAAAATGTTTGAGTTAATGGATAGTCATAGCGAAGAAGCAGTCATCAAAGTTATTGGCGTTGGTGGTGGTGGCGGTAATGCAATTGAGCACATGGTGGCACAGAATATTGAAGGGGTAGAATTTATCGCCATCAATACTGATGCGCAGGTGTTGCGTAGTTCTTCGGCAAACGTCACGTTGCAAATTGGTTCTGGTGTAACTAAAGGTTTAGGCGCAGGTGCTAATCCAAATATCGGTCGCCAAGCAGCAGAAGAAGACAGAGAAACTATACGTCAAAGCCTTGAAGGCGCTGACATGGTATTTATCACAGCTGGTATGGGTGGTGGTACAGGCACAGGCGCTGCGCCAGAAGTGGCCAAAGTCGCCAAAGAGCTAGGTATTTTGACCGTAGCTGTTGTGACTAAACCTTTCCCATTTGAAGGCAGAAAACGCACAGACTTTGCTGATCAAGGCATAGAAGAGTTATCAAAATATGTTGATTCTTTGATTACCATCCCGAATGAAAAATTACTCAAAGTGATGGGTAAAGGCACGCCATTGTTACAAGCTTTTAGTGCGGCTAACGATATATTAAGTGGTGCTGTACAAGGTATTGCAGAACTTATTACGCGTCCTGGTTTAATTAACGTGGATTTCGCCGATGTAAGAACCGTTATGTCTGAAATGGGTACCGCAATGATGGGCCATGGCAGTGCATCGGGTGAAGATCGTGCTGAAGAAGCGTCTGAAAGTGCTATTGCTTGTCCTTTATTAGAAGATATCGATTTGTCTGGTGCTAGAGGTATTTTGGTCAATATCACTGCAGGCCCAGACTTCTCCATTGATGAGTTTGAAACTGTGGGTAATGCTGTTAAAGCCTTTGCTTCTGAAAACGCCACTGTTGTTGTGGGTACCGTTATCGACATGGAAATGAGCGACGAGTTGCGCGTAACCGTTGTCGCTACAGGTATTGGCGCTGAAAAGAAACCAGACATCTCTTTGGTCTCAAATAGAGCAAGTAAGGTAATTGCCGATACTAACGAGTTCAAACTGCAAGCTAACGGCTCTAACGTGATGCCTAGTGCTAGTGTGATGCCTGAATCAGCAAAAACCGTAGTGAACGAAGAAAAAGTAGAGCAAGGAAATGATTTGGAATATTTAGATATTCCGGCATTTTTACGTAAACAAGCTGACTAGTTATTAAAATGAATTATTTTGTATTGAAACAGTCTATTGAGTGGTCAAGGTGAATCACTATGTTAAATCTGACAGTTTTTTGACAATGCTAAGTGTTTTAAGTACTATACGCGCCGCTTTTTATACCGTTATGAGCTATTGAACTAAAGGTTATGATTAAACAACGCACCATCAAACAATCTGTCCAAGAGACAGGGATTGGACTGCATAAAGGTGACAAGGTCACTATGACTCTCCGGCCAGCGCCTGCGAATACTGGAATTGTATTTCGCCGCATTGATCTTGAGCCTTATGCTGATATTCCCGCTCGCGCAGATGCGGTAGGCGATACTATGCTGTGTACATGCATTAGTAATGCTGATGGTGCGACAATTTCTACTGTGGAACACTTAGCGTCAGCTTTAGCTGGATTAGGTATCGATAATATTATTGTAGAAGTGGACAGCGATGAGTTACCTATCATGGATGGTAGTGCGAGTCCGTTTATCTTTTTGTTGCAATCAGCTGGCATTGAAGAAATTAATGCACCCAAACAGTTTATAAAAATTAAACAATCCATCAAGGTAGAAGACGGCGATAAATGGGCCGAGCTTCGTCCTTATGATGGTTTTAGGGTTGATTTTAGGATCGATTTTGAACATCCCGTCATCAGTCAAACTCGCCAACATATGGTGCTAGATTTTGACTCTTCTTCTTATGTAGATGAAGTCAGTCGTGCGCGTACATTTGGATTTATGAAAGATCTTGAATATATGAACTCGCACAATTTAGCCTTGGGTGGCAGCATGGAAAATGCTGTGGCGTTAGATGAATATCGCGTGTTAAATCCTGAAGGATTGCGTTATGCGGATGAATTTTTAAAACACAAAATACTCGATGCAATCGGTGACTTATATTTAGGTGGTCACAGTATCATTGGTGAACTAGTGGCATATAAGACAGGCCATGGTTTAAACAACAAATTACTCAATGCTATGTTGCAAAACAAAGAATGTTGGGAATTTGTGAGTTACGACACACCAGAAGAAATGCCTATTCGTTTTGCATCAGCATTACTCACACACTAATCGTTTTTCGTTCGACTCTAGGGTTTTACCTAGACGATTAATATTTTTGTAAACTTATCAATAATATTTGGCGCAGCTGTATGATACTCTGCTAGTACAAATACCAATATTTAATGTATTAATCTTAACCTTTTGATTTGAAGCCAATTAAAGTATCCCAAACAGGGAACCGATACGTATAAAAAATCAACAGTATGTTGTGATTAGTATAACTTGAAATGCTGTTAGTTTAGGTGTTAGTGAATTAAGCTTAACGGTATATTGAGTCCATGTTGAAAAGGCAGTCAATAGTAATGACATTAACGTTACTCTTTAAAAGTAATAAAGCACGTTTTGTGCTAAACATAAATAAGCAAAAATTGCTGTTATCGCTATTAGTGATAAGCGGTTTTTTTCTTGTTTCCAGCCGTTCTACCCACTCCCCAGAAGAAAACATTGCTAGGATCCAGCATGCTAAATCGGGGTTAGAACAACAAGCCAGCGAAGTCGACTTACTTAAAACATCTACAGAGCAACGCATGACTGGCATGATGCTTAAGTTGGCAGATATGCAGAGTCAAATTCAACGCTTAGATGCGTTAGGGTCTAGATTGGTAGAACAAGCAAACCTCAACCCAGATGAATTTAGTTTTAATCAAATACCCGCTATGGGCGGTCCTGCCGACAACAGCCCAGTAGAAATTCAAGTGCAAGATGAGCTGTTATCGAAAATGACCGATATGCTTGAAAAAATACAAAATAAAGCACAAGAACTTACCGCCCTTGAATCTATCATGTTAAGTCACCATATAAATCAAGAGAGCAGATTAGAGGGTAAACCTATATCCTCTGGTTGGTTATCTTCTTACTATGGAATACGTAAAGACCCATTTAGTGGTTTGCCTGCAATGCATAAAGGCCTTGATTTTGCAGGAAAAGAAGGTGAACCCGTTCTGGCAACAGGTGCAGGTATTATCACATGGTCTGGTACTCGTTATGGTTATGGCGAGTTAGTCGAAATCGATCATGGTAATGGGTTAGTCACGCGTTACGGGCACAATAAAGAACTTAATGTTAAGATTGGTGACGTGGTAACGAAAGGGCAAAGTATTGCTGTAATGGGTAATACGGGGCGCTCTACCGGAGCCCATGTGCATTATGAGGTGATACAAAAAGGTAAACAGCAAGATCCGTTGCCTTACGTATATCGAAAAAGCTCCTAGCATTTTGCGGGTGCATAAATTTATTATCGACAATCGGCTCTATGAGCCGATTGTTTTATTTTAGTACAGGGTTTGTTCATAAATTGTTGGTAAATTTGTGTACAAGTAAAATTATTAATCCTTTAGATTGGAAGCTGTAAATCGATGTTTTCTAGTATTTTCACCAAAATTTTTGGCAGCCGTAACGACCGTACTATCAAAAAGCTCGGCAAGTCTGTTGTCCTTATCAATCAGCTAGAAACTGAATACGAAGCCTTAACTGATGAGCAACTTAAGGATAAAACGAGCGAATTTAGACAACGCTTAGAAAAAGAGCAGACCACAGAAGATATTATGGTTGAAGCTTTTGCTGTTGTGCGTGAAGCGAGTAAACGAGTATTTGGAATGCGTCACTTTGATGTACAAATGCTTGGGGGGCAAGTGTTACACCAAGGTGAAATTGCTGAAATGCGCACAGGGGAAGGTAAAACATTGACCTCAACCTTGCCTTCCTACCTAAATGCGATATCTGGTAAAGGTGTGCATGTTATTACCGTTAATGACTACTTAGCCAGTCGTGATGCCGATTGGAGTCGGCCGTTATTCGAATTTTTAGGCTTAACGGTAGGTTGTAATATTCCCGGTATGAATCATGAGCAGAAAAAAGAAGCTTATGCAGCCGATATTACCTACGGAACAAATAACGAATTTGGTTTCGATTATTTAAGAGACAACATGGCGTTTAGTCCGGGCGATCGTGTTCAAAAAGCCTTACATTTTGCGGTAATTGATGAAGTTGACTCAATACTAATCGATGAAGCGCGTACACCTTTGATTATTTCTGGACAAGCTGAAGATAGCTCTGAGTTATACCGTAAAATTAACGTCATTATTCCTGAGCTCGTCAAGCAAGAAAAAGAAGATGAAGAAGGTGAAGCAGGCGACGGTCACTACACCATTGATGAAAAAGGTAAACAAATCCACTTGACAGAAAATGGTCAAATATTTGTAGAGCAAGTTTTACAGCGAGAAGGCATTTTACCAGAAGAGGAATCTTTGTTTGCAGCGGCCAATATTTCATTATTGCATCATGTTAATGCAGCACTGCGAGCACACAAACTTTTTGCCAGAGATGTGGATTATATTGTTAAGGATAACGAAATTGTTATCGTTGATGAGCATACTGGACGGACCATGGAGGGACGTCGTTGGTCGGAAGGTTTACATCAAGCTGTAGAAGCTAAAGAAGGTGTCAATATACAGAATGAAAACCAAACCTTAGCCTCTATTACCTTCCAGAATTATTTCCGTTTGTACGACAAACTTTCTGGTATGACAGGTACAGCTGATACTGAAGCGTTCGAATTTCAAAGTATTTACGGTTTAGATACAGTTGTTATCCCCACTAATAAACCTATGGTACGTATTGATAAGGCCGACTTGATATTTTTGACCGCTGAAGAGAAATACGAAGCGATTGTTGAAGATATAAAAGATTGTGTCAAACGCGGTCAACCAGCGTTGGTGGGGACAGTATCCATTGAAAATTCGGAACTGATTTCAGGGATCCTGAAAAAAGCAAAAATACCGCACAAAGTATTGAATGCCAAATTTCACGAACAAGAAGCGGACATTGTTTCACAGGCCGGTAAACCTGGTGCCATTACTATTGCTACGAATATGGCAGGCCGTGGAACTGATATCGTTTTAGGTGGTAATTGGCAGGCTGAATTGGACAAAATTAACGATCCTAAACCCGCTAAAGTAGAAAAGATTAAAGAAGAATGGAAAGTCGCTCATGATGCTGTACTCGCATCGGGTGGTTTGCATATTATCGGCACAGAACGTCATGAGTCACGCCGAATCGATAATCAGCTACGTGGCCGCTCAGGTCGTCAAGGTGATGCTGGTTCTTCACGTTTTTACTTGTCATTAGATGACGCGTTAATGCGTATATTTGCCTCGGAAAAAATGGGCAATATGATGAAGCGTTTAGGTATGGAGCGCGGCGAAGCGATTGAACACCCTTGGGTTACACGTGCGATTGAAAACGCGCAGCGTAAAGTTGAAGGTCGAAACTTCGATATGCGTAAACAATTGCTCGAATATGATGATGTGGCAAATGATCAACGTAAGGTTATTTACGAGCAACGTAATGAATTATTAGATGAAGGCGAAATCAGCGAAACAATTGAAGTCATTCGTGAAGACGTGGTAAATGGAATTCTAGACCAGTATATTCCTCCACAATCATTAGAGGAAATGTGGGATATCGCTGGGTTAGAAGAACGATTTAAAGCCGAGTTTTTAACTGACATGCCTGTACAACAATGGTTGGATGAAGACGATAAATTGTACGAAGAAAAACTTCGAGAGCGCGTGTTGGCAGAAGTATCTGCAGCCTATAAAGCGAAAGAAGAAATTGTTGGTCCACAAGTCATAAAACAATTTGAAAAAGCCGTCATGTTGCAAAACCTAGACAGTCATTGGAAAGAACATTTGGCTGCTATGGATCATCTTCGTCAAGGTATTCACTTGCGTAGTTATGGGCAAAAAAATCCTAAGCAAGAATATAAACGCGAGTCTTTTGAGCTGTTTTCTGAGATGTTAGAAGCACTAAAAGTTGAAGTGGTCACTATCTTAAGTAAAGTTCAGGTTAAAGCACAGGAAGATGTCGAAGCTGTTGAAGAGCAAAGACGTCAGGCTGATGAAACGCCAAAGAACTTTGAGCACGAATCAGCAAGCGAACCAGAACAACCTAAAAAGGTATTACGTGAAGGTCCCAAGGTAGGTCGAAATGACGCTTGTCCTTGTGGCTCAGGTAAAAAGTATAAACAGTGTCATGGTAAATTGAGTTAATTCATACTTACTAAATGACAATGAAAAAGTCGGACTTATGTCCGACTTTTTAGTTTATGGAAAGTGGTATTGGAGAGACTCAAATGAAAGTAGTTGAAGTGGCTGTTGGTGTAATCAAACAAGGTAATAAAATCTACATCAGCAAACGAGCAGATAACTTACACCAAGGTGGAAAATGGGAATTTCCTGGTGGTAAGCGTGAAGCTAATGAAACGATTGAACAAGCATTATCTAGAGAGTTATCAGAAGAAATTGGCATACAGGTAACTAAGCAAAGTCAGTTTATGCTGATTGAACATGACTATGGTGACAAAAAGGTACGCTTAGATGTACGCTTAGTAGAAGAGTTTGAAGGCCAAGCAAGTCACCAAGAAGGCCAACAAAGTCAATGGATGGAGATCGCTAACCTAAGTCAATTTACCTTTCCAGAAGCTAACCAAGTGATTATTGATAAATTAGTTAGTTTATTTATTGAAACTAAATAGTGTCAACTAACCAAAATTCGAAGACATCACTGCGATGTCTTCTTTTTGAATAAGTTAATAATCAGTATTACAATTTAACGATTAACTTACCTTTATTGCCACCCCTTAATAATAGATTTAAGCCATCAATAGCTGACTCTAATCCATTTAATACATGTGCACGGTGTTTGATTTTACCTTGCATGACATAAGGGGTGAGTTTACCAATTAGCTCAGGTAGCTGACCAAAGTGGTCTGGCATAGCAAAACCTTGAATAGTAATACGTTTTTTGATGATCGGTATCCAATTTGGACCGGCGCTAGGCGTATCAGCGGTATAATCAGAAATCATACCGCACACCACTGCTCTACCATGGGCATTCATATGATTGATAACGTGATGTTGGATAGGGCCTCCAGTATTTTCAAAGTAAATATCTACACCCTTAGGAGCTAGCTGAGATAACTTTGCATCAATATCATCTGTTTTGTAATTAATCGCACCATCAAAACCCAACTCATTGACTATCCAGTCACACTTTTCATCAGAGCCTGCAACACCCACCACGTTTAGCCCTTCTGCTTTGGCTAACTGGCCTACAATAGAACCTACTGATCCCGCTGCACCACTTACTACTATGGTTTCACCCGCTTTAGGTTTACCAAAACCGAATAAACCTTGAGTTGCCGTTAAACCGGGTAAAGCAAATACGGATAAAACCATTTCAGGGTCTAAACCTGGCTGCACTTTTCTAAGGCCTTCACCCGTGCTCAATAGGTACTCAGTCCATCCCGTCATACCCATGACACGTTCACCAACAGTAAAGTCGGGGTGATTACTCTCTACTACTTCTCCTATGCCAGAAGAGCGCATCACTTCGCCTAAACCAACAGGAGGAATATAACTTTCTGGATCAGGGCTCATCCAACCCACCATCGCTGGATCTAGTGACATATGGGTTTGTTTAACTAAAATTTGCCCAGGACCAACACTAGGCATTGGTTTTTGCACGACTTCAAAAAGTTCTGCTCCTATAGGGCCAGGGGCAGGTCGGGCAACTAGATTAATAGCGGTAAATGTACTCATATTTAGAACTCCAATGTGTGATTACTATTAAGAATATGATCTAAGTGCAGCTAGTATTGCTAAATAAAATAGCAAAATATATAGCCGAAAAACGCTATCTTTATTGTTAAAAAGACAATAATGTCGGCTTGAATATAATATTTGAGAGTGTAATGGATCAATTTAGAGCGTTAAGATATTTCAGTAAAGTAGCAGAAACGGGCAGTTTTACTAAAGCTGCAGTTGTTTTTGGCGTGCCGCCTTCATCGTTATCAAGGCGAGTGGCCGACTTAGAAAATAGCTTAGGCGCTACTTTGTTGAAGCGTTCTACTCGAGACGTGAAATTAACCGAAGTGGGGCAGCGTTATTATAGTCAGGTGTTAGATATTCTTAATCAACTTGAGCAAAGTAATGAGGCGGTACGCAGCTACCAAGCGAAACCCATGGGGCATTTACATATTAGTTCGATGGTGGGCTTTGGCGAGCGGATTTTACTACCACTACTTGACGAATTTAGTCAGCTTTATCCAGAGATCGTTCTAGATGTCAGTCTAAGCGATGAGTTATCAGCTTTGAGTCGAGATGATGTTGATGTGGCTATCCGCGGCGGTTATGCACCCAATGAACGAGTGTTAGCGATTAAATTAATGGGCAATCAATTTATCCCCGTAGCAGCGCCGAGTTATTTAGCTGAGATGGGTAACCCTAAACATGCAACTGAACTAAAGCTGCACAAAGGTTTATATTTTCGCACGCCTAATGGTCCTACGCCTTGGTTAAGTAATATCAATGGTCAATGGCATGATGTCTCGGGGCCGCAAGTAGCCGTTTCTAATAATGGAAAGTGGTTAGGTGAATTGGCAGCTCAAGGAAAAGGGGTGTTAATGGCTCCACGTTGGGCTGCTGCTCATCACCTAGCAAGTGGTGAATTAGTTGAATTAGTGATAGAGCCGCAAGTGCAAATTAGCCAAAATAACGATATGGCAGTTTATCTGTTGTACCAAAAACAACGATATCTTGTGCCTAAAGTAAAAGCTGCGGTAGATTTTTTAGTGGCAAGGGTGAAGTATTAAGGTTTGATATTTATTCAATCTGATAAATCTTATATCATGCTTTTTTAACTAGTAGATTAAAATGTATGCCATTTAAAAAAGTCAGTTTGAAAATTACCGCGTGTTTAGTCATTCTTTTTGCAATCGGCTTCTTTGTATTTTTCCCCGCTTATCTCGATAAACAAACAAATCTTTTGCACGACTCACATTTACCGGTGATATCTGCGCAAGCTCGGACCTTGCATGCTCAATTGATTATTGGTGACTGGCACAGCGATACATTGTTGTGGAAACGAGACTTAATGGATAAGCATGACTATGGTCATATGGATATTCCTAGGTTGCAACAAGGTAACGTTGCTTTACAAATGCTGACTACAGTGACTAAGTCTCCTGATGGTATTAATTATGAAGAAAATAGCACTGATGCCAGTGACAATATTACAAAATTAGCCTTAGTTAGCCTTTGGCCAGCTAAAACATGGGACAGTTTGGCTGAACGAGCACTATTTCAGGCCGGCAAAGCCCTTGAGTTGGTGAATGAATTTCCGCAGCATGTTTCCCTAATCACTTCAAAATCCGAACTTGCAAGATTTATATTAGAGCGAAAAGCGAATCCGCAATTATTGGGTTTGTTGTTAGGCACTGAAGGCTCACATGCCCTTGATGGTGATTTGAATAATATTCAACGCTTATTCGACAGTGGTTTTAGAATGATGAGTTTGCAGCACTTTTTTGATAACAAGTTAGGTGGTTCGTTACATGGAGAAAGTGGTGAGGGATTAACAACCTTTGGGCGAGAAGCCATACAAAAAATGCAATCATTGGGGATTATGGTGGATGTGTCGCATTCAACCGAACAAGTAGTCAAAGACGTATTGGCTATGAGTAATCAACCCTTATTGGTTAGCCATACTGGTTTTTACGGACATTGCCCTTCACCACGGAATATCTCCGATGATTTGATGCAACAGATTGCAGCCAACGACGGACTTATTGCTGTGGGTTATTGGGATGGTGCCGTGTGTGAGCCAAACGTAATCGAGATTGCTAAAGCGATTAAATATGGCATTGAATTAGTCGGTAGTGAGCATATTGCTCTAGGCTCTGACTACGATGGCGCAACGAGTGTGCCTTTTGATACGTCGGAGTTAATTTACTTAACACAAGCTCTGTTAGATTTAGGGCTGAGCGAACTACAAATTAAGCAAGTGATGGGTGGTAATATGCTGCGATACTTGCAACTACATTTGCCGGGTTAACGGCAACTCAACCAACGGCAATAAACCTATTAATCCAATTACAATGTCATCAAAGGTAAACCACCCTTAATGGAATATTATCAACTTAACCACAGTAATCTTATTGATTATCTGCAATCACTGCCCGCAGTTCAGCAGAGGTTTTCTTCTTTCGATAATTTAGATGTGAAAGAAATAAACGATGGCAATATGAATTTCGCCTTCGTGGTGACTAACAAACAAGATCCGAATCAATCGGTTTTTGTTAAACAGGCACCACCCTACATTAAAGTGATGGGTGAGCAGTGGCCATTGACCCGTCAACGTATGACCGCAGAAATTAACGCCTTACATTATCAATCTAGTGTGTGTCCAGAAATGGTGCCAGAGGTATACTACCAATCTGAAGCTTTGTCAGTTGTTATCATGCAAAACCTGAGTAAACATGCGATTTTGCGCACTGAGTTAATACAAGCACGGTATTTACCTAGATTGGCCGAAGACTTATCTACTTTTCTAGCAGAAACATTATTTTATTCGTCTGGTTTCGCTCTGTCATCGGGCGATAAAAAAGCCATGGTCAGTAAAAGTTGCAATCAGGATATGTGTCAAATCACCGAAGACTTTGTATTTACTTATCCTTTTGAACATCATGAAATGAACGATTACAACCCAGCTCTACCTCAGTCTGTTATTGATTCGATTCAAAAAAATCCAACTGTGCGCGCGCAAGTAGCAGAAATGAAATATATATTCATGAACAAACCCGAAGCGTTACTTCATGGCGATCTACATACCGGTTCAGTTATGGTAAACGAGCAACAAACTTTTGTAATTGATCCGGAGTTTTCATTTGCTGGCCCCATGGGATTTGACATTGGCGCTCTGATTGCCAATTTGTACATAAACTATTTTTCCCATGCACATCGAAAATCAGCTGAGTCTGTTAATTATAGCCAATGGTTACTGGAGACTATTGACCAGCTTTGGTACAAATTCGAAGAAAAATTCTTATGTTTGTGGTCAGAACATGAACTGAAGCAAGAACAAACATTTATGGGTAAAGATCTGAGCGGCGACAGTCATCAAACCTTTAGGCAAGTTTTTATGCAGCAATTGTTAAACGAGTCCCTAGGGTTCGCTGCATGCAAAATAATACGTAGAATTTTAGGTGTGGCAAAAGTGGCTGATTTTATGCAATTTGAGGATAATACCTTGAGGGCTAAACTAGAAACACAAGCGCTCAAAATGGCCACAACAATCTTAGTTAATCGCCAATCCTTTAAAAACATAGCTGATGTGAATAAATTGGCAGGGGTTATCAGTTCAGAAACGGTTTTTAACGTTTAATCTAAAGCAAAGTTTCAAATTTTTACCACCGTGAATAATTGATATCCACGGTGGTAAAAAACGCTTATAACATCTTTATTTCATCATCTTTTAAGTGACTCACAATTGGGCTATTTTCAGCATCGGCAAATGCTGCATCTAACAATGATGCTCTATAAGCAATTGGTGCGCGGAAATTTGGGTGAGTGAATATATAAGTTTGTCCTGATTGCAGGGCCTCCACTACACGTTTAGCTAACACAGAAGTGGGAATACCAGATTCCACTAATTCTTTGGCGATGTTTTTTCCGCCTCCAGACTTTGCTTTATTGGCCCCTTGATTTTTAACTTCTTTATATTCGGGTTGAAGGTTACGTAATGATTCATGAATTCTAGTTTTAACAAAAGCAGGGCACAACGCTGACACGGCAATATTATACTTTTTCAATTCAACGGCCCAACTCTCTGACATGGAAACGACCGCTGCTTTTGAAGCGGCATAGGCACCAGAATAAGCCACACCATTCATGCCAGCAATTGAGGCTACATTAATAATCCAACCACCTTGGCCATGGCGTTTCATGCTTGGGCCAACAGCTTGTGTACCATTCACTACGCCCATTACATTTACATCCATAACCCATTTCCACGTTTCGAGTTTGGTGTCTTCTATGGAGCCAGGAACACCACCGACACCAGCGTTATTCACCAACATGTGAATATTACCAAATTTTGCTTCGGCGGCAGCTACAGTGTCTTCCCACTGTTGATAGTTGGTGACGTCTAGTGGACAAGCTAAGACTTGGATATCAGCGTCACGTAATGTTTGTTCTGCCGCTGCAAGTTGGGTTTGGTCAATATCAGCAATCACTATGTTCATACCCAGTTGCCCAAATTCTTCAGCAAGAGCAAAACCAATGCCTCCTGCTCCTCCGGAAATAATAGCTGTTTTACCTGCAAATTCGTTCGACATGATGGTATCCCTTAATGATTTTGAATATTGATTTTCTGAGTATGAATCGATAGTAGGTGTTGGTTTGATTCAAAAAAACTTTATTTAGCGAATTGGCAAAGCTTCATAGAATGAATGTTTGTATGTTCTTAAAAGCTAGGTGTGCTCAGGCCAAATTAATGCAGCTTTTAAATGTGTTGTTAGTTAAATATTGCAAGTGATAAAGAGATTTTCGTAATCCTTGTTTGAAATTTAACAAACGTAAATGGTTTTGTTGTTCTGGTAAGCTCAAGCATTGAGTCGATATTGTGCAACTGGAATTATCACATTGAAACTGTTCAACAAATTCGTAATTTTCTTGGTGTTACTGCTACCTCAAACATCATTTTCTAAAGACAAAATTCCTCATCTGAATAAAGTGGGCAATACCACACAGCTGATTGTCAATTCAAAACCTTATCTTATATTGGGCGGAGAGTTAGGTAACTCCACGGCAACTAGCATGGAATCAATGCAGTCGGTCTGGCCAGAGCTTAAAGCACTAAACCTTAATACTGTTTTAGTGCCAATTTACTGGGAATTAATTGAACAAAAAGAGGGGGTGTTTGATTTCAAATTAGTTGAACAATTGATATATGAGGCGAGAAAGCAAGATTTAAAATTGGTGTTTTTATGGTTTGGTGCTTGGAAAAATAGCATGTCTAGCCACGTCCCATCTTGGGTGAAGCAAGATCAGCAGCGTTTTCCCCGGATAAAAGATAATAACGGCAACAGCCATGAAATTTTAACCCCTTTTAGCCAAAACAATTTACAGGCTGACGTAAGTGCCTATACCGCATTAGTGCGCCACATCAAAAAGGTGGATGGTAAAAAACACACTGTCATTATGCTGCAAACAGAAAACGAAATTGGCATGTTACCGACTGCAAGAGATCATAGCGCACTCGCTAATCAGCAATTTCAGCAAGATGTACCATCAAACTTGTTAAATTACCTAGCGCTACACAAACAAAACCTAGTGCCAGAGTTTTATCTGGTTTGGCAACAAAACGGCTTTAAAACATCAGGCACATGGCAAGATGTTTTTGGTATTGGCACCCATACTGACGAAATTTTTATGGCTTGGTTTTACGCACAATTCACCCATGCTTTAATTCAATCAGGTAAAGCGGTTTATCCACTTCCAATGTTTGTTAATGCTGCATTAAATAGCCCCAATGCTAAACCAGGTAAGGGATACCCTAGTGCTGGGCCTCTTCCACACTTAATGGATGTATGGAAAGCGGGTGCGCCATCTATCGACTTTCTTGCGCCTGATTTTTATGTGCCGGATATCAAACATTGGAGTGATTTATATACCCGGCAGCAAAATCCATTATTTATTCCCGAACATCGCTTTGATAACACCGCGGCGGCTAAAGCTGCTTTTGTAATTGGTCACTATGAAGCGATAGGTTTCTCACTTTTTTCTATTGAATCAAAAGATCAGCCTGAAAACGAAGACTTGGGCAAAATGTATTATTTACTTAACCAGTTAACGCCTGTGATAACCAAACATCAGGGGCAAGGAAAAATAGATGCGGTGTTGATAGATAAAAACAATCAACAAACAGTGCTAACTATGGGCGACTATGAATTTACGGTTAAGCACAGTCATACCTTAGGGTGGGAAGCGAGCGCCAAAGATGATGTATGGAAAACAGCCGCGGCCATCATAGTTCAAACAACTGAAAATGAGTTTTATATTGCCGGAACGGGCGTTGTTATAACCTTCAAAAACCTTACTAATCCAGAGCTAAATGTCGGCATCTTAAAAGTGGATGAAGGCCGGTTCGATGATGAAAAATGGACTGTTGTTAGACATTTAAATGGTGACCAAACACATCAAGGAAGGCATGTGCGTATTTTTATGGACAATTATCAGATTCAGAAACTAGCACTTTACAACTACGAATGAGAAACCCACATGAATTTTAATAAAGTTTTCCAAAGCAGAGTAACAAAACTACCTGCTCTCTATTGTTTGATGGCTGTTCTTTTTATCTCTCAGCCTAATGCTGAAACGGTCATTCAACTCGATACCAACAGCCCGGGTGCGATCATTAATAAGAATATTTATGGTCAGTTTATGGAACATTTAGGCCGAGGCATATATGAAGGCGTATGGGTAGGTGAAGGCTCAAAAATTGAAAATGTTAATGGCTTTCGTACTGATGTATTAACCGCATTGCAGGAACTGGAAGTTCCCTTAGTGCGTTGGCCTGGCGGTTGTTTTGCTGACGAATACCATTGGCGAGATGGAATAGGACCACGTGATCAACGAACCGTAACCGTCAATACCAACTGGGGTGGTGTGACCGACAACAATGCTTTTGGTACCCACGAACTTTTTGATTTTGCCGAGCTGCTTGGAGCCGAAGTGTATATTAACGGTAACTTGGGAACGGGCACGTCAAAAGAAATGGCGCAGTGGATAGAATATATGATCTGTGACTCCCAAAGTACCCATGCTAATTTGCGCCGTAAGAATGGGCGAGATAAGCCTTGGAAAGTGGATTATTTTGCCATAGGTAACGAGGCATGGGGATGTGGTGGTTCAATGACCCCCGAGTATTACACCAACCTATATAAACATTATGCGAGCTTTTTAAAAACACCTGGCGACAATCAGCCAGTTATGATCGCCAGCGGTGGCCATACCGAACAACTGGAATGGACAGAACACCTGATTAAAAATGTTGAAAGTTCTTGGGCAATGCGCATGCAAGCTATCAGTCATCATTATTACACTCTACCAACCGGCAATTGGGATAAGAAAGGCAGTGCACTGAATTTTGATGAAAAAGAATGGTTTTCAACTTTAAAAAATACTTTACGTATGGAAGGGTTTATAAAGAATAACCTGGCCATTTTAGACGAGCATGATCCCGATAAAAAAGTGGGCTTTTATGTGGATGAATGGGGCACTTGGTATGATGCCGCTGAAGGTGATGATCCTGGATTTTTATATCAACAAAATACGTTACGCGACGCTATGGTCGCAGCATTAAATTTGAACCTGTTTCATCAGTATGCTGAACGTATTCATATGACCAATATTGCACAAATGGTGAATGTTTTGCAGGCCATGATTTTAACTGATAAAGAAAAAATGCTGCTTACGCCTACTTATCATATATTTAAAATGTATGTGCCATTTCAAGATGCGGTTTCTATTCCCGTATCCATTTTAGGCGGTGAGCAATATCAATTTGGCGACGAAAAGTTGTCCAAAATCAGTGCCTCAGCAGGAATAGGTAAAGATGGAAAACTCTATTTGGCACTGGCCAATGTTGATGCAAATAATGCCGAGAGCCTTACGATAAAAGCAGAACAATCGCTGCATACAGCCGTTGGCCAAATATTAACGGGTAATAAACTCGATACTCACAATACCTTTGAAAATCCACATGTTATTCAACCTGCTTCAATTTCAGTCAACGCAAAAAATGGTGATCTGAGTTTTATGCTGGCGCCTAAATCTATTGTGGTTTTTTCGATTGAGTAGGATTTGATAGGATGATTGTTCGCGGCCACAACAGAAGGTTTTGAGCCGCGAATTAAGTGGTTCAATTAGTTTATTGTTTCAACACCATCATTATTGCCAATTAATACTATGTCAGCACCACGGTTAGCAAATAAACCGTTGGTTACCACGCCAACTATGGCGTTAAGTTGTCTTTCTAGTTCAACTGGATTGAGTATTGTCAAATTGTGCACATCCAAAATTACATTACCATTATCCGTGACAACACCCTGGCGATAGGCGGGATCGCCACCTAGTTTGACTATTTCTCTGGCCACATAAGAACGGGCCATGGGGATCACTTCAACTGGCAATGGAAACTGACCTAACATAGGCACTTGTTTAGTATCATCAATAATACAAATAAAGGTCTCAGCAACAGCCGCAACGATTTTTTCTCGAGTAAGTGCTGCGCCACCACCTTTAATCATATGTTTGTGTTTGGTAATTTCATCTGCGCCATCCACATAAATATCAAATTTATCCACTGAATTGAGATCAAATACTTCAATGCCCATGGCTTTTAAACGTTCCGTTGATGCTTCTGAGCTCGACACTGCTCCTTGAATGTCACGTTTTACATCCTCTAGTGCATCGATAAAATAATTAACGGTTGAACCTGTGCCAACACCGACAATAGTGTCTTTTTTTACATATTTTAAGGCTGCTTGGGCTGCGGCTTTCTTTTTTTCATCTTGTGTCATGTGTTTTTAGGGCCTATTGATCTGCATAAACGCTTGGTTGTTTAAAGTGTAACTCAAGCACCGTGTTTTTTTATATCAAAAAATTGTTCTGGCGTGGCAATACCATCTAACGGGATATCCCAACTATCGGCGAGTAACTTATCTGTTTGTTGGCAAGTATGCGCCAATCCAACGAGTTGAGTGGGTAATGAATCTCGACGAATAGGGGCTAAAGTACGATCGTAATATCCGCCCCCCATGCCTAATCTATTGCCTTGGGCATCAAAGGCAACCAGTGGCGTTAATATCAGTTCAATAGTGTCTAGAGTATGTATGTTTGTGCTGGTGACTATGGGTTCATCTATGCCATAAACGTTTTTTCGGCTGGCTGAGTTAGGATGATATTCCACAAACAGCAGATGCCCTTTACTAAAAGGATGTAAAACTGGTAGCAATACACGTTTACCTTGTTGCCAGCAATAATCAATAATTGCACTCGGGTCAATTTCACCATCATTTGCAATATAACAGGCAATAGTTTTTGCTTGAGCGAGTATGGTAGATGAAAGACAGCTTGTTAATAGATTATTTGCCGCTGTGGATTGTTGCTGAGCCGACAATGCTTGACGCTTATTGCGATACTCTGTGCGTATTTTTTGTCTTTGCACTATTTTTAAACCTACATAATTTAGGTATTTGGAGAAAGAGGAATAAAGCGATTGAGTGCTTGAACAAGTTTTTCTTTTTCCAAGGGTTTACATAAATACTCAACCCAAATTTTATCATTTTCGTTAAACTTATGCTGGTTAAATGCGTCGGCTGATAAAGCAATAATGGGGAGCTGTGGATAGTTTTGTTTAATCTTTTCGGAGGTTTGACGGCCATCAATACCAGGTAAGTGAATGTCCATTAAGATCAGATCAAAATGTCTATCATTGACTATCTCTAAAGCCTCTTCGCCTGTCCCAGCAATAGTGACAGAGGTATGCAAAGATTCAAATACGGCAAGCATAACTGCTTGATTGATTTCATTGTCTTCTACTATTAATATCTGGCTGCTGCGGTCAAAATTTGCTTTTTCTTGAACAACACTTTTTTGCAAAACGTCATGATGACTTTGTTGTGGCAACATCACTTTAAAAATACTGCCTGAACCTAGGGTACTCAAAACCTTTATTGTGCCACCTAAAAGCTCCACTAATCCAAGTGTAATTGATAAGCCTAGACCACTACCTTCTGAACTTTTGGACTGTCCGACTTGTTGAAATTTACCAAATAATTTTGTTTGATCGGTAGATGAAATGCCGGCCCCTTGATCTGCAACGGTGATCATAAGGTTTTCATCATTAAGGGAAAACTCAACTTTGACCCACTTGCCGCTATCCGTAAACTTAATCGCGTTATGCACTAAGTTGGTAATAATTTGGCTGATTTTGGCGTGATCGATAGTTAAATGAGTCGGTACGTTATCACTAATATTTACCAAAAAAGCTACATCTTTTTCGTTGGCTGTAATCGCTAACATGCCTTCTAAATCTTTGATGAACTCTCTTATGCAAATCAGTTCGACTTGGACTTGCATCATGCCAGCTTCAATTTTATTTAAATCAATAACTGAATTCACTACGCTTAACAACCGTTTACCTGAGTAGTCTATATGGCTTATATACTCAGAAAATTTTGCAGGTAATTTGTGATGATTAATATCATCTAACATCAAACGGCTAAAACCAATAATCGCATTGAGTGGAGTGCGTAGTTCGTGACTCATATTAGATAAAAATTCGGTTTTATGTTCGTTGGCTTGTTTCAGCTCTTTAATATTTTTTCGCAATTCCATTTGTGAAATGACTGATCTGCCTAAAACTTCAAGGGCTTGACGCTGAATTTCGGTCAATTTATTAGGTTTGTCATCAATTACGCATAATGTGCCAATCGCATGTCCGTTGTGGCTGACTAAAGGTGTACCTGCATAAAAACGAATATTCGGTGCGGAGGTAACGAGAGGGTTGTCACAAAAACGTTCATCTAGCAGGGTATCTTCGACTTCAAAAATTTCTTTTTGATGAATGGCATGGGCACAAAATGCGATATCTCTGGAGGTTTCTTCTGCGTCTAATCCAACTTTAGATTTAAACCACTGCCTGTCGGCATCAACCAAGCTAATTAAAGTTATCGGGGTATCACAAATTTTTGCGGCAAGCTGAGTTAAGTCGTCAAAAATTTTTTCAGCTTCAGTGTCTAATAAGTCATAGTCGTAGAGCGCTTTTAAGCGAGCTGCTTCGTCTAATGTTGGAGGGGCAATTTTCATTTGTATATACATAATTGGTCTCGCAATACACAAGACCATAACATAATTTATTTTCTCACCAAACCATATTATCTGCCGTAAGTATCTATGTACAACTGAGTCAAACGTTCATTGTTTACCTTAACTGCTACATTGATTTTCTGTGCGTTAAGCCAGTCAGGGCTAGTCGTAGTATTAGGCAGCGCTACTGAGGTTTGACCAATATTTAAAGGATCAGTGGACACTCTTGCATGACCGGTTTGTAATTCAAACAAGCTTGGGTCAATTAGATGTGCAATGGGCATAGCGTCGTGGAAGAAACATACATCTTCATCTCTATTTTGTGAGTAAAACTGCACATAAAATTGCGCTGCATCGTGTACAAAACCACCTAGTTTAGGGTTGTTTTGTTTAAGTTGAGTCAAAAAATCTGGTGTAAATGGGCAAGAGTTAGTCACATCTAAACCAAACATATTGAGTTCCCAATCAGCACCAAATACAATTTCTGCAGCGTATGCGTCATTCCATATATTGGCTTCTGCCACAGGCGTAACATTTCCACGTACAAAGGCAGCGCCGCCCATAATAGAAACTGCTTTGAGCAACTTTGGTAGTTCAGGTTCAAGACGCAAAGCTAGGGCTAAATTACCCAATGGGCCAATAGCAACAACAGTGATTTCACCCGGGAACTCACGTGCTTTATCAACAATAAACTGCGCCGAACTGCGGGGATCTAGTTCACCTTTAATCGCAGGAAAATTGATATTGCCAAAACCATCATCACCGTGCACAAAATGTGCGTATCCTGATTCTTTGCCAACCCATGGCATTCCCACACCCTTGCATACTGGGATCTTTTTATCCGCCAATGCACACAAAGTAATGGCGTTTTTGGCCGCCATATCAACAGGCACGTTACCAAATACAGTGGTCAGTCCTAACACATCTATTTCAGGGTGTTGAAAGGCAAAGAAAATTGCCATTGCATCGTCAATACCCGGATCGGTATCTAGTATAATTTTGTGGCTCATTTAGTGTCTCCCTGAAAAATTATTGCTTAGCAAGAAAACGGTTCACGTCTTCTATGCTAGGTATAGATTGTGCTGCACCAACTTGCATAACTGCCAAGGCTGAGGCGGCGCAAGCTCGTGTTAAAGCGGTTTTGGAATCTGTGTGGGTACTGTACGCAGACAAGAAATAGCCGATAAATGTATCACCAGCTGCCGTTGTATCTACAGCTTCTACTTCAAAAGCGGGTACATTAATCGTTTTATCTTTTTTGAGCATACGTACGCCGGCTTTACCTAACGTAATCAACACTTCAGCATGGGGCCAATCTTGGCGAAAGTAGTCTTCTATTTTGTCTAAGTCTTGGCGTCCTGAAATTTCTTCAGCTTCCACTTCATTAACGATTAATAAATCAATACATTCATGTGGAAGATGTTTAACAGACTCAGTCATAGGAGCGGGATTAAATGCTACCTGTAAGCCTTTTTCTTTGGCCTGAATTAGCACTTGGTCGATATTGCTGGTTTCATTTTGAGTCAACACCCAATCGGCAGATGACACAGTATCCAATGCCTGCATAATATCTTTAGGTGTCATTTCATGATTGGCTCCACCAAACAACACTATGGCATTTTCGGCGGAAGGCGTGACTTGAATAATTGCATGGCCAGTGGCCATTTCGGTGCAAGATACATGTTTACAATCAATGCCATCTCGGATCATGGTTTGTTTGAAGGAGACATCTGCTTCGTTTATTTTTCCCACATGACGCACTTCAGATCCGGCTCTGGCTAATGCGATAGATTGATTAGCGCCTTTACCACCTAATAGACATTGATAATGGCTTGACGCAATAGTCTCACCAGGTTGAACGAAATGGTCGACCTGATAGACATGGTCGATGTTGATTGAACCAAAGTTGATAACGGCCATAATACGTTGCTGTGCCTCTTGTTTTAACGTGCTAGTGCATGGCATTTATTCTAGCAGAATAAAACCATATATTAGGTCATCAGACCCGGTTCCTTAATTTTAAAAGTTGACCATTTGGTCTACATACATGCAAGTATATTGATTTTTTCTCTGACAGCAAATTTATTTAGGATCAACAGCCCCTAAGCAAAAAGGCGTGTTAACTTATTGATAAAACCAGTTTTGGCAACATATGGAGAAGTATCAGTTAAAAACAACCTAACAGAAACGGTAGCACCATGACCCCAAGGCCACCAAGCTGCCATCACTTTGGGATGACGTTCAACACTGGTACTGAATAGTTTTTGTTGCTTAACTAGTTTGGAGAATGACCCTGCGTAATGTTTGACTTCGCCAGGTGCTTTTTTGATGGTGTTTATATCCCAACTCACAGGTAATACCTGTTGTAAGGTAAACAAAACTTGATCTTGTTTGTCTACCGAAAATTCAGCTAACATCACTTTATGAAAATCGTCATATTTCCACTTTACTATCGAAGACAGAGCTTCTATCACATCTTTTCCGTAAGTTTGTACTTGTTCTTCTTGATTCATATGACTATTACTCTCAATCCGTTCTGAATAGTTTGGATGCCTCCCAAAATGCCGCTGTTCGGTGTAAGCCCGTGAACCGAAAGTTCAGGGCGGAAGTATCATCGCTACCTTAGGCTTCTCGATACGAGCCGAGCTTGCGCAATAGTAGTGGAATCAACTCCCTAGGTAAAAAGCATCGGCCAGGGACATAACTAAACTGGCAAACACCCCAGGAGGCATAGAAAATAATTTGTTGTAAAGCCAGTAAAAAACTCGCCACACAACAAACACAGCCATTATAATATGTTAGCTGTTAGATATACTAGCGCTATCGTACCTACTATCATGTATTTGCCATCTTGAGAGTGGTAGCATTGTTTTGTCCAACGATTGAGAGAGCATTTTGAATACATCAACCAACCTTTTCGATACTTTAACCGCGTTACTTGAACGCAACAATATTTTAACCTCTCCCGCCGAAGTTCAGGGGATGTTTTGTGGCATGTTAGGTGGTGGAATGCCATTAGAATGCCAAGACTGGTTAGAGCCATTAGCTGATTTCATTCATCAAGGTGAGTCATTTTCTAAAGAAGTAGACGAAGCCTTTAAAAGCCTTTTTGACACCACTTGTCAGCAATTAGTTGAAAGTGACTTTGCGCTAGTACTTTGTTTGCCAGAGGATTCGTCACCTATTAATGAGCGAGGCCAAGCTTTGTTAAGTTGGGTGCAAGGTTTTATGCTTGGGTTTGGTTTACATCAGGATGATTTAACCGGTTGCTCTGCTGATGTAAAAGAAGCCTTAGAAGATTTTGCAGAAATCGCCCGCATGGACGATGAAATGAATGAAGATGAAGAGTCAGAGCAGGCTTTATTTGAAGTGATGGAATATGTGCGAGTTACCGCTATGTTATGTTTTAACGAGTTAGGTAAATCTCCAGAACAACAGCAAAGTGAACCTAAAACAGTTCATTAATTCAATTAACGTCTTGGTTTTTGTAAAACTGTAAAGTGAGTCACAGCATTGCTTATGGATAATACCGAATTTTTAACCCGTCAAAAGTACCTATTACAAACAATGCAACCAAACAGTATTTGTTTGGTGCCTGCTGCTCACTTAGTCACGCGTAGTCGTGATACTGAGTATGCTTTTCGCCAAGACAGCTATTTTCAATTTTTGTGTGGATTTCCGGAGCCCGAGGCATGGTTAGTGCTGTCTAACCATCAAGAATATTCAAATGGTATGTGTATTTTATTCTGCCTAGACAAAGACCCTAATATGGAAATTTGGCATGGTCGCAGGTTTGGTCCAAAACAAGCTAAACAGCAGTACCCTGTGAACATGGCCTTTGCATTAGATGAACTAGAAGACCGGTTAGTCGATTTAATCAATGGACACCAACATCTGTATTTTGCTCAAGGGCATAATCATGATGCCGATGATCTTGTTTTTTCAACCTTGCAATCTTTACGTGAAGCGCCTAAACAAAGTAAAAATGCGCCTTCTAGTCTGATTGACGTTCGCATCATCCTAGATGAAATGCGCTTAATTAAATCTACTTGTGAAATAGATTTGATGCGTCAAGCGGCATCTATCGCCACCCAAGCGCATATTCGGGCGATGCAATTTGTTGAGGAAAGTAAAAACGAATATCACCTCGAAGCAGAAATTCATCATGAATTTGCCATGCAAGGTGCTAAATATCCAGCCTATGGCACTATAGTTGGGGCGGGAGACAATGCTTGTATCTTGCATTACACCGAGAACAATCAAGAATTGAAAGACGGTGACCTAGTGTTAATTGATGCGGGCTGCGAATGGCAGGGGTACGCATCGGATATTACCCGCACATTCCCGATATCTGGCACCTTTTCAGCACCACAAAAACAACTCTACCAACTAGTGCTAGATGCACAACTCGCCGCCTTTGAGGTGATTAAGCCTAACAACACTATTAACCAGGCCAGTGATGTGGCAATTAAAGTGATCACTCAAGGTTTAATCGATTTGGGTATCCTTAAAGGGGAACTAGTCGACAATATTGAACAGCAAACCTACCGTCAGTTTTATATGCACGGTTTGAGTCATTGGCTTGGTTTGGATGTGCATGATGTGGGCAATTACAAAATTGATGGCCAGGACCGACCGTTGCAACCGGGAATGGTACTAACAGTCGAACCCGGAATTTATGTGGCACCTGATGCTGACGTTGATAAAAAGTGGCGGGGCATAGGTATTCGGATTGAGGATAATTTACTAATAACTCAATCCGGTTATGAAAACCTGACCTTAGCTGCACCTAAAACCATCAGCGACATTGAAACCCTTATGATTAAAAAGAGCAGCTAAAAGAATGCATGCATACGACATAGTTGTGGTGGGCGGCGGCATAGTTGGGCTGACGCAAGCGCTTGCTTTAAAAGGCAGTGGATTGTCGGTTGCTGTGGTTGAAGGACATGTTAGTGAGTCTATGCCAAGTGGTGATCCGCAACTACGTGTAAGCGCACTAACCTTAGCCACAGAGAATATTTTACGTAACTTAGGTGTGTGGCAGCATTTAGATGTAAGTAGAATCTGCAGTTATGTGGACATGCAGGTTTGGGATCAAGACAGTTTTGCTAAAATCGAGTTTTCTGCTCAGCAAGTTGAAAAACAACAACTTGGTCATATTGTAGAAAATCAAGCGATTCGACACAGTTTATGGATACAAGCCCAGAACAGTAGTTTTATTGAGCTACTTGCCCCTAAAAAGATAAAGCAGTTAGTATTTGGCCAACAAGAATGTTTTATTACCTTAGACGACAGTAGTCAGTTAAGTGCCAGATTAGTGATAGGCGCTGATGGTGCTAATTCAATGGTAAAAAAGCTGGCTAATTTAGCGCAAACATTTTGGGATTATGATCAACATGCGATAGTCGCAACAGTAAAAACTACTTTGCCGCACAAGCACATTGCTCGGCAGGTTTTTACGCCTACTGGCCCTTTGGCTTTTTTACCTTTATGGGATCCCCATTATTGTTCGATTGTTTGGTCTCAAGATGAACCTAGAGCAGCTGAACTGCTCAAACTATCAAATCAAGATTTTAACAAAGCTCTAACTGCCGCATTCGATTGCACATTAGGCATCTGTGAATTAGTCAGTGACAGGCAAAGTTATCCGCTTAAAATGCGTTATACGCGCCAATGGGTAGGTAATAGAGTCGCTATCATTGGCGATGCTGCGCATACTATCCATCCTTTAGCAGGTCAGGGAGCAAATTTAGGAATATTGGATGCTGCAGCATTGGCCGAACAGATTATTAAATTGGTCAAACAAGACAAGGATTTTGGCTTAGCTAAAAATTTACGACCTTTTGAACGCTGGCGAAAAACTGAAGCAGTGAAAATGGTTGCCGCAATGGAAGGTTTTAAGCGTTTATTTGCTGGAGATCAACCGGTTAAAAAATTAATCAGGGATACTGGCTTAAGTTTGGCTAATCACTCATCATTTACTAAACAAAAAATTATTCAACATGCCATGGGTCTTGAAGGCGAATTGCCTGAATTAGCTAAAGTTCATTTAGAGTAGCGCTTCAATAGCCGTGTTTTATTTTTAAAAGGAAAATTCAGTGAACAAAATTTTTATTATTAGTGCATTAACCCTAACACTTGTTGCTTGTGGTGCTCGTCAAGCGCCACCTTACGAAAAAGAGAAACGCCCAGAAGACCGAGGTCAATATACTGGTGTGGCTGGTGTGATTCAAAAGCAGAAAGACGAGGCCTATATGAAAAACCAAGCCAACAAACTCAAATGCCAAGATTCCAAATTAGATTTAGTTGATGCAGAAGCTGAAGGGGATATAAATATGATCCGCCAAGTCAAAGCCAGAGTTCAAAAAAATTGTGTGGTTGAAAAATAAGCCTATATTTTGACTCCAGCAGTTAACAGCGCTAAAAAGGCGAAAATTGAATTTAGTGTTCATCAATACGAACATGATAGTGGGCAGGCTTCTTATGGATTAGAAGCGGCAGAGAAACTGGCAGTTGCGTCTGAACGAATATTTAAAACACTAGTCGTTAAATTAGACACTACCGAGTTGGTGGTGGCTGTTCTGCCAGTTAATTTAATGTTGAGTATGAAAAGTGTGGCCAAGGCTTGTGGTGCTAGAAAAGCCGAAATGGCTGACAAAACAGAAGTGCAGCGCAGCACGGGATATGTGTTGGGTGGTGTCAGTCCTCTTGGCCAGAAAAAATCGTTGAAAACAGTCATTGATCAATCAGCCCAGCAATATCCAACCATTTATGTGAGTGGTGGCCGAAGGGGTCTAGAAATTGAATTAAATCCACTAGACTTGCAAACCCTTACACTGGCATTCTTCGCCTCTATCTGCCAATAAAGTTAATCCTCAATGAACATCGATGTTTTTACTCTGAACTATCAGGACACTATACACACTCAAGATATGTTATTCCTACTTGAGAACTACGCGCTTGATCCTATGGGGGGAGCAACGGCGTTAAGCCAAACAGTGAAAGATAATTTGGCATCTGAATTGGCAAAATTACCCCAAGCCTTTAGTGTAATTTGTTATGTAGATGGCAAACCTGCTGGCTTGGTAAATTGTTTTGAAGCTTTTTCAACGTTTAAGTGTAAAACCTTTGATTAATATTCATGATCTAGTGGTGTCCTCTGAATTTAGAGGGTTAGGGCTCAGTCAAAAAATGTTGCAATATGTTGAAAATATCGCTGAAGAAAAGGGCTGCTGCAAAATTACCTTGGAAGTGTTGGAAGGTAATCAAGTGGCTAAAAATGCCTACCTAAAGTTTGGTTTTGCTGGCTATGAACTCGACCCTAAAATGGGTAAGGCATTATTTTGGGAAAAAGCACTTTGATAGATAAAATAGTCGGCTCAATATGATTGATTGTTACCCATGTTAGAGCTGTTTTCCTATTCCTTAAGTTACACAACTTTGGCGCTGCTATTTTTAGTGGCGTTTTTTATTGGCATGGCAAAAACAGGGGTGCATGGTGCGTCTATGTTTGCTGTGCCTTTGCTTGCGATTATTTTTGGTGGGAAAGTATCGGCAGGTTTGATGTTGCCTATGCTGATTATGGCTGACTTATTTGCTGTTAAGTATTACCACAGGCATGCCAATTGGTATTTCTTAATCAAGTTATTTCCGTCGGCAGCTATTGGCGTATTGGTTGGTACATGGCTGGGTTACGTCATTGACGACCAATTATTTAAAACCATCATGAGTGTGATTATTTTTGTCAGCTTAGGTTTGATGTTATGGATGGAAAAAGCCAATAAAGATTCTATCCCAGACTACCTATGGTTTGCTTTATTGATGGGGTTTTTAGGCGGTGTGACGACTATGGTTGGCAACTTAGCGGGCTCTGTTATGGCTTTGTATCTACTCAGTATGCGACTACCCAAAAACGAGTATATTGGCACCGCAGCTTGGTTTTTCTTAGCGATTAACCTGTTTAAAGTACCCTTTCATTTGTTTAGCTGGGAGAGTATTGATCTGAACTCTTTTTTGTTAAATCTTATCAGTTTACCTTTTATCGCGTTGGGTGCTTGGGTGGGCATTGTTTTTGTGAAACGTATCGAAGAAAAATATTATCGTTGGTTGGTCATAGCTGTGACAGGTTTAGCGTCTGTTTTGATGCTGTTCTAATACCATATATGGACCCTCTCCAATTGCAAGACACCAATTTGACTGATTAACAACACTCATTGCTGCCATATATT
>NZ_CAJWCF010000022.1 GCF_913020055.1 uncultured Paraglaciecola sp. | reverse complement strand
AATATATGGCAGCAATGAGTGTTGTTAATCAGTCAAATTGGTGTCTTGCAATTGGAGAGGGTCCATATATGGTATTATTGGTATTAGAAGATTGTAAGTGAGGAGTTGAAGAGGCTGTTGTATACACAACGTTTTGCTTGGCTAAGTTCTATAAACCGGCAGGCGAGATTAAAAACTGCCCCGTAGACCTAAAGAATATCGTGCACCTGGTTGCTGAGCTAAAAGCAATTGATTACTGAAGCGTCCATGTTTAAGTACATTTTCTTCGGTAATATTGACGCCTTCAATGAATATTGAAAGATTGTCATTCACCGCATAACTCGCGCTTACATCAAGTTGCTGATAACTACGCACGTAGGTGGGCTCTGGGCCTTGTATTTGCACCAAGGATTGCAAAAATCCATCACGGTGATTCCAAGCCAACCTAATTTGGCTAGGACCTTTCTCGTAATAGACGATGAGATTCTGTGAATCACTTAGTCCTGTTAAAGCAAACTTTTGCGAAATATCAGTGGGATTTAATTTGGCGTTACTATTTACCAAGGTCATATTTGCCACAACCCCAAAACCACTGTCAAACGCATGCTGAATCGCCAGTTCAAATCCTCTTACTGTTGCTGTTTCACCATTTGTGGGTGTGGTTAAGTCAAATTCAGCGAGACTATCTTCAAAGTCGGGGGCACTAGAGTCGCTCCCAGTGCTAGGATCAGTAACATCATTTATACTGGTTTGTGTCACTGTGCTTACAATGAAATTTTTAACTATTTTATTAAAATAACTCACCGAAATATAACTTGAAGCTTGGTAGTACCACTCAACAGCCAAGTCCAGATTGGTAGATTCATATGGTTGCAGATTTGGGCTGCCTGAACTAGCCCGTAAGTCACCGCCTTGACGAGTTGTATTAACTAACAAACTTGGTGACAACTGACTCATAGTGGGTCTAGTTAACGACCGAGATAAACCTAATCGTGCAATAATATTGTTTTTCCATTCTGCCTTAGCCGATATGCTAGGTAACCAGTTATTATATGATGCAGATTGTGAAATAGGTCGACCTGGTGAGTTAAGTTGCCCCAGTTCAGTTTGATCAAGAATTGTTAAAGCCAATAGGTCCGACTCAAAACCCGTTACCATAATTTTAGTGTTTTCAAATCGAACACCATATTTTGATAAAAATTCAATGCCCCGCCATTGGGCGTCTTGTTGTCCCTCAACATAGGCGGACGTTACACTTTCTATTATCGAAAAAGAATTATTCCGTATAACCGCATCGAAAGTCACATCACTCGCAGATTCAAGAAAACCAAACAGTGTTTCACCATCGTGTCTTAACCAACTTTTTGGCAAAAGTTCACTACCACTTATACCACTTAAAAAATCACTCCCGGCATCAAATACTGATTGAAAATCATCTGGAATATCGGGAGTCGGGAAATATCCACAAAACGAACAGTGAACAGCATTTTTCTCATTATCCCAACGTTCATTGGTTTTTGATTGTTTTGAATACATAAAACCAAACTTAATATCTAAATCAAAATTAAGTCGGTCAAAAAATGTAATATCTGTTTTTAATTGATCAAATTTATCATCAATATTCCAGCCTCGACGTAACATAACATGGGCTTTGCCGTTGATAGGATCCAAATAATATGACACCCCAGAAGCCTCTCCTATCGCATCAACAATTGTTGGATCGGACGACTCAAAGTTAGTTATTTGGGGTAATACATTATCTTCTGTAATTGAGAAAGAAGAACGATTAAGGTAACCAATTAGAGTCAAAGCGTTACCGGCGCCTATTCTGTCTTGGGTGCTAGCTTTAGAGCTAGAAACATCAAACTCAAGCAACACTTCTGGGGACACTTGCCAAATAGTATTCAACCCCAGCGCACTTAAACTTGAGGGCCTATCGAAAGTACGCGCATGAAAATCTGTAGCGTGTCCTACATTTTGTGAAAACTCAATTGCAGTACCATTTTCATCGGTGACCACATTCTCTAGATTACTCGATGTAAACCAGTGGCCTAGTGATGTGGAATCAGTTTTAACATTAAAGTCAGACTGTAAATAGTCGAGGTTAATTTCCAGATTTGGTGTTGCCTTATATTGCAAAACGAACGTACCACCTGTGCGAGTACGTTGGTCAAATCGAACTCGTTGATCATAATTTCTGGGTACAAAAATATTGTCCGATATGCTGCTAATCTGATCAGTTGGAACGTCGGTATTTAACAGCCAACCGTCTGTTTGCACTTCGTTAATACGTGCCTTACGAGTTTGGTGAGACAGCGAAAACAACCAGCCTAACTTATCATTACTGTTACTAAAAAAGATTGTGCCTTGGGGAGTGGTTTTTTGACTATTATCATCAAACGTAGCTTTGAGACTGCCGACCACTTTAAATTCTCTTGATGCCATAGGTTTTGCAGTTTTGATATTAATGATAGAACCAATTCCACCGGAAGGCTGGGAGGCTGAAAAGGTTTTGTCTACACTAACCGATGTCACCAATTCTGACGCAATGGTGTCGAAACTAAATTCACGGCCTTGGTTATCTGTCGCTAATCTTCGGCCATTACTCAAAACCGTATTGAATTGTGGGCCCATCCCTCGCACAGTGACAAATTGCCCTTCACCTTCAGAACGATCGATAGAAACACCTGTGATTCTTTGCAACGACTCAGCCAAATTAAGATCTGGAAACTTGCCAATGTCTTCTGATTGTATTGATTCTGACACGCCTATAGATTCTTGTTTAATATCTAAGGCCCAATCCATACTGCCTCGAATTCCTCGCACTACGATTAGTTCAGTGTCTAAAGGTTCTTCGGGAAATGTGACAATGTTGTCACCTTTGCCCACAAATAAATCCACTATCCCCTGAAAGAACGATTTGTCTACAACAACTGTATCGCGAATAGAGATGCGCTTGATAGTCACCACCCCATCGGTTTCAAACGCAGCTACCAGTCCCGTACCTTCTAGTAGATTGATAATGCCTTGTTCAATGGTAAAGCTGCCCTTTAAAGAATTGGAACGACGAGATTGCACTTTTGTATAGGGGAAGATGATAGTAAGGTCAGCTTGTTGGGCAAATTCAATTAATGAAACATCTGCAGAACCGGAGTCAATATTGAATTCCTGCATAGCTTGGCTAGGTACTGCCCATAAAAATTCACTAAACAAACATAGAGCTATCCAGAAAATGACATTTTTTGGTCTAGTGTTAACTATAAATAATGTAGATGATTTGTTAAATTTCATATATTAAACAATACGTTACATTCGTATTTTATTTGAGAACACTGGATATTTAAAGGCCTAAAACGTTAACATGTATTAACAAGAAAGTTACACTTAATTTCTATGTCTGACGCTACTCTCAAATCAGTAGCTAAAGAAAATCAGCATTTAACTGGCGGAATATTGGTTGCCAATCGTTATATACCCGAGGCTACCAAATGTCGACAAGAGTTAGCATATAAAAATGCAAAAAAAGATAGCAACACATACGTCATGGCATCCAATATTTATGGCTGCAAGGGATAGCATGTTACGAATGGTGTCACGCATAGTGCCGCCCAAAGAAATTGAAGATATTGTTCAAGAGACTTATGTGCGAATTTGTCAAATGGATAAGCGTGAGCCGATCGAACAACAGAAATCGTTTTTAATGAAAACGGCAAGAAACTTGGCATTTGACCATTTGAAAAAAGCAGAAACTCGGCTGGCCGATGGCGTAGATACTGAATGTGATTTTGATACCGAAACTACTATTCATGATGAAGTGTTTGAGAGTGCTGCTAGTAATGAAGAGTTTGCCCATTTTTGTGAGGCTGTTCGCCAATTACCCGTGCAGTGCAGACGGGTTTTTGTATTAAAAAAAGTCTATGGATATTCTCAAAAAGAGATTGCCAAAGAAATGAACTTAAGTGAGAGCACGGTAGAAAAACATATAGCCGTGGGATTTAAACGATGTGCAAGCTACATGCTGGGCATCAATCAATTAAATGTTGGTATTCGTCAGTCCGAGTCGGCAAACGTATCTGCAGTAAATGCTCGAGAGGCTAGAAGATGAGTAAGGTGGTTGGGATTAACATCAATAAAGAACCTATCGATGAAGCGAGTGTATGGATAACTCGGCTAGACAGAGGGTTATCAAACAAAGAGCTAAGCGAGCTGAAAGCCTGGTTGCAGGTTTCACCTACACATGCTGAAACCTTCATGCAATTGGTGGAGCTGTGGGACAAAATGGAATCTCTTTCACAACTTAGTGAATTATTCCCTCGCAAACCTCACAATGTAACCGGTAAAAAGGCACCAATTTTAGCTTGGGCCGCGAGTTTCGTTTTTGCATCGCTTATTTCTGTAGCCTTGTGGTTCAATGCAGACATCTTTTTAGGCCAAAATACAACACAAATCGTCCAGTTCAATAACGAATACGAAACCAAAATTGGAGAACAATCTACTTTCTTCTTGCAGGATAAAACCCAAATAACATTGAATACAAACAGCTTAGTTAAAGTGACTTATACCGATAAGCAGCGAGTATTTGAATTATTGCGCGGCGAAATGCATGTGGTAGTTGCTCACAATAAGCAAAAGCCCTTAAGTGTATATGCTGGCTCAAATATCATCCAAGCAGTGGGTACTGCTTTTAATGTTGAGCTTGGCGCGGGTGAAGTTGAATTGATTGTGACTGATGGCAAAGTGTTAGTCACAGACATCAATAGCCAGAGCGTTGCACCTCTGAAGCTGAAAAATGTGCATCTATCTCCACAATCTTTTGCCGTCAATAAAGGGCAAAAAGCTCAGCTACAAGCACGTAATACCAACATCATTGGTAATGACGAAACCAAACAAGCCTCTGACTTGGCTTGGCAGCAAGGCAATCTGATTTTTAGAGGTGAAAGCCTCTTTGAAGCCATGCAAGAAGTTGCCCGATACACCAACTATGAATTTGATTTTGGTGATGAAGACATTAAAAAGCAGCAAATTGCTGGGCTTTTCAAGACATCAGATATCAGTGGCTTTTTGTCCGCTTTGGAAAGCAACTTTGATGTTATCGTCAAAAAAATGAGCAACAACAAAATAAGACTTAGTAAAAAACCTCAGTCTGATTAAAACCACCAACCTCATTCCTTGCAAATAGCCGCAACCTAGTTTTGTGTCGGTGGCTTTTTGCCTACCTTAAAAAAGTGAAACTTACAGATGAACAACCATTCTCATAAAGAAAATCTATTTTATATTATTGTCATAAGTGCAGTAGCAACCATTGGCGGTTTTTTATTTGGCTTTGACAGTGGCGTAATCAATGGCACGGTTGATGGGCTGACCCTTGCATTTAAATCTGAATCTATTGGGCAGGGATTTAATGTCGCAAGTATGTTGTTAGGCTGTGCTGTAGGTGCATTTGCCGCTGGCACTTTAGCTGATTGGCTTGGCCGTAGAGGCCTGCTTATTATTGCTGCCGTACTTTTCATTCTTAGTGCTTGGGGTTCAGGTATCGCGCTAAGCTCTGCAGAATTTATTTTCTATCGTATTATTGGCGGACTTGCTGTTGGAGCGGCGTCAGTAATGGCACCCGCATATATAGCTGAAATAGCACCTCCTAGAATGCGTGGCAGGCTCGCTACAATTCAACAAATAGCGATAATATTTGGGCTGTTTTGCGCATTCATCAGCAACTATTTACTTGCGAACGCAGCTGGCGGCTCTACAGAGATTTTTTGGCTGGGTTATCAAACTTGGCGTTGGATGTTTTGGATTGAACTGGTGCCAGCAGTGATCTTCTTCTTGTCTTTGCTTGTCATCCCAGAAAGCCCTCGCTTTTTGATGATAAAAGGCAAACGTCAAAAAGCATTAGACACACTTACAAAGCTTTATGGGGTAGACCAAGCCAAACTTACATTGAAAGAAATTGTACAATCCATTGCAGCAGAAACCCATCAACCTAAAATTACAGATCTTGTGTCTGGTGGAAAAGTTAGAACCATTGTTTGGGTAGGAATAGGCTTAGCCATGTTTCAGCAACTAGTAGGCATTAATGTGGTGTTTTATTATGGCGCAGTATTATGGCAAGCCGTGGGTTTCTCTGAATCAGACTCACTGATGATTAATGTGATTGTTGGTGCTGTCAGTATTATTGCCTGCGTTATTACAATCAGCTTAATTGATAAACTTGGGAGACGACCGTTTTTGATCATCGGATCAATCGGTATGAGTATTACTTTACTCACCCTTGTTTGGGTATTCGCCAATGCCGATGTGGCAGAAAGTGGTAATTTGATGTTAGGTGAAAATGGCACCTTGGCATTAATTGCTGCCAATGCTTACGTATTTTTCTTTAACTTGTCTTGGGGACCGGTTATGTGGGTATTGCTTGGTGAAATGTTCCCTAATCAAATCCGCGGTTCTGGATTGGCTGTGGCAGGGTTTGCCCAGTGGATTGCCAATTTTGTGATCACCATGACCTTTCCTATTATGCTAACCACTATTGGTTTAGCCAGTGCTTATGGATTTTATGCACTATGCGCAATGTTATCTGTGATCTTTGTGATAAAAATGATCAGTGAAACAAAAGGCAAAACCTTAGAGAGTATGCAGGGTTAAGCTGAACTGAGAAAACCTGAAAATACTGCTAGCGGTATTTTCAGGTGATTTTTTTCAATGTTTAAGGCTCGGAGTCTGACCGCTAAGTCAGGGTGACAAATTCCTCACCAGAAGTTGGATGTATCGCCACACAAGCATCAAAATCAGCTTTAGTCGCGCCCATTTTCATGGCTACACCAAAGCCTTGGAGTATTTCGTCCATGCCTGCACCTATACCATGTAAACCTACTACTTTTTGATCTTCGCCTGCACAAATCAACTTCATACGAGTCATTTGGCGATGTTTAGTCACGGCCGTGTACATGGCTGCAAACCCTGAATTGTAAACAGTGATATTGTCTTCGCCGTATTCCTTGATAGCCTCGGCTTCACTCAAACCAATAGTACCAATAGGCGGATGACTAAACACAACTGTCGGAATTAGCGTGTAATCCATATGGGCATTAGTCTGACCATTAAACAAACGTTCAGATAACAAACGACCAGATTTCACTGCAACAGGAGTGAGTTCAACATAGCCGATGTTATCGCCTACAGCATATATGCCGTCAACGTTAGTATTTTGGAATTTATCGACTTTAATGTAACCACGTTCGTTTAACTCTACGCCCGTATTCTCCAAACCAATTTTATCATTGGCTGGTTCACGACCTATGGCCCATACCACACAATCTGTTTCAATTGATTCACCATTTTCGAATTCTATGCTTAAAGAGCCATCAGCATTTTTATTCACTTGGGTTGGTGTTGCATGGGTATGTAATGTTGGCCCGTCTTGCGCCATTAGCTCAACCAATGTTTCCGATAACATAGTGTCGAAGGTACGTAATGGTGCATGTTTACGTACAACCAAGTCGGTTTTTGTGCCTAATGCGTGCATCACACCAGCAAGCTCTACCGCGATATAACCCGCTCCTACTACCACAGCACGTTTAGGTTGTTCGGTCAGCTCAAAAAAACCATTTGAATCAATACCAAGTTCTGCACCAGGAATTTTAGGTAAGGTAGGACGACCACCTGTAGCAATCAAAATATGCTCGGCGGTGTACTGCTTGCCGTTGACTTCGATGGTGTTTTTATCCACAAAGGTGGCAAAACCATTGATTAGCGTCACACCATTTTTTTCAAAACCACTACCATAACTACCATGTATACGTTTTATATAAGCTTCACGGCTATCCACTAGTGTTTGCCAATTGAAGTTATTCACTGTGACATCAAAACCATAGTCAGGTGCATACAAGTTAATCGCTTCAGCCACGTGCGCGCCAAACCACATGACTTTTTTCGGCACACAGCCCACATTGACGCAGGTTCCACCAATGGCATTAGCTTCAACCAATGCTACTTTTTTACCGTGTTTGGCCGCGCGATTTGCCGATGCAATACCGCCACTACCACCACCAATACATATATAATCAAAATCTGCCATGTGTCTGCCTAGTTATAAATTTTATAATTCAAGATAATGCCTATCTTACAAAAATAACACCGCAATTTTCCAATCGATGCAATCTAGCTAACCGATACTTAAATAATTATGATCTTTTGTACGCCATTAGCAGGTAAAAAGAACTGACTTAGTGCAGTTAAATTGCGTCACTGACAAAATTATCTGTTGGAACGGCCAGTCAGCTATTGAGATTTAGTTAATCCAACCCAATTTCTAAAATAACTTAGCAGAGAAGAATACCTTTATGACCAATCCATTAAATGATTTATCTAGCCTACCGCAATTTTCGGCTATTAAACCTGCGCATATTCAACCTGCTATCGAACAAGCTATTGGTGCCTGCAAAACTAAAATCACCGAAGTGTTAAGCCAAGGCATTTTCAGTTGGGATGGCCTAGTGGCACCGATTGAAGAAATTGACGATCAATTAAGCCGCAAATGGTCACCGGTTTCACACATGAACTCAGTCGTTAGCAATGATGAATTACGCGAAGCACATGATGCATGTTTACCTGCACTGTCTGAATACGGCACGTGGGTAGGCCAAAACGCTGATTTGTACAACGCTTATTGCCAACTTGAAAAAAGTGATGAATTCAGTTCGCTATCAGGAGCCCAACAAAAAGTGATTACTCAAGCGATACGCGATTTCAAATTATCAGGCGTAGCCTTAGACGACGAGAAAAAAGCCCGTTATGCCGAGGTTAAAAGCCGCTTATCAGACTTAGGTTCAACCTTTAGTAATAATGTGATGGATGGCACTTTTGGCTGGCAAAAACATATTACCGACCAAGCCGAGCTGTCTGGTTTACCAGAGTCGGCCTTAGGTGCGGCCAAACAACTTGCTGAAAGTAAAGAGTTAGAAGGCTGGTTGTTTACTTTGGACATCCCTAGCTACCTGCCCATTATGACCCACGCCGACAATAGTCAATTACGTGAAGAAATGTACCGTGCTTATACCTCAAGGGCTTCTGATCAAGGACCCAATGCCGGTAAATGGGACAACACTGAAATCATTGAAGAAACCTTAGGTTTACGCCAAGAACTGGCGAAACTATTGGGTTTTAAGCATTTTGCAGAGTATTCGTTGGCCAGCAAAATGGCAAACTCCAGTGAACAAGTGAATGGTTTCTTGCAAGATTTAGCTAAACGATCTAAACCTCAAGCGCAACAGGATATTGATACACTGACAGCCTTTGCCAAAGAACATTATCAAGCAGATAAATTACAAGCTTGGGATTTTTCTTATTACAGCGAAAAGCTCAAGGAACAAACCTATAAAATTTCTGATGAACAATTACGCCCTTATTTTCCTGAAAACAAGGTAGTAAAAGGTTTGTTTGAGGTGGTATCGCGTTTATACAACTTAACAATCAGCGCCCGTGACGATATCGATACATGGCACAAAGATGTGCGTTTTTACGATATTCATGATCAAACAGGTGAACTTCGAGGTAGTTTTTACTTAGATTTATATGCCCGCGAGAAAAAACGCGGCGGTGCTTGGATGGACGAATGCCAAGTACGCAGACAAAAAGTGGATGGTAGCCAGCAATTCCCAGTAGCGTATTTGACCTGTAACTTTAATGGCCCAGTAGGTGATAAACCCGCGTTATTTACCCACGATGAAGTGGTCACTTTGTTCCATGAGTTTGGCCATGGGTTACATCATATGTTAACCAAAATAAACGTAGGCGGTGTATCAGGTATCAACGGTGTGGCATGGGATGCAGTGGAGTTACCTAGTCAATTCTTAGAGAATTGGTGCTGGCAACCAGAAGCATTAAGCTTTATTTCAGGACACTTTGAAACGGGCGAAGCATTACCACAAACTTTATTAGATAACATGTTAGCCGCACGTAACTTTCAATCAGCCATGCAAATGCTTAGGCAATTAGAATTCAGCTTGTTTGATTTTAGTTTGCACGAAAATTTTGTGGCTGGCCAAACTAACGTGCAACAGTGGTTAGACAAAGTACGCGAAGAAGTTGCTGTGCTTATTCCACCTAGCTTTAACCGTTTTCAAAATAGCTTCGGACATATTTTTGCTGGGGGTTATGCAGCAGGTTATTACAGCTACAAATGGGCAGAAGTGCTGTCTTCTGATGCATTTAGCCGTTTTGAAGAAGAAGGCATTTTTAATCAACAAACCGGTCATGATTTTTTGACTAACATCTTAGAAATGGGTGGCAGCAAAGAACCCATGGAAATGTTTGTCGCCTTTAGAGGTCGTGAACCAGAAGTTGACGCCTTACTTCGTCATTCTGGCATTGCGGCTTAATTTGTCAGTATGAGCGACTTAGAAACGTTTCAGAAAATTTATCAAAGAGCTTGTGAGCGCAAAGGCGGCCCACAAGCCTTGGCCACCATGTTAGACAAACCTTTGTCGAACGATGTACTTGGTTCCATTGGCGATGACAGATTTTTAGCCGAGTTTAGTAAAAAGGTTTTTCAATCAGGTTTTGTCTGGCGCGTAGTACATAATAAATGGCCTGATTTTGAAAGAGTCTTTTTCGATTTTAATATCGAAAAAGTCTTGCTCATCCCTGATGAAATGCTCGAACAAAAAGCTACCGACCCGAGTATTATTCGCAATTATAATAAAGTAAAAACCATCCGTGAAAACGCCATCATGATTGATAACGTGGCCCGTGAACACGGTAGTTTTGCTAAATTTGTAGCAGACTGGCCTACAGATGACATAATCGGCCTTTGGGCCTATTTGAAAAAAAATGGCGCTAGACTGGGCGGTAATACCGGCGCCTATGGTTTGCGAGTAATGGGCAAAGACACCTTTATACTGAGTAATGATGTGGTTGGGTATTTCACTCAGCGCAATATTATTTCTGGCTCAGCTCAGTCAAAACGTAGTCTTACAGCCATTCAACAAAGCTTTAATGAACTGCAACAGCAAAGCGGTCGTTCATTACAAGAGTTAAGTATGATCATCTCCAAAAGCGTGGGCGATAATTATCAATAACTAGGGGTAAATATTTAAGGCAAAACTAGTAGACAAAACCACCAACAATGAATTAGCATTTAACTATTCAAGACTAACGAAGTAACCAACTGATGAGCAGAAGAACAAAAATTAGTGGTCTTTTACTTCGCGAGCTTAGAAAAGAAGCTGAATTAACTCAACACGATTTAGCTGCACGTATAGGTATCAGCCGCGAAACAGTTTCTGCAATAGAAAACGACAAGCGCGAAACCATTGAAGCAATTGGTGCTGAGGTGATATCTAAATGGCATATGATTTGTGCACAACGCGCATCATCTGCAACACGCAACAAATTCTTCGGGCACGTAATGAAGTATTTTGGTTTCTCAGATCAACATCTAGTCAACATGGCCAAAGACATCACTGAATCCGAAAAACAGGATTAAACCACTATCTTTAAAGTGTTTGGCAATCTGCCCTTTAATACCCAATATTATTTTCACCGAACACTTTTCTACCTCACAACCCCATTGTTTGCCGTTTTACTTTATTTGTTTGGTGATAATCCAGAACACTTTAATCTGATTTACATTGCAGCTCTTTCGTTAAGTTGTATTTTTTGTTGGTCAGACAAAGATACATTAGGCGCATTATTAATATTACTTGGCCTTTGGTGCATTACACATTTACTGTATACGCTACCAGAAAGTACAACATTTATGGTTTTAGTTTACGCAGTCTGTATGGCAATTTCCATTTACCGCTTTAAACAAGCTTCCACAAAAGTCACCCTCGTCATTATTCTTTTGAGCATAGGAGCTGAGTTTTTTTGGTGGAATACTTCTTATGCCAACAAACCTCATATTTACTATTCTATTGGACTTTTGACTCTTACAAACATTGCGAGGGAGTTATTGTTTAAAAGAGTTTTTTTAATGTCTCAATACTTTGGGCATCAATCAGGCAAAATTGCATTAGATTGGCAACTAAGAAGTATACTATTAGCTGGTTACAGTTTAATTGCCATAATGCTGCTGGAATACTTTCTAAGACACTTAGCAGGCTTAAAAGATATTACAATGGTCTATTATAACTTCACATTAGTCGCTAATTTATTATCTGGAATTACGCTAACGACCATTTACATGCACTATTTTTACAACCAATCTAAGAAACACCTTCCTGCGTAGTTAACATTTCAACTAAACTTTTCAGGTCATAAACGTATGGCATAATGCCATTTGATGCGGAACTAAGTCCTCATCATAATCGAATTATTTCGGAGCGTTTATTATGAAAAAAATTAAATTTGTGATCTTAACTCTTGTTGTTTCTTTTTCTTTAGCATCGTCACCGGCTTCAGCGATCCCTGGAATGAAAAAGCCACCTCAAACAACAGAACAAATCGTTCCAGCTAATTGATCTTATCTAAGTCGATCGGGGAAGGATCCCCGTCGCTCTTAGCCATTTTAAAATAAAAGTTGTATACACCCTCAACAGTCTCAACCAAACATTTGGTCTGACGGGCTAAGATACTGTGCGTAGCATATCCGGAGTGGTTGATTCAAGATTAGCCGCATCGCCTTTTAGTTTTAAATCACAGTGGTAAACCTGCACTTGATCACGCCCTAGCTCTTTAGCGGCAAACAAGGCCACATCCGATTCACGAATGAGTTGGCTAAGGTCTTTATTTGGCGAACGGTTAAAGGGGCGTTTGCTTTTGATGTTTTTAGTGGCAATACCAATACTGACAGTCACTTGCTCTACTTGCCCAAGACTTTGTTTTTCCGACTGGACTATCTCTTTACATAAACGCTCAGCTAACAACAATGCAGCGTCTTCATCGGTATGCGGTAAAACCAGTAAAAACTCTTCACCACCAACACGCCCCACATAATCAGGTTTTCGCACGGTGGCCACACAAATATCAGCCACATATTGAATGACTCGATCTCCCGCTTCATGACCAAAATGATCGTTAACAGCCTTAAAGTTGTCGATATCCAACATCAGCACACTCAGTGCATGTTGATATCGATCACTGGACACTAATGCTTGCTCTCCAAGGGTCAAAATACTGCGGCGATTATGTAATGAGGTTAATGTGTCTCGTCTGGCCAATAATTTATTTTTAATGTATAGACGATAGATTACCGCACACAAACCTAAGAAAAACACCAATGCCAAGGACAAGATAATCAGCATCCAGTTTTGTTGTTGTTGCTCTCTTTGCTTCATCGACAACTGTTGATTTAACAAGGTATTGCGCTCTTCAAAAAGATGCGCTTGTTTGTCTAAAAGTTCACTCTTTAATTGCTCGCGACTCAAATTGAACTGGGCGTTTAATGTGGCGGTTTGAGAAGTAATATCCAAACGGGCTTTTTTCAACAATGCCCTCTCACTCAACTGCATATAATGAAAGGCCTGCTGGTAATCTCCGGCTTGATTTAACAATTTGGCATAATTACCGTAAGAATCCCACTGTCCAGAAATATCCTCATGTTGTTCAGCCAAATCCGCTGCCTTTTTGGCGTATTCCAAGGCTTGTGGCATTTGATCATCGACAGCCAATTGCGCACTGTAATGAACATATGCATTAGCAATTTCAATCGGATTGCCTAATTCTTCACGTTTTTTGACAGATTTTGCAATCCATTCCAGTGCCTTGGCATCGTCTGGTACTTTGCTGTAAAAATAGGATTTCAACACATAAGCATTAGCTAGCCGGGTATCATCAGAATTATTATTGAATACCTGTATTGCCAGCTCTAACTGCTCAAACGCTACACTTCTGTCACCCACAACATTAACCATCTGAGCTTCATACATGCGTGTTTCAGCACGATAAATCAACGCATCTTCAGGGTAGATATTGTAAGCGTTTTGATAATACTCCAAAGCCTGCTCGTAGTTTTTTAAGGCATAACTAACATCACCGATAAAAACTAAACTACGTGCCTGAATAATCGGCCAATTGTTCTTTTCTGCTCGCTTGAATACAGCGGTAAGTTCATCAAGTGCAACTTCATACTGTTGCAAATATATTCGATTAACGGCCTGATACATCAATATGAAATTTTCTAGGTAGGCATATTCCTGCTGGCTATTTACCTCCTCGAGTAACAGCGACGAGGACTTAAAACTTTCACTTGCTTGAGCGTATTTACCTACCAAATATAATTGAACACCACTTAAAAAATGCCATTGGCTTTGAATAACAACATCATCTTGCGTCATTATTTGCTGTTGAATATCACTTAATAAGGGCTGTAGTAAATCGGCACGTTGAAAGGCCATGTACAACTGGGCTTTTTGCAAACTCAGCTCGATTGATACAGGCGTATTATTGGCAGTATCGGCGAGACGAGAATCGATTTTTTTTTGGGCTTGAACAAAGTCAGACTGATACTGCAGCAAGCCTTGTTTTGAGATCATCTGAGCATAGGTTTGATAACTAAAGAGTGTTAACCCCAAACACGTAAGAAACAATTTACCCCAGTTCATCTCTACTCCCTGTATCTGTTGTATCAAAATACTATTCTTATTCTTTGTCTGCCCACAACAAGACCAACTGCATGTGAATAACAAAAGTATTCAACACTTTGGTTCAAAAAACAGACTGTTTTAAATGAATATACTGAAAAACTAGACGTTCGTCATGTATTAAAAATAATCAATTGGTATCTAAGCATATAAGAATCGGAGCCATTTTTTGTCTTTTGCAAACGATAGAAGTGTAGTGAAAATAGGCGATTATCAGTACTTAGAGTAAACAAACATCAGTCAGGAGGTTTTCAGGACGTATTTAAGAAGACTCTTGGAGGGTTTTCTGGATAAATCTGTATAAGATTAAAGTGAATCGAATAATTTAATTGATGAATACCCCAGATACGCATAGTAAGCCTTAAGGTTCGGAACGAAATGATGATTAAATTTTCAAAATTGCTGATAAGACTGTGTGTTGTTTTGCTACTCAATCTAAGTGCTTGTGGTTCTGATGGTTCTGCCGTCGGGGTTAACTCATCTGAACTGGACTCAACGCCCCAAGTGCTTGCTGACTATGAATTGTTATTTATTGGCAATAGCCATAGTTCAGTTAACGGATTACCTGATTTAGTGGCTATTCTCATCGAAGCAACAGGACAAGGAAAAACCGTTAATGCGGCACTGGCGCCCGGTTCGAATTTCTTAGCTGAGCGGCTTAAGGATGGTACGACTCAAGCCACTTTAGAAGCACGAAAATGGACACATGTTTTTTTGCAGGCGCAAAAATATTCGTCAACGGGTAACTTTTCGTATCCGACCGATGCAGCAGAAGAGTGGATAAGACGAATTAGAAAGCTACCTGCATCTCCCGTAATGTTTCCAGAATGGCCACGCAGAGGAAACACCGAAGAGGGCCAAAGAGTGTATGAACTGCATGTTTCGATATCCACTAGAGAGCCAGCATGTGTTGCACCAGTGGGCCTTGTTTGGGATGCGTTTATATTCAGATACCCTGCAATAGCTTTGCACGCAGCAGACGGTAATCATTCCAACCTCAATGGCGCATTATTAACGGCTTACATTTTTTATCAAATATTGACGGAAAAACCTGCCAATACTCTTGGCTATATTGCTGAAATTGATGTGAACGAGGAAACACAGAGAAAACTAAAAGAAGTAGCCTTAGATTTTCATAATCAACACCTTCCTTGTAGTTGAATGAGTCGTTAAAAATAAAACAAAAAAAGGACAACCCATAACCTCTGCTCATTCAAATAATTTCTGACAAACTCCCTATCAAAAATAAGTGAAACATATTCCATCATTCTTATCTGTTGGCTTGGCCGTTTATTCGGTAAACTATTGGCATAAGACTATCAAGGATTTTTCATGAGCACCCCTGACACAAATGATACCTCTGCATCGACACAAACATCAGAGTCCACTACACATTTTGGATTTAAACAGGTAGATACCAGCCAAAAAGTGAATATGGTTAAAGATGTGTTTCAGTCGGTTGCTGCGAAGTACGACATTATGAATGACTTAATGTCTTTCGGTGTACATCGTTTGTGGAAGCGTTACACCATAGATTGCAGTGGTGTACGAGCCGGACACAAAGTATTAGATTTGGCCGGTGGCACCGGTGATTTAACCGCTAAGTTTTCGCGTATTGTGGGTGAATCGGGTCAGGTGGTTTTGGCTGATATCAATGATGCCATGCTAAAGGTGGGCCGCGATAAATTACGTGATAAAGGCATAGTAGGCAATGTGCAATATGTGCAAGCGAATGCCGAGGCATTACCCTTTCCTGATAATAGTTTTGATATTATTACCATTGCGTTTGGTCTGAGAAACGTCACTGATAAAGACAAAGCGTTGGCGTCAATGTACCGCGTGTTAAAACCTGCTGGTCGGTTGTTGGTTTTGGAGTTTTCTAAACCCACTAACGATATGTTAAACAAAGCTTACGATATGTATTCATTCCATTTATTGCCTAAAATTGGCCAACTTGTGGCGAATGACGCAGACAGCTACCAATATTTAGCCGAGTCTATTCGTATGCACCCAGAACAAGAAGTACTCAAAACGATGATGGAAACGGCAGGATTTGAACAAACTACCTATCATAATTTAACCGGCGGCATAGTAGCGCTGCATAGAGGCTTTAAATTTTAGTATGCCTTTTGCCCAATTAATGACCTCAGGTATTGAACTGGCAATGAACCAATTGCTTAAACTCGATGAAGACAGCCAACAACGCTTGAAAAAATTATCAGGTAAATCGTTGCAGGTGACGATTAAGGAATTGCCTTGGCCTTTATTATTCAGTTTTTCTGAACAAATTGATGTACGTGCAGTAATGCCTTCTGACAAGGATTTAGAACCGACGACTGAAACAGTAGATTGTTTAATAGAATTAAATCTAGAGACCTTACCCAAGCTCAGAGATAGCAGCCAACTCACCCAGCTTATTCAACAAAAGCAACTTAACCTGGTCGGCGATATTTATGTTGCGCAAACTTTTAGCGCCTTACTCAAAGACTTGGATATTGATTGGGAAGAACAGCTCTCTGGATACACCGGCGATGTAGTGGCCCACCAAACATTTGCCAGTATGAGAACGTTATTCGATACGGCTAAAACGCAGATAGAACAGGGCGCGATTGAGCTTGGTGAACGTTTAACTCAAAGTGATTCGATTGCAGTTAAACCTAGCGAAATGTTTGAGTTTAGCAAAAATGTAAGTGAACTACGCAGTGACACAGAACGTTTATCTGCCAGGCTAGCTTTATTGGAACAAGCCAAAAAAGCTGACACTGGATTAAATAATTAACGTGAGAATTTTACGCTTTTACCAAATTAATAAAGTGATGCTGGAACACGGACTAGACGAACTTATTCCTAGTAAGTGGCTACCGTGGTACGCAAAACTAGGGCGAATTGGGTTTTTCTGGCTGCGCAACAAACACCCTGATAAATCTCAAGGCACCCGTATCAGGTTGGCCTTACAAACCTTAGGCCCGGTATTTATAAAGTTTGGCCAAATGTTATCAACCCGCAAAGACTTATTACCCCCAGACGTAGCGACTGAACTGTCTATATTGCAAGATCAAGTCAAACCCTTTGACCCTGAGTTAGCCCAACAGATCATTCGTGATGCATTGGGTTTAACCGACCTCAGTGAGGTGTTTAGTGAATTTGAAACTAAACCACTGGCCTCTGCATCTATTGCCCAAGTACATGCAGCTAAGTTAAAAGACAACAATCAAGATGTGATTGTTAAAGTCATCCGCCCCAACATTAAACAAACCATTCAATCTGATATTGAATTGATGCGCACAGCTGCCAGTGCATTGCAAAAGTTGCTACCCGATGGCAAACGTTTACGCCCTGTTGAGGTGGTTGAAGAATACGAACGCACCATTATCGATGAATTGGATTTAACCCACGAAGCGGCTAACGGCATACAGTTTAAACGTAATTTTGAAAACTCACCTGCTTTGTACGTACCCACCATTTATAGCGACTATAGTCATAAAAACGTCATGGTGATGGAGCGTATTTACGGCACGCCTATATCTGATGTTGAACAATTAGTTACTCGCAATACCAATATGAAGAGATTGGCAGAGCGCGGTGTTGAGGTGTTTTTTACTCAAGTTTTTCGAGACAGTTTCTTCCATGCAGATATGCATCCCGGCAATATATTTGTGTCTACCGTTAACCCTAACGACCCCCAATATATCACCATAGATTTCGGCATAGTCGGTACACTCAATAGCGAAGACAAACGTTATTTAGCCGAAAACTTCATCGCCTTTTTTAATCGTAATTATCGAAAAGTGGCAGAGCTACATGTAGATTCTGGGTGGGTGCCATCAGATACTGATATCGATGATTTCGAAGCATCCATTCGCAAAGTGTGTGAGCCCATTTTCCAAAAACCCTTGGCTGAAATTGAATTCAGTAACGTGTTACTGCAACTGTTTAATACCGCCAGACGTTTTAATATGGTGATACAACCACAACTGGTACTGCTACAAAAAACTCTGCTTTATATTGAAGGCTTAGGTCGTCAGTTATACCCACAACTTGATTTGTGGCAAACCGCCAAACCATTTTTAGAGAATTGGATGAAAGAACAAATTGGGCTGAAAGCCATGTATCAAAAGATCTCGACCAACTTACCTTATTGGTCTGAAAAACTGCCTGAAATGCCCGACTTGATATACGACACGTTAAAACAAGTTAAAAAACTACCAGAGCAACAAAAACTGCAATTTGAATTGCAACAACAACAATCAAGACAACAACATCGCAGTTCGCAGTTGGTTTTAGTGGGCGCCACTTTTATAATTTCTGCAGCTATACTGCCAATTTATCAGCCTTTTTGGTGGCCAAGTGTTGGCTGTTTAGCCTTGGGATTGGTCAGTTGGATAGTAGCTTGGCGTTTTAAAATTTCTTAGCTATCAAATCTAACTTAACTCTGGATAAGACGTGTTAGTAGCGAAGCTGGACGGTATAGCTTATCTAGAACTCAAGTTAACTATCACCAAAATAACCTTCAACCCTTAATGCAATACCGTAAGAAGCTGAAAAACTTTCATCACGACGCCATAAGACAAAAGGTTCAACTTCATAAAACAGCCACTTACGCAGGGTATTTTTGCGCCACCTTAAACTGACTAAATATTCTTCCAAACGATAATTTGGCCGACTCAGTCCTTCAATATACACACCTGCTATTAACGCATTTTTCTCATCGAACTGGGTCAGTTTTTGCCAGCTGTGCTGCCACAACCAATCCTTAGTTTTATCTCTATAATAGAAGCGATTATTCCATCTAAAAATTGAATGGTCTGTGACGTTGTAATCAAATTGCCAAGCAAAGTCGGCACCTAAACCATCGCTACTATATAAATAAGCGGAGGTTTCCCAACGTAACGTTGTTTTATTAGTCAAAATATGTGAATTGCGATAACGGCTTTTAGCAAACACCTGCAATCGTCGGCCTACCCCGATACGATGTGACAAGCCACTTTCTGGGCTGCTACGCCAACGTAATGCCAAACTAAATCGGTTTTTTTCAACAAACTCATTATTGCCTGATGCTTGAATGTCATTATCTGGTCTGTCATCGTCATAATCAGATAAAACCAAATCCGCGCGATTTTTCAGGTTGGGTAATTTAACCCTAACTTTAAAACGCATTTCGAATTTACTTAAGTCTCGGCTTCTTGGCTCCCAGCCAAGTCTAATACGCGCTTCACCATAGGCTTCTTCACGATCATCAAAGTCCTCTAACGCAAAAAAGTCATCAAACCATAAAGCACTCGAGTTGACTGAAGAAGCAATACTCTGGTGCATAGTATCCAGCCACGGATAGTCCTCAGCAGACTCTTGTGCGGCCACTGAATAACAGGTACTTAGTAACATAAAAAGTAATAAATAATCTTTTTTCACACTTTCCCTCAATACCCAATTTGGTAACTTAATGAGCAAGTGAATGGCGTTTACAAATTTAAGTTTAACTTTAAATGCTCAAACAACCTAGATTTGCCTATCAATTCCAGTGACCTTTTTAGTAAGCTACGTATAATGAAATTAAAACAGTCTCTAGGAGTATTTTATGTTTGGTATTAGTCCAATGCAGTTGGTGATTATTTTGGTTATAGTTGTGTTGCTTTTTGGCACCAAAAAACTACGCGGTTTAGGCGGTGATTTAGGCTCAGCGATGAAAGGTTTTAAGAAAGCCATGAGCGATGAAGATAAAGACAAAGAAGATAACAAAGACGCTGATTTTGTGGCCAAAGAAAAAGTTGAAGATAAATCAACAGATGGAGCTGAAAATGCAGAAAATACAGTTCAGCAAACCAAGAGCGAACACAAAGAGAATAGTTAATGTTTGATATCGGCTTTTTCGAACTACTAATTATTGCAGTTGTAGGTTTAGTGGTGTTGGGACCTGAACGGTTACCCGGTGCTATTCGTTCAGCCATGAAAACTGTGCGCAGCGTTAAAGGTATGGCCAATGGCTTTCGACAGGAAGTCGAGCAACAGTTCAAAGTTCATGAATTACATCAAAACTTAAAAAAGGCCGAAGAAACAAACCTCGAAAATCTGTCCCCAGAATTGCAGAAGTCTGTTGATGAGCTTCGCGATGCAGCCAAATCCGTGCAAAAACCCTATTCTAAAGAGTAACTAAGATGGCTGAAACCAATAACTTAATTGCTCATTTAATTGAGCTCAGAGGCCGTGTACTAAATGCGGTCATTAGTGTTTTTGTGGTGTTTTTGTGTTTGGTTTATTTTGCACAAGACTTATACCACTGGCTAGCGACCCCCTTGTTAGACACTTTACCAGAAGGCGCACAAATGATTGCTACAGACGTAGCGTCGCCTTTTTTCGCGCCTTTTAAACTGACAATGGTACTGTCATTTTTTATTGCTATACCCGTAATACTTTATCAAATTTGGGGTTTTGTCGCGCCAGGGCTATATAAAAACGAAAAGCGCTTAGTAGCTCCTCTACTCTTTTCCAGCACACTGTTATTTTATCTAGGCATGGCCTTTGCGTACTATGTGGTTTTCCCTTTGGCGTTTGCGTTCTTTTCGAGCGTGGCACCTGAAGACGTAGTGATCAATACCGATATCAGTAGTTATCTTAATTTTGTACTTAAGATATTTTTCGCATTTGGCTTGGCCTTTGAAATTCCGGTAGCGGTAGTATTGATGTGCTGGACTGGCGTTACCACTCCAGAAAAATTACGCGCAAAACGCCCATATGTGATTGTAGGGGTGTTTGTGGTGGGCATGTTACTTACACCACCAGATATCATATCTCAGACATTACTGGCCATTCCTATGTGGATTTTATATGAACTTGGTATAATAGTAGGCAGTACTTATTCCAGTAAAAAAGAAACGATTGAGCAGGATGATTCATGAATAGACTAACCATTTGTGTACTTTTATTGACTGTCAGTTTCAACGTATTTAGTCACAATGTGACTGAGCAAATGAGACAATGTTCTTTGCAACAAAATGCACTAAAACGCCTAGTTTGTTTTGATATTATCAGTCAAAATCTCACCCCTTCGGCTAAAACGAGCGTCGCTTCCGAACAAACAACAGTCGCCTCGGTAGAGCCGCAAAAACAAGTAATGGAAACTACTATACCAGTAGCTGTTGCGCCGCCAAAAAAATCAACTGTAACGACGACACCAGTACAACCACCACAACAATCGATTAGCGCTAAGTCATCAACTGAGGATTTTGGTTTAAAACGTAATGTTAGGTTTGAAGAATCGGGAGATAGTGTTGTTGCAAATGTACGTTCGTTTAGAAAAAATCCATTTAAAAAATACATCATTACGCTAGATAATGGGCAAGTGTGGAAACAGTTCGATAGTACGAGTTTAAAAATTGCGGTTGGAGAAACGGTGGTAATTAAACGTGGTTCGTTAGGTACATTTTTTTTGGGTAAAGACGGAGTTCACAAACGCCTTCGCGTGAAAAGGCAAAAATAGCTCATGAATTGGGTAGATATTGGAGTCAACTTTACCGATCGAAGGCTAGATTTTGACCCAGCATTCACCCGAGCACTCAAGGCAAATGTTACACAAATGATTATCACTGGCACCTCAGTGTCTAGCAGTCAACACGCCAGAGAAATTTCAGCCCTGCATCCTACGCATTTGTTTAGTACCGCAGGGGTACACCCTCACCATGCAAAAGATTTTACTGCACAGACTAAAACCGAATTAACTGCAATTACTAGGTCTAAAAACGTTGTTGCCATTGGTGAATGTGGTTTAGATTTTAATCGAAATTTTTCTACACCAAATGAACAACGCTTTGCGTTTGAACAACAGTTGATATTGGCTTGTGAATTGGGTTTGCCTGTTTTCTTACATGAACGCGACGCATTTGAAACACAAATTGAATTATTGACTAAGTACCGTAAAGATTTGAAAGGCGGTGTAGTACATTGTTTTACTGGCAATATTGAACAGATGAATCATTACTTAGATTTAGATTTATATATTGGAATAACCGGTTGGGTATGTGATCTTAAGCGTGGGCAATCCCTACGCGATGCGGTGAAATCATTGCCGTTAAATCGAATTTTACTAGAAACCGATGCCCCCTATTTACGTCCCAAAGGTTTAGCCAACAACCGTAAATTGGACAATGGCAATAACGAACCTGCCTATCTCCCTTACATAGCTGGCGAAGTGGCCAATATAATGGCTACCGATATCACAACGTTGCAAGTGGCTAGCGAAGCAAACACACAGGCATTGTTTAATATTTCAAGCAATAGTGCTGGCCATGTCAAATAATTCATTTAATCATATATTAAATAAAAGCTGGCTGTTATTCATCATCAGCATTTTCTGCGCAGTGGCCATTTTGATCGCGACTAATTTTTTCGAACCAAACCGGCCAAGTCATACTGAGGTGCAGCATGTCGAACACTTAATTGATTTAGAAAGAAAGTATTCGATTGCTAATATTCTAAGTGCTCCCAACAATAATTGGCAAAAACGTGACCGCGACCTAACTTCATTGGGAATATCTAATGAGGTACATTGGTTTAGGTTCACAATAGAAAATGGCCCCCCAACAAACTCTAGGCTGTTGGAAATTGACTACCCGTTATTAGACAGTGTTAACCTTTGGTTTACCCAAGACAACAAAGTACTCGCACAATACACAGTAGGCGATTCACTCGTTTTCGCGCAACGTGTTATTGAACATGAAAATTTTGTTTTTCCGGTGCCAACAAACGGACAACCTGTTGACGTATATATCAGTGCTCATACTCAAGGTGCCATGCGTTTACCATTAAATATATGGCAACAAGAAGATTACCTAGAATATACCAGTAAAAATAGTTTACTCATGGGAGGTTTCTTTGGGCTGATGTTAGCCATGGGATTAAGTAATCTATTCTTTTTCATCACTATCCGATCCCCAATATTCTTAATGTATACCGGCTATGTCATTTTCATAGGGTTAACCTTGTCGGCCATACAGGGTTTAGGCTATCGCTATATTTGGCCTAATTTTCCTTGGTTACAACAACATGCAGTGGGTATTTTTGCCAACTTGACGGTGTGGTTATCAATTATATTTTGTGATGGATTACTGAATGTAATAGCCTTTAAACCTAAGCTAAGCAAACTACTCAGAACAATAGCTTATGCTTTTATAGTGGGTTTAATCATCAGTTTATTTATTCCACTTCCTGTTTTTCTTAAAGCTTTTCTACTGATTTTATGTGTCAGTGAACTTATTGTACTTGCCGTAGTAATTTGGTTATGGATAAAAGGTTTGGCTATCGCTGGATACTATACTTTAGCCTCAGCGGTACTTTTCCTCAGTGGTTTTGCCGTAAGCCTAGACGCACTCGACATGATTAACTTTAGCTTACCCTCATACTATTTATTGATGTTAGGAGCAGGTCTTGAAACCGTGCTTCTGGCACTCATTATGGCCATTAGTCACAACCAACAACGCCAAGCATTGCACAATACGCAGGCAGAGTTATTGAACAAAGAAAGACAAGCTCAACATGCTCAAAAAGACATGTTGGCATTACAAGAAAACGCGACCGAAGAGCTTGAATACAAAGTTCAAGAGCGCACCTTAGAATTAGAAATTGCCCTTCGCGAGTTATCCGAAACAAACCGGGAACTACAAGAAAAAAATACTCTAGATGCATTGACAGGCATTCGTAACCGCAGTTATTTTGATAAAAAATACCAAGCCGAAGTGCGCAGAAGTAGACGAGAACAAACTCAATTATCGATAGTGATGATGGATATTGACCATTTCAAAAGAGTGAATGACCAATATGGCCACTTAGCCGGTGACGAATGTATTAAATCAGTTGCTCATACACTTAAAAAAGCCCTAAAGAGGCCAAGTGATGACGTTTGCCGTTACGGTGGCGAAGAATTTGCCTTAATTCTACCTAACACCGATCTAGAAGGCGCTTTAGTTTTAGTAGAAAAGCTTAGAGATGAAATCGAAAAAACCAGCATACAAACAGAAGGCGTAACAATAAATATTACTATTAGCGCTGGTATAGGTAGCGCAATAGCTGACTTGAACCAGGCTGAAGACACAATTCTCGCCTTGGCCGATAAACAACTTTATGTGGCCAAAGATGCAGGTCGAAACAATGTACAAGGCAGTCATTTAGACGTCATTCAACATCAGGATTCACCATGATCGAAACATATCCCAATACGCGTATGCGTAGATTACGAAAACAAGATTTCACCCGTAAATTAGTCGCAGAAAACCAACTTACCGCCAGCGATTTAATCTACCCCATGTTTGTGTTGGAGGGGACAAATCAAAGAGAATCCGTACCTTCGATGCCGGGTGTTGAACGCTTATCGATTGATCTGTTAGTCAAAGAAGCCCATGAACTTGTAGAGCTTGGTATTCCAGCTATTGCGCTTTTTCCTGTTACTCCAATGCAAGCTAAATCACTCTGTGCTAGCGAAGCATTTAATCCACAAGGTTTAGCACAAAAAGCAGTGCGCGCCATTAAACAAGCCATACCTGACATAGCGGTTATCACTGATGTCGCTCTCGACCCTTTCACTTCTCACGGTCAAGATGGCCTGATTGACGAACAAGGTTATGTATTAAACGACGAAACCATCGAGGTGTTAGTCAAACAAGCATTATCTCACGCAGAAGCAGGGGCTGATATTGTTGCACCTTCTGACATGATGGATGGTCGCGTAGGCGCCCTTCGCCAAGCATTAGAAAGTAATGGTTTTATCAATACTTGCATCATGGCCTATTCAGCTAAATATGCGTCGAGTTATTATGGCCCTTTCAGAGACGCAGTCGGTTCTGCAGGAAACATTAAAGGGGGTAATAAAAAGAACTACCAAATGGACCCAGCTAATTCAGATGAAGCGATGCGCGAAATCGCCTTGGATTTACAAGAAGGGGCAGACATGGTCATGGTCAAACCAGGCATGCCCTACCTCGATATAGTCAGACGCTGTAAAGACGAGTTTAAGGTACCCACTTTTGCCTACCAAGTAAGTGGCGAATACGCCATGCACAAAGCCGCATTTGCCAATGGTTGGCTAAATGAAGACGAAGTGATTTTGGAATCACTGATAGCGTTTAAACGAGCTGGAGCAGACGGCATTTTGACTTATTTTGCTAAAGATGCGGCGCAACTGCTATCAAAAGGGTAGCGTCCGCTTAAAAAGTAAGAAAGCTCAATTTCCCACAATACTTTTCAACGCTCTAACATGTGCGTTGTAAGCATCTTTTCCAACTTTAGATAAGGACAACCAAGTGCGTTGTCTGCCATTCTGAGTTACTTTTACTAGATTCAAGTAATTAGCGTCGGAGAGTGCCTTCAAGTGTTTAGATAGTACAGAATCACTTACAGCTAACTGCTCTTTGAGCAATGCAAATTCCATCTCAGAAACCGGCTCCAACATGGCACAAATCATTAATCGATTGGGTGCATGTATAAGGTCATCGAAATTAGCGCTTTTCATTTAACACATCTGCAGTAACTACTTCAGATAAAGGGAATCGATGCCCAAAATAGACCAGTAATATGGTTGTCGTTAGCGGAACTATGTATGAGCCCCAAGGGGATAGCTCTTCATATATATACATTCCTATTTCATCTCCGAACATACCTAAACAAACGCCAATTATAAAAGCAACATAGGTGATTTTCTTATTAGGAAACCACTTAACTTTTAGTCCCTTTCGTTCAAGGTGCTTACTCCACAGCCCTAAAATTACAAGCAGCCCCAAAAGTAGAATCGGCAGGCTTAAGTCACTTAATCTCAACTCACGGTTAATTAGCTCAAAATATACTAACCATGTAACCAAGACTGAAAAGATAACATTTAACCAAATTGGCATACGAGCCACATTCGAAGCTTTCATTTTTTGTTGCTCAATAAGCAATAATGCTAACTTAGCTTCTTGAGTATTCACTTGGGCATTACTCTCGTTCATTTCACGTCCTTATTTTCCAATGAGGAAAGTAATGTAATACAAACTTTCCGATATGGAAAGCTTTAAGTTTCCAACAAGGAAAGCCAAGGCTTTTAAAAAAGAACAAAATTAGAAAATTTCTAGGTATCTGTGGGGTCACTTTACGCAAATTGAGGCGTTAAAAACACTCCAACACCCAGCCCACTTTATGTTGCTGCCACTTTTCGTTGGCCAACTCGGCATCAATCAAAGGATGTGATTTTAACCAGCCTTTAGGGAAAGTAAGTGTCCACTTTTCATCAGAAATGGTTAATGTGAAATCTGCCAACAGAATGTCTTTTCGGCGGATAGAAAGCAAACAAGACAAACGTAAAATTCTGACAAGGACCAACAACGCTTGGCGTACTTCTGGATGAAAGGGGTCAAACAATCCGAGTTTTATTTCCTGTCTATGACTTTGTACGAGCGCTTTAATTCCGGCGCGTTGCTGTTGCGTATAACCGACCATAGGCAAGTGATTGAGAATATAAGCACCATGTTGGTGATGTAGTTTATATTCAATATGTAAGCCAATTTCATGCAGCATAGCGGAAGCCATTAACATTGCTTCGCAATCCACCTTACCTAACACTATTTGCTCTTGTACTTGTTTAAACAGGCTTTGGGCTACACCTTTAACACGACTGGCATGCTCAGATTCAATATGGAAATGTTCGATACACTGCTCAAGTGTTTGTAGCCTACGATCATTTTGCTGCATGTTGTCTAACATGCCATAGATAAGACCTTCGCGTAACGCGCCACCAGAAATTTGCATTTCTTGGATATTTAACTGTTCAAACAAGGCAATTAATATAGCCAAACCGCTGGGGAAAATAGCGCGTCTAGCTTCTGTTAAACCCTCTATGTGCAATAGATCTATGGTCACACAATCAATACATTGTTGTTTTAGGTTATAAAGATAATCTATGCGGATAGAGTCACTAATACCTTGGGTCACTAAAATTTCAGTAATGGCTTGGGGCGTACCCGATGCACCTAAACATTGTTGCCAATCAAAACTGATGAAGTCCTCTTTCACAGGCTCTAATAAAGACTTAGCCTCTCGTATAGCCTGCTCAAAACTCTGCTCTGATATATTGCCATCAGCGAAAAAGCGTTCCTTAAATGTGACACAGCCCATATTCATACTGATTAAATGAATCGGATTCATATCATTGCCAACAATCACTTCTGTGCTTGCGCCACCAATGTCGATGACTAAAGAATTACCTTGGTTTGCAGAAGTGTAAGCTACGCCCAAATAAATTTGCCTCGCTTCTTCCTCACCATCAATGACGTCTAACTTATGATTGAGAATTTGTTCAGCTTTTTCGATAAACACATCGGCATTGGCGGCCAAGCGTAAGGTGGCAGTACCAACAATTTTGATATTTGAAAGTGGGATATCTTGTAAACGTTCAGCGAACGTTTCAAGGCAACTCCAACCTCTTTCAAGGCTAAGTTGATCGAGTACCATATTTTCATCTAGCCCAGCGGCTAGACGCACTTTTTGTTTCACCTTGCCAATAATATGCACACTGCCAGCCACAACTCGCACAATGACCATATGAAAGCTGTTGGAGCCCAAATCTACAGCTGCATACAACTGCTCAGGTTGAGAAAAGGGTGCGACAATTTCGGTATTATTATTCATCTACTTCCGATTAGGGCGTGGACCTGAAGGACGTTTTTGGTGACTTTTACCACTTTGCATTCGCTTCTTAAAGCGAGGTTTAGGTGGACGTACCTCACGCATTAGATCATTTGGGTTGTACTCTGTCACTGGGATTGAGTGTTGTACATATTCTTCAATCGCCGGTAGGTTTAATGCGTATTTTTCGCAAGCAAAACTAATAGAACTACCACTTTCCCCCGCTCGACCAGTTCTACCAATTCGGTGTACGTAATCTTCTGCGTCGTCAGGTAAATCATAGTTAAACACATGACTTACCGAAGGAATATGTAAACCACGAGCGGCAACATCTGTAGCAACCAATACATCAAGCACACCAGAGGTAAAATTTTCTAGTATTTTAAGGCGTTTATTCTGAGGTACATCACCACTTAACAAACCGACTCTATGGTTATCTGCTTCTAACCAATCAGAGACTCTTTCACAACCATGTTTAGTGTTGGCAAATACAATGGCTTTGTCTGGCCATTCTTCTTCCATCAGAGTCAGTAGCAGGTAGGGTTTGTCTTCATCTGAAGGATAAAATAACTCTTCTTTTACACGTTCCGCGGTTTTTCTTTCTGGTTCAATCTGCACATGGGTAGGATTGTCCATGTGGTCGTAAGCCAACTCTTGGACGCGATAAGACAATGTAGCAGAAAACAACATACTTAAACGGTTGGCCGGTTTTGGCATCCGATTAAACAAAAACCGTATATCTTTAATAAAGCCTAAATCAAACATACGATCAGCTTCATCCAATACCGCGACTTGGATCCCAGCTAATGAAAAGATATTTTGTTTGTAATAATCAATGATACGGCCAGTAGTGCCAATAATAATATCTACACCACCTTGCAATTTTTCCCGTTGACTTTGATAACCTTCGCCCCCATAAATCAACCCAAGGGTTAAACCTGTGTGTTCGCTTAGCAACTCTGCATCGTTAAAAATTTGCACCGCTAGCTCACGGGTAGGTGCCATGATGATAGCCCTAGGCTGGCGTTTAGAGTCTTGAGGGTTACTCAACAAATAGTGGAAAGTGGCGACTAAAAATGCAATTGTTTTACCCGTTCCTGTTTGTGCTTGACCAGCAATATCATTGCCTTCAAGTAAGGACGGTAAACTCAACGCTTGAATAGGTGTACATTGGTTAAATTTGGCCGCAGATAGCGCATCTACAACCTGTTGATGAATGGGTAAGTCTGAAAATTTTGTGTCGGTTAAATGTGTAGTTGGCATAGCTTATAGCTTATCATTGCTTGCATTAAAAACCAGTTTCTATATAACAATCATAACCGCGCTGACGCATGTCAGCGAGAGAAAAAATTACGGAGAAAAAAATGAGCGACAAAATTATCCAGTTATCTGATGATAGTTTCGAGGCCGATGTTATCAATGCTGCTGGTCCTGTGTTAGTTGATTTTTGGGCAGAATGGTGTGGTCCATGTAAAATGATCGCACCAATACTGCATGAAGTGGCTGACGAATTTGACGGCAAAGTAACAGTTGGTAAGCTGAATGTCGATGAAAATAACGAAACACCGCCTAAGTATGGTATTAGAGGTATACCTACATTATTGTTATTTAAAGACGGTAATGTTGCTGCAACTAAGGTCGGCGCATTATCAAAAGCGCAACTTTTGGAATTTTTGAACGAAAACATTTAGTCTTTCGTTATTACAAAATGAAATAAATAAGCTCAGCAAGTGCTGAGCTTTTTTGTAGGTGTCTAAACTCTATCCTTGGCTACAGCGCCCATTCCTATTGTAAATAAATTGTTATACAGGTTTTCTGTCATTGACCGATAGTATAAACAAGGGAAGTATTATTGCGTTAAATCAGCTGACAACTAGACAATTCACTGGACGCAGGGATTTTTTGGTGCTAACTTTTAGTCTGTTCACACCTGAACACCCCTATACTTCGCTCAAATCAGAGATGTAAATAAGTAAAAACTTTTGAATCACTCAATCAAACTGGCTTTAATAACAAGCTTCTAGCATAAAGACCCACCAATTATGAACCTAACGGAACTCAAGAACAAACCGATCAGTGAACTGGTTAAACTAGCCGAAGAAATGAAGCTAGAAAACATGGCTCGCGCTCGTAAACAAGACATTATTTTTTCTATCCTTAAATCTCACGCTAAAAGCGGTGAAGACATTTTTGGTAATGGCGTACTGGAAATTCTTCAAGATGGTTTTGGATTCTTGCGTTCCAACGACTCTTCATACTTAGCAGGGCCAGACGACATTTATGTTTCGCCTAGTCAGATCAGACGCTTCAACCTGCGCACTGGCGATACGATTGCTGGGAAAATACGCCCACCTAAAGATACAGAACGTTACTTCGCATTATTAAAAATAAGCGAGGTCAATTACGACCGTCCTGAAAATGCTCGTAATAAAATATTATTTGAAAACTTAACCCCCCTACATGCTAACGAACGTTTAATTATGGAACGTGGTAACGGCAGTAGTGAAGATATTACTGCACGGGTTTTAGATTTGGCGGCACCAATTGGTCGTGGTCAACGTGGTTTAATCGTTGCTCCACCTAAAGCAGGTAAAACATTACTGTTACAAAATATCGCCCAATCTATTGCGGCTAATCATCCAGAATGTTTATTAATGGTATTGTTGATTGATGAGCGACCAGAAGAAGTGACCGAAATGCAGCGCTTGGTGCGCGGTGAAGTAGTAGCGTCTACTTTTGATGAGCCAGCCAGCCGCCACGTTCAAGTAGCTGAAATGGTGATTGAAAAAGCCAAACGTTTAGTCGAGCACAAAAAAGACGTGGTTATCTTACTCGACTCTATTACCCGTTTAGCACGAGCTTACAACACAGTGATACCTTCATCAGGAAAAGTATTAACCGGTGGTGTAGATGCCAATGCATTACACAAACCTAAGCGTTTCTTTGGTGCCGCACGTAACATCGAAGAAGGCGGTAGCTTAACTATTATTGCCACAGCTTTGATAGATACTGGCTCTAAAATGGATGAAGTTATTTACGAAGAATTTAAAGGCACAGGTAATATGGAATTACACCTGAACCGTAAAATTGCTGAAAAACGTGTATTCCCCGCGATTGATTACAATCGTTCTGGTACACGTCGTGAAGAGTTATTAACCACACCTGACGAATTACAAAAAATGTGGATATTGCGCAAGATAGTGCATGAAATGTCTGAGATAGACGCGATGGAGTTTCTTATCGGTAAGTTGTCTATGACTAAAACAAACAATGAGTTCTTTACTGCTATGCGCAGACAAAAGAGCTAACCAATCTGTAGATCGATCTAAATCCGCTTACAGGAAACTGCTAGCGGATTTTTTTATGCGCCCTTCTAACAACTTAAGCTTAATATTTGACAAGTCCAGATGCTTTTAACATATTAGTTATTCGTTCACTTACAGTCGATGATCAATGAAACAGTTTATACCCGCCGCATTATTACTCTTAACTTTCACGCCCAGTATATTCGCCGCATCAAACGTCGAACAAATGGTTAACGATATCGAACCTCAGGTTATTAAGTGGCGTCATCATCTACATCAAAACCCCGAACTATCCAACCGCGAGTTTGAAACCGCAAAGTACATCACCAAACACCTTAAAAGCCTTGGATTAGAAGTGCAAACAGGGGTTGCCATAACAGGAGTAGTAGCAGTTCTTGATAGTGGTAAACCAGGACCAGTAGTAGCACTACGCGCTGATATAGACGGGCTGCCAGTGCTTGAACAAAATGATTTACCTTGGAAGTCAACTAAACGCGGCGAACTTGAAGGTAACGATGTACCCGTAATGCATGCCTGTGGACATGATACGCATGTTGCTATGCTAATGGGCGCAGCAGAAATTTTAGTCAATATGAAAAGTGAGCTAAGAGGCAAAGTGAAGTTTATTTTTCAACCCGCAGAAGAAGGTGCCCCTAGAGGAGAGAAAGGAGGGGCCCAGATGATGGTTGAAGAAGGTGTACTCAAAAATCCAGATGTAGACGTGATTTTTGGTTTGCATATCAGTGCTGATACAGATGTGGGTAAAATACGCTACAAAGAAGGCGGCTCTATGGCAGCAGTTGACCCTTTTAAAATCGTTATAAAAGGCAAACAAGCCCACGGCGCTTACCCTTGGTTAAGTGTGGATCCGATTACCACCGCAGCACAAATTATTATGAGTTTACAAACCATTGTCAGCCGAGAAATTAAACTCATTGACGAAGCAGCCGTGGTCACAATTGGTTCTATTCATGGCGGTAACCGTTCGAATATTATTCCCAGTGAAGTTGAGTTGGTTGGCACTATTCGTACCTTAAATAAAGCCGCACGAGAACATATGTATGAAGCGCTGCCCAGAAAAGTGAAAGGCATTGCTGACAGTATGCGTGCCGAAGTTGAAGTGACTTTGCCGTTAGATTATTACTATCCCATTACCTACAACGATCCTGCACTCACCGAAAAAATGGTGCCTACACTGATTAAAAGCGCTGGCCGAGAAAATGTCATTTATAGCAAACCAGTAACGGGTGCCGAAGACTTTTCATTTTTTCAGGAAAAAGTCCCCGGACTATATATGTGGGTGGGTGGTAAACCATTAGATGTACCAGAAGACCAAGCTCCAGTCCACCACACTCCAGAGTTTTATGTTGACGACTCGGGTATGAAAACAGGAGTTAAACTGCTCACAGACTTAACCTTGGATTACATGAATCAGCATTAATTTTGACTCTTTAATTTCCATTAATTAGGGTGGTTTCTATGCTGATTGCGATAAGCTACAATACGCGTCCAAAATTTTAGGGGGACTGGTTCCCCCACACCCTAAAATGTGATTTAAGAGAGAAAATTATGCCAAACGTGGCAATAGTAATGGGCTCAAAATCTGATTGGCCTACCATGCAAAACGCGGCGCTCATGTTAGACAAACTTGGCGTAAGCTATGTAGCTAAAGTTGTATCAGCGCATCGTACACCTAATTTACTCACAGACTTTGCTGAGCAAGCTGCTGAACAAGGCTTCCAAGTAATTATTGGTGGTGCAGGTGGCGCAGCGCATTTACCGGGCATGATAGCAGCGCATACACATTTACCTGTGTTTGGTGTACCTGTTCGCTCTAGTCAATTAAACGGTATTGATTCTCTGCTCTCTATTGTACAAATGCCCAAAGGTGTAGCAGTAGGCACTTTAGCGATCGGTGAAGCAGGTGCAGCTAATGCTGGATTGTTGGCAGCACAGGTAGTGGGTCTGCAAAATCCAGACGTACAACAAGCAATTAAAGACTTTCGTGCTGAGCAAACAGCTACTGTGTTAGCACAAGACGAATTAGTGCTTCCCTCTTTATGATAAAAATCGACTTGGGATTGTGTAAATGAGCATATTAGTTCTGGGATCAGGCCAGTTGGCTAGAATGATGGCTTTAGCTGCTTACCCGATTGGCGTAAGTGTTCAAGCAGTAGATGTTGCTAACAACAAAATAGTCGATCCTGTGAGTAAACAGATAATCAACAACTCCCTTGATAGAATGATTGAGGAAGTGAACGCCATCACAGTTGAATTTGAACATATTCCTGAGGACTTACTTGAGCTAGTCCATGCTAGTGGCAAGCTCAAACCAAGTGTAGAGGCAATTTTAACTGGCGCTGATAGAGTGCGTGAGAAAAAATTACTCGAAAAACTTGCGATTGCCAACTGCCCATTTGAAATCGTCACCGATGTTGAACAATTAGATGCCGCAGTCGAAAAGCTTGGTGAAAGATTAATCATCAAAGCAAGTAGAGATGGCTATGATGGATACGGCCAATGGCGTTTACAGAACAAAAACGACTTACCTGAACTTAAACAACAGTTATCAAAGCTGGATTTGCACAAGGTACCTTTGATTGTTGAGAAAATGCTCAACTTTGATCGAGAGCTTTCATTGGTTGCAGTGCGCAGTAGCAAAGGTGATATAGCTTATTATCCACTTGCTGAAAACTTGCATTATCAGGGCCAATTACATGTCTCTATTGCACCTGCCCCGCAAGTTGATGAAACACTCAATCAACAAGCACAAAACATCTTCAATAAATTAGCAGAATCCTTAGATTACGTAGGTGTATTGGCAGTAGAATTTTTCCAAATTGGTGAACAATTGTTAGTCAATGAAATTGCTCCACGAGTGCATAACTCAGGGCATTGGACCATGCAAGGCGCAGACACCTGTCAGTTTGAGAATCATCTTAGAGCTGTGAGGGGATTACCTTTAGGTTCAACTAAAGTGACCTCACCCACCGCAATGATCAATATCATTGGCTGCAAAGATTTTGCCCGCGATATGCTTGGCATTCCAGGTTGCCATTTACATTGGTATGGCAAAACACCGCGGAAAAAACGCAAAATGGGACATTTTAATTTATGTGCCGATAATTATGCTGAACTAGGCAAAACAATGTTGGCTTTGGCTGAATACGTGCCTATAGAATACTTCCCGACGCTTAAAGATGAAGCAGCCAGATTGGTGAAACTTTAAGCGTCTGAATATAATTTTATGGTATTTGATTGACATCATATAAATTGTGAATACAATAGCGCTCGCTTTAGGGATTAGCTGCTGCAAAGTAGTTTACCAACACTCCTAAAGTAGCGTCACGTTAAAGAAAAAACAGTGCCGACTTAGCTCAGTTGGTAGAGCAACTGACTTGTAATCAGTAGGTCACCAGTTCGACTCCGGTAGTCGGCACCACTTTTCTTTAGTCTTGTCTTCAAACAGTTTTGTAATCAGTCGCTAAGCCTCATAGCAGTTCGACTCCGAAAGTCAGCACCACTTTTCTTTAGTCTTGTCTTCAAACAGCTTTGTAATCAGTAGCTAAGCCTCATAGCAGTTCGACTCCGAAAGTCGGCACTACTTTTCTTTAGTCTTGTCTTCAAACAGCTTTGTAATCAGTAGCTAAGCCTCATAGCAGTTCGACTCCGATAGTAAGCACCACTTTTCTTTAGTCTTGTCTTCAAACAGCTTTGTAATCAGTAGCTAAGTCTCATAGCAGTTCGACTCCGGTAGTCGGCACCACTTTTCTTTAGTCTTGTCTTCAAACAGCTTTGTAATCAGTAGCTAAGCCTCATAGCAGTTCGACTCCGATAGTCGGCACCATCCCACTAACTATCTGATTCTAAATTATTTTTATGTTTTTATTGATTATCATGAAATCTCAATCGATTGAATTTAAAAGACTTTAAGTCCGAATATGATTTCGTTTGGGCGTGTAATTCAAGCTCCAGAAAACTTTTTATCCATTTAAATTGACTACGACCCCATTATTCACGCATAACACTTTAACCTTGGCCATTGCTCGCTCAAAAATCAGGGTAATAATATCAATCATTATGTTAGGTCAACCCAAACTGGTTAACTCATCTAACTATTATCTGCCAAGTCTTGTGCTAACAGACTTAGTTCAGCGGCTTTAAACACATGGGCCTGTGTCATGGCGTGTTCTGTTCGGTTAATCACATCTAAAATGAGCTGGCCAAAAAATGGAAAGCCACTTTTATCAATACAGTCAATTTCTTGCTCTTTATCAGCATTGGTTAAAAACAGTTTTGAAGCAGGAGCTTGACGGGCTACATCATTGTACTTACGGCATTCAATATTGCCTTCAGTGCCTAAGATAAACGTGCGCCCATCCCCCCATGTGGCTTGACCGTTTGGGGTAAACCAATCTACACGAGTATAAAAAGATGTACCGTTATTGCCTGTCATAGACAACTCACCAAAATCTTCTAAATCAGGTTTATCGCTATTATTTAAATTGCTGGCACGCGCAAAATTGATATCGGCATCAGTTGCCCCACTGTATGTTAAAAACGGCTCGACCTGATGCGAGCCAATATCAGTTAAGATCCCGCCATAGGCTTGTTTATCAAAAACCAATCTGGTCGTGTTGTTTTGGCTAACCGATGGGGTGCTAAATTGATCACTTGTAAGACTCGGCCAATTGCACCCGACTTAATTAATTCTCCCGCATGCCAAGCCGCTTCGTTATGCAATCGTTCGGCATAATACACGGCATACTTTTGCTGTGTTTGCGCCACCACTTGTTTCACTTTTTGTAACTGCTCGAGGGTGGTGAATGGGGATTTATCTGTAAAATAATCTTTGCCCGCTTGCAGCACTTTAATACCAATATCTGCCCGTAGATTAGGAGTGGCAGCACTGGCAACCAGCTGAGTTTGAGTATCAGCTAATATTTCCTCAAAGGAATCAACACCTATGACTTGTGGATATTTGGCACAAAACTCGGCACGTTTTATAGGGTCTGGGTCGTAAACATATTTTAGGCTAGCACCTGCTTGTACTAAACCGTTAGTTTGCGCATATATGTGCCCATGGTCTAAAAATGCCACAGAAAAGAAAAAGTCTCCCTGTTGAACCACCTTTTTGACTCGGCCTTCTGGACTGTAGTGAGCGCCGTCTTTTATGTTGGGTTGTTGTTGTACAGATTGATTATCCATATCCCCTACCTTAATTGCACATAAGTAGAATACGCAACACTACTCAGCACAGTGATAATACAAAGTAACATTGCCGCATTGAATACATACCTTTTCAAACCCTCAGGCCTTGCATCACCTAAATACTCTTTGTTGTTATGCAGTAACGCCCAACCGATATAAGCGATAGGTAACAAAAATCCGCAAATGGCCGATGTGGGTAACACTACGTAAGCGCCCATGGTAGACCAAACAAATACGCCTAACACCGCAGGTGTCGGTGCGAGCAGAGCCAGTTTGTATTTTAGACTGCCTTCTTGCCAACCAAACATAGCTGCCGCCGCAGAGCCGCAGCAGAGCATATGCATGACTAAAGAGCCCACCGCCATGCCCAAAATTCCGCAGGCAAAAATTAAACGACTGGTGACTTCGTCAAGTCCGGCAGACATAAACATTTTTCCCGCTTGAGTAGGACTAAGCTTGCCTTGGATATCCATGTCTGAACCAAAAAACGCACCGGCGGCGGCAATACTAATCAGGCTAGTGACTAAGATGTATTGGATCACCAAACCTAAACCTATGTCATAACGAGACAACTCCACATGAGCAGGCGTCCACTTTTTATGCAGCAAGGTATAACCGTAAATAAACGTCATATTGATACCAACGGCACTGCCAAGCGCCGCCATCATGGTGGTCACGCCTTGGGGTGTTTGTGGCAATGAACTTGGGATATAACCCGCTAACACGGCTGTCCAATTAACCTTGCCATTAAGCGATGCACTGATCACCACCCAAGCAAACGCGATGACAATTAAACCACTCAGTATCTTTATGCCTGTCTCAAAAATTCTAACTGCGTTGTGTTTTCCATTTCCCCCATCAACTTGTGCACCGTATTTCCATGCCGTAAACGCACAACCCGCCCAAACAATGACAGCCAGTAAGAGCAAATATAAATCTCGTCCTAATGGATTGTCTTGATCGATTGAAAAACCAGTTGATACAACAATGATCTCTTCTAACATGCCTGCACTCAGCGGGTAATGCGCAAACCCCCAGATAATACTAGACGCAAACGCAGCGATGGCCCACGCCCATGCCAAACCGGGATTAACGTGTTTTTTCATCGATTCAAAGGGGGATTTTTGGCTGTGCAAGGTTTGATGAGAAAGGGCAAATAACATGATACAACCAATCAACATAGCAATAGGTTGCACCCATAAAAATTCGTAACCAAAAACCGCACCTATGGTAAGCGAAGTCACGGCGCTACCACCGCCTAAGGTCATCGCCCCTTGCAGCCAACCGGGACCACTTAACGCGGTATATTTAGGTATTCTGGCGTACCATGCTTTTTTACTGAGTGCTTGTAATAGCTGCACTTCTTGTTGCTGTTGAATATTCATAACTAACCTTGGTTAACGATATGACTGTTGCATATCAATAGTGGCGGTGCGATTGGATTTTTGGCGTAAGCAAGAAGTCGCGATTTTTTGGTCGAGAACCTCTTGATAAAGCACACGGTCCAGTGGGAAGGTAATCACAGTATTTTGCCAAGTGGATAACAGCATTGCGTTAGCCAAATCCAGAGAGGCCAGACCCATTTCGGCATTAACCATTAACCATTAACGCCTCTTCATACAAAATAGCCCGTACAAAGTTGTTCATTATCACCGCGTGTTGATTAACAGTTTCATCAATAACAATATCTGTTGTCTCCGAATCTGGCATGCCAAACATATTGTCAGTGCTGCGATTGAAATCCGCAGTACTTTGCCTATTAAGCGTTTGGCTAAGTTTACCCCCATCAAAATGCAGACTGCCCTTGTCGCCAATAATATCTAAACGATTTACTCCCGGCGCTTCGCCCGTTGAGGCAACAAACACGCCTGTGGCATTGTTGTTGTAACGCAGCACTGCACTGACTTCGTCTTCTACCTCTATATCGTGATATTTACCAAACTCACAAAAAGCCTGAATCTGTTTGGGCATACCGCATATCCACTGAAAAATATCCAAATTGTGAATGCATTGATTCACCAACAACCCACCACCTTCACCTTTCCAAGTGGCTCGCCAATCACTGACTTGAAAATATATTTCGGGGCGAAACCAGTTGGTCATGGTCCAGTGCGTGCGTTGTATATCGACCAACACACCACTGTCCACTATTTGTTTGATTTTCAGGAAAGTCGGATCAGTACGTTGATTCAACATCAAAGCAAACTTAGTGTTTTTGCTCGCTTTAGCAATCAGTTGCTCACCTTGATAAGACGACAATGCAATTGGCTTTTCTAACATCACATGAATGTTGTTAGCTAACGCATATTCAGCAATATCAAAATGAGAAAAAGTCGGGGTAGCAATCAATACCGCATCTACTAACCCTGAGTCGATTAGCTGACGATAATCTGTAAAGTGAGTAACACTCAGCTGTGCCGTCAACTCACTTGGATGACGGCTACATAAGGCAGTGATCTGACATTGGCTAACCGCCTGACTGGTAACATTAGCAATATGCTGCTTGGCAATATTACCTAAGCCAATTACTCCCAAGCGAATACTCTGTTGCTGACTTGTCATTAGCTAAAATCCCTGTGGCATAGTATTAATAATACTGTTACTTCCCAGTCACAAAATCTTGTTGCTGATAAGGAGCCTTTCTACCTGCTGTGCTTTCTCGTAACGACCTAAAAGTCTCGGCTTTAACTTCTGAAGACTCATTGCCCCAGTTATTACGTATGTAGGTGCTGATATCAGCCAATTCTTGGTCACTCAATGAAGCAACAAAACCAGGCATAATCATACTGCCCTTGTAGTCTTTGTGATTGACTGTGATGGGCCCCATTAATCCATGTAACAACACTTTCCCTAGGCGTTCAGTTGTGGTTTTTACCCACTCACTGTCGACTAAGGGTGGTCCCATATTACTGATACCTTCACCATTTTTAGCATGGCAACCAAAACAAGCAGCCTTGCCATCATACAAACCTTTACCGCGCTGATAACTTTCCTGTCCGCTTTGGCTTAGCTGAAGCACATTACTTTTCATCACCTCTTTTATTCCCACAGAATCAAGCATGGCCAAAAATTCCATTTGCTGGCTGGCAGCCATTAACCCTTTAAATTCAGCTTCACGCTCATTCAGACCGCTGATAGCGGCCTCTTTTATTAACGGTGCTGTTAAGTGGGTTTTAATGACCATTTTTAAAGCCTGCAATGGCAACTCGCCGCTTATTTCACCGGCAATTAAAGCGATTTGCAGGGCCACTTCATAATCTGATGAAGCCATTTCATTCAAATGTTTAGCAATAATGGGGTGATCCACTTTTGCTAGTCTGATACTCAGTGCAATCGCTGAAATTTGCACTTTAGGATGAGCGTCAGTTAACCCCGCCTCAATACTGGCTAGATTTAATCCACCCAGTCCCTCTAGGGTCCACAAAGCACTTATTTTTCCAAGATGATCTGTCTTTTGGTCATTCAGTAATTTACGAATGGCGGGCACAACTGTTTGGTCGCCAAGTTGCACCAATAGTCGCCTAGCAGTATCACGCCACCAACCATTAGTATGCGTGAGATAAGCAACCAACTGAGCAGCTGATTTGTCGTTTAAATGAGGGGCAACACCAAGTGGCCTATCTTGCCAGCGTAGTCGATAAATACGGCCCATAGAACGATTGTTTTTATCTAGGCCGCGAGATTCATATTGTTCGCGTAAGTAGGTGGTTAAAAACTCTTTGTGCTGAATAATACCGTGATACATATCGACTATATATAACGAACCATCAGGTGCTGTGTTTAGATTCACCGGACGAAAACGCTCATCGGTAGAAGTTAATATTTCCGACTCTGGATACAGTTCAGTTCCTCCAAGCATCCCCTGCTGTTCAATCACTCTGCGAACCGACACTAAATTTCCAGCTGGCTCTGGAGTAAAAGACACACCATAAAACTCAGCAGGAAACTGATCGCCTCTGTATATCTGATTACCCGATGCAGCGGTGAAATTAGCTAGTTTGCCCTTGTTCGGCCCCTCTTCTACCAATATATTGGGCAGATAGGCTCGGTTTACTCCGGGATTAATCCGTGACGGATAAACACGAGTCGTACCTATATTATTGGCGTTAGGTTTTTTGAAACTCGGGCTGGTTACCAGAGAGCTAGGGCGCAAATATTCACCTTGTGCAGGTGAGCTATTACCGTTGTGGAATAAACGGCCGTAGTCATCAACACTGATACCCCACTGCCCCCTATATTCAGTGTCGGCTAACACCATTTTCCAATATTGATTACGATAAATTTCTTCAGCGCCTTGGGGAACAACAGCATCTAGATTGAGTGTTTTGTAACGGCGATCGATTTTTGCGTTTTAATACCAATTGTCTAAGGAGTACATCATGCCATTCGGTTTGTGTTCAACATTGCCACCTTTGGCATAAATTGGGTCTACGACTTCCCGAACACCTAATTTATCGCCCTCAAGTACTTCTGCAAAATACAGCTGCTCAAGATCAGCATACAAAATACCGCCTTTTACTAAGGCTATTGTTCTTGGCAAAATTACGTCATCCAGAAACACTGTGCGTTTATCTACTTGGCCATCACCATTGCTGTCTTCTAATATGGCGATATTGCCTTCTGGTAATTCTTCATTATTACCCTCAGTGTCGGGCATAAAAGTGGTCATTTCTGCCACCCACATACGGCCACCACCATCAAACGCCATCGCGATAGGGCTTAACACAAAAGGTTTGGAGGCAACATTTTCGAGCACAAACCCCGGTTGAATTTGAGTCGATGCAAGCGCTTGTTCAACAGATAAGATGGGAGCCGGTGGTATTGCTTCTGCTGGGATAGGCGGTGTCATGTCGTGACCTTCCCTATCGCCTTTGTTTTTCTTAACCATGTCAACTGGCACTGCACTGCTATATGTTAAGAGCGCTCCAAAAAGATAAACAAAATACTTCATATTCAATCCAATTCCTTAACGGTCACGTTGCGAAAACGTACGATGTTATTGGTTTTACCAAGCTTTCTTAATTCTTCACTACCGTGATGTTGTAAGCCAATCAAACCTTGTTGGTCTTTGGTGTCAATTATATGTGTGGTTAAAATATCGTTTAGGTATATTTTGATATTGCTACCTCGACATTCGATACGATATCGATTCCATTCACCAGATTTGTAGGCATTGCTGCGCTTAGCTGACCACATAGGTGACACATTTCGAATAAAATGATGATCAGGATGTGAACGACTAGGGTGCGGAGGATGCAACCATTCTCGTCTTGCTTGATCGTACAGCCCGCCACTCCATTTTCTGTTAGATGGGTCCACTTCGGCTTGATAACCTACCGCCTCTTGGTACCCCTCTTTTGTAGGTTTAAGCTGAGCTCTAAATATTATCCCAGAGTTACTGTATTCTTTGACACTCGGCATTTTCACTTCAACGTTTAGAATGAAATTCTTGTAAGTTTTTTTAGTTAATAAAAAGAAGTTGCCTGTAGAGTTAAGGCTGATCACATCATCAATGACTTCAGCCTGTCCATAATTGTAAACGTTCTGAAACAGACTTAATTGCGGATCTATCAACGACTGCGTATTCGCTAACGCATTTTGAGTAAAGGCTGTGAGTAAATAAAAACTCAGGATACGGGTCACTAATTTCATATTTACCTTCTTGAATTGTTTGACCATACAAGCCTAGATATGACAAAAACTGTCTGGGCCACCAATTCAGAATCAATTATTTTAATTAAGAATCAACACATTGAACAAAAAATTAACATGGCTGTCTATGTAAATATCATAATGAAAACAGATTTGAGTATTATTATTCTTAGTGCCCAAAAGTATTGAAGCTAAAAGCCGCAAAGCGCCTAATATTGAAGTCATTAAATTATGAATTCTTTTAAGTTCGTTACTGTATTTCCCAAATTTTGGTTTTGTTCTATGTAATTCCCATTTTTTTTATTTACCTTGTCTTTTTAAGGGCGTTTAATTGTTAAGATTTATACTCAGTTGTTAATTATTTTTAAATCATAGGGAGTATCGATGAATGTCAAACTTAAGCAATTCTGCCGAAGCAAAAGTTAACACCTCTGCGTCACGACGCCAGTTAATTAAAAATGTGGCATTAGGTTTGACAAGTGCCAGCTTATTCGGCCAGTCAACGCTGTCTTTTGCGGCTACAGCCGAAAGCAAAAACCCTGCAGCTGCTACTTCAGCGAATCCTAGTTTAAAAGGTAATATTCACCACTCAGTAAGTCGTTGGACTTACGGGGACTTAAACATTGATGAATTATGTCAGGTGGTAAAAGATTTAGGTTTTACCGCCATTGACTTAGTTGGGCCAACAGATTGGCCAACCTTAAAAAAACACGGTGTTTACTCGTCCATGTGTAATGGTGCCGAGCTAAATTTGACCGACGGTTGGGGTGATAGTCAATTTCACGATGAGCTTATCAAACGTTATCTTAAGCACATTGATTTGGTCGCTGATGCTGGTTATGTCAATCTAATTTGTTTTAGTGGCAATAAACGCGGCATCGAGCCCTCTGTTGGTCTAGATAATGCCGTGCGAGGTTTGCAGAAAATATTACCTTATGCTGAAAAACGCGGAGTGGTAATCCAAATGGAGTTGTTTAATAGCAAGGTTGACCATCCTGACTATTTTGCGGATAACTCTAGCTGGGGTATCGATTTATGTAAGCGTTTAGACTCACCAAACTTCAAATTGCTATACGACATTTATCATATGCAAATTAGCGAAGGCGACATCATTCGCACCATACAAGATGAACATCAATATTTTGGTCATTACCACACCGCTGGTGTACCCGGCAGAAATGAAATTGATGATTCACAAGAGCTAAATTATGCGGCTATTTCACGGGCAATATTAGCCACAGGTTTCAAGGGCTATTTGGCACAAGAGTTTATTCCGACCCCGCCAGACGCCGCTGGGAAAATCGAATCATTGCGACAAGCAATTCAAATTTGTGATGTGTAAAACGTCTAATAAAAACATCTTACAGCAATTAAAAATATGTATTTAAGGGAAATTTATGGCAAATAATGATTATGACGCGATTGTAGTAGGCTCTGGAATAAGCGGCGGATGGGCAGCTAAAGAGTTGGCCGAAAAAGGCCTAAAAGTATTGATGCTTGAGCGTGGTCGCAATATCGAACACATCAAAGATTATACCAATGCATTTCACGAGGCTTGGGATTACCCACATAGAGGGTTACCTACGCAACAGATGAAAGCGGATAACCCTAAGTTGGCTCGAGAATATACCCTAAATGAAATGACTAACGGTATGTGGGCAAACGATAAGGATCACCCTTACACCGAAGTAAAACGTTTTGATTGGTTCAGAGGTTATCATATGGGTGGACGCTCTTTGCTTTGGGGGCGTCAAAGTTACCGCTGGAATGCTGAAGATTTCACTGCCAACCTAAAAGATGGGGTGGCAGTCGACTGGCCAATTCGCTACGCAGATTTAGCGCCTTGGTATGACTATGTAGAAAAATTTGCCGGTATTGCTGGCACCCAAGAAGGTCTAGACGTGCTACCAGACGGTCAATTTCTACCGCCAGTACCATTAAATATGGTTGAAAAAGACGTCGCGAAACGCATAGAAAAAGTCTACAAAGGCATGCGCCATCTTATACATAGCCGCACCGCGAATATCACTCAGGCAATGCCCGAACAAAATAGAGTTGGCTGCCAATACAGAAATAAATGTTGGCTTGGTTGCCCATTTGGTGGCTACTTCAGCACCCAATCTTCTACTTTACCGGCAGCCATGAAAACCGGTAACTTGACCGTCAGGCCTTATTCAATAGTGACGCAAGTGCTGTATGACAAAAACAGCAAAAGAGCCACCGGTGTTGAAGTGCTGGATTCAGAAACCAATCTAACCTATGTATTTAATAGTAAAATTATTTTCTTAAACGCTTCAACTTTAAATTCGTCTTGGATCATGATGAATTCTGCCACTGATGTTTGGGATAATGGATTAGGTTCGAGCTCAGGGGAACTTGGTCATAACGTTATGGATCATCACCTAGCAGTTGGCGCACACGGCAGCATTGAAGGTTATGAGGACAAATATTATTCAGGTAGACGTCCTTGTGGATTCTACATCCCAAGATTTCGTAATTGGGGCAATGACAAACGCGACTATGTACGCGGCTTTGGTTATCAGGGCTCAGCATCTCGCTCAAACTGGCAGCAAAATGTCGCTGAGTTAGGCATAGGCGCTGACTTTAAAAATGCTTTGGCTGAACCCGGCTCATGGAACATTGGCATGGGTGGTTTTGGTGAAATATTACCTGATCACAAGAACAAAGTGACACTGGATAAAAGTGTGAAAGATAAATGGGGACTGCCTGTTTTGTCGATGGATGCTGAATTACAAGCAAACGAATTACGCATGCGTAAAGACATGAAACAAGATGCAATGGACATGTTAGAAGCAGCGGGCGTTAAAAATGTGCAAGGCTGGGACGGGGATTCACCAATAGGCAAAGGCATTCACGAAATGGGGACTGCCAGGATGGGCAGAGACGCGAAAACCTCTGTTCTAAATAAACATAACCAAATCTGGGATGCGCCTAATGTGTTTGTTACCGATGGTGCCTGTATGACATCTGCTTCGTGTGTTAACCCTTCTTTAACCTATATGGCCATTACAGCCAGAGCGGCGAGTTTTGCGGTTGAAGAACTTAAGAAGAGGAATCTATGATGGATAGACGCGATCTGTTAAAAATGATCATGGCGACAACAGGTGTTGCCATGGTGGGAGGCGATGCTTTTGGCTACGAAATGAAAGGCCAAGTCCCCTTAAGCAAGACGATATTTTCCTCAGACGATGTCATCTTGTTTAATGAAGTTGCCGAAGTCATTTTACCTCGTACTAGTACACCAGGAGCCAAAGATGCCAATGTAGGATTAATGGCACTCATTTTAGCGAATGATTGTTATACCTCAAAAGAACGTGACGTCTTGGTCCAAGGATTACAATCCCTGAATGAGCAATCTCAAAAAGACTATGGCTCACCCTATTTATTATTAAACACGCAACAGCAAACTGAGTTTGTCACCCAATTGGATGTTGATGCCAAAACTTACAATAATAAACAAGACATCTATTATTTATCGGTCACTCCCTACGATAGAAATAGTAATGATGATAAACCACTTCCCCATTATTTTACCTTGATAAAGCAACTGACCCTGTTTAGTTTTTTCACCTCAAAAGAAGGGGCAACAAAGGTCCTTCGTTATGAAGCGACTCCGGGTAAATATAATGGTGAGCTTGAGTATAAGAAGGGCGATCGAGCTTGGGCAACTTAGGCTAAACCCAGAGTTATACGGATTGGTATTAACCTGCACTCTAGATAAAAGACATTACTTATCAAAAGTGCAGGTTAACTATTGTTTTCTTTCATTGATAATGACTAGGCAATGGAGCAAACACTTCTTCCATTGCGCATCAAAAATTGGTTTTAAAGGTTATAACTTGCGCCTAGATAAAATGCCGGTCCATTTGCTGCAAAACCAATATCATCCTGATAATCGCTGTCGGTAATATTGGTCAGCTGCAAAGAAAACTGCCAATTAGCATCATATTGATACTGCACATTGGCATCAAACCGCATATAGCTGTCTAACGTTTGTTGTTGTGCATCACCTGTATACAGCGATGTAACATAACGTTCATCAACCCACATCCCTTGCAGGTTATAACTCAACACACTATTCGGGTTATAACCAATCGAAGGACCCAAGGTGATTTTAGGTCGGCCATTGAGCGGGTTCTGCGCATTTATATCACTGTAATTAAATTGCCCATTAACATGCCATTTTTTATCTAATGACTGCCATTGCACATAACCATCGACACCACTGATATCAACACTTGCACGGTTAACATTGGTAAACAGCTCGGCATCAAAATCCACTAAATCACGATATTCATTATCAAAATAGTTGGCTGATGCAGTCACTTGTTGACTCTGCCATTCAACGCCAAATTCCACTGTGATTGAAGTTTCAGGCTTTAGATCAGGGTTACCCACTAAGGTATGGCCCAAGGCAAAAAAGCTCGGTAACTTAAACCCTTCACCACGATTAAGCAGAAAACTCAGATTATCGTTCAGTTGATAACGCACGCCCAATTGCACACTTTGGTCGTCATTAAAACCAACAGCAGCATCATGACGTACGCTAGCTTGCAGTAACAAACCCTCAGTAACAAAGCCATTTAAATTAACAAAAGCGCTGTTTATGCGGCGATCCAAATCAAAAGTGGTGGGTAGCAAAAAACCGATATCCAAGTAGCCGTCGCTCACACCTTGTTCTTTTTTTGTCTCCAAACCAATATTGGCCCACAGTCTTTCTTGGTCACCTAGAGTGTTCACTCAAGTGCTGCTGGTTCGGGTAAAGTCAGTATTTGCACCATTCGCTGGTACAGAGGAATAAGGCACTATGCCAGGCGATCGATACTCATCTTCTCGATTAAACCAAGTGCTAGAGACCCTACTTTTCCATTGGGGAGTGATTTGCCACTGCCAATTAATAGCCGCTTGTTGGTTGCGGTAATCAGTGCTGTCTAACGCTTCGCTTTGGGCAAGTTCGGGGCCACCACTTTGTTCAGGATAAGTGGTATTACTACCGTCAAAATAACGATAAGAAAAAGCAACCTGATGGGTGATGAGATGGACGCTCCCTAATACGGCGTCAATGCGCCAAAATAGAATTTTCAACGAGACTATTTACATAGG
>NZ_CAJWCF010000021.1 GCF_913020055.1 uncultured Paraglaciecola sp. | reverse complement strand
GACTACAATGTCTCTTCTGATGTTTATTCTGTTACTTCATTCAATGAATTAGCCCGTGAAGGTCAAGACGTGGTTCGCTGGAATATGTTAAATCCAGAAGCAACACCTTTGACTGCGCACATTGGTCAAGTCATTACTAAAGACGCTGGTCCAGCAATTGCTGCGACTGACTATATTAAAGGTTATTCAGATCAAGTTCGTGCGTTCATCGACACTGATTATCGCTGTTTAGGTACCGACGGTTTTGGCCGCAGTGATAGTCGTGCGAATCTTCGTACTCACTTTGAAGTGAATGCTGCTTATGTAGTAGTGGCTTCTTTGTATGAGTTGTCTAAACGTGGCGAAGTTGAGAAGAGTGTTGTAACTGAGGCAATTGAACGCTTTGAGATCAATGCAGATAAAATCAATCCACTTTACGCCTAATTGTGACTAGATAAGGAGTCTTACATATGTCTGATATTCAAAAAATTCTAGTCCCCGATGTAGGCGGCGAAGAAGTTGAAATAATCGAAATTTGTTTCGCCGTTGGCGACACACTAGAAGCCGACGAAGGTATTGTTACCGTTGAGACTGATAAAGCATCAATGGATATCCCTGCACCTTTCGCTGGTGAATTAACCAGTTTATCGGTCAAAGTAGGTGACAAAATCAAAGAAGGTGATGTCATTGGTGAAATTAAAGCAGCCGGTTCAGCTTCAGCTGAATCGGAGGAAGCAGCGCCGGTAAAAGAAGCACCAACAAAAGCACCAGTTGCAGCGGCTGAAAAATCAGCTGAACCAGCACCCGCAGCAGCTCCAGTAGCGAACACTGCAAGTGAACTTGTTGACGTAGCTGTGCCTGATATAGGTGAAGATGGCGAAGTTGATGTGATTGACGTATTGGTATCTGTTGGTGATGTAATTGAACTAGAAGACGGTTTAATCACTTTAGAAACAGACAAAGCGACTATGGATGTGCCATCGACTCACGCTGGAACAGTCAAAGAAGTCTACATATCAAGTGGCGATAAAGTTAAGCAAGGCACGCTTGTTATTAAGCTTGAAACCGCCGGTGGTGCTCCAGCAGCAACTGAAGCTGCACCTGTGGCAGAAGCTCCTGCAGTAGCAGCAGAAAAACCAGCAGTTACAACACCTGCTCCAGCAAAAGCCGCACCTGTGCCAGCGGAACCTACTCAATCAACTGGTGGTAAAGCCCACGCTTCACCTTCAGTACGCAGAGTAGCGAGAGAATTTGGTGTAGATTTAAGCCAAGTCGCAGGGTCTGGGCCGAAAAAGCGAATTCTTAAAGAAGACGTGCAAGCTTATGTGAAAGCAGAATTGGCCAAACCACGCACAGCCAGTGGCAATGCAGCTGGTGGTGGTAATGCTTTACAAATTGCCTCGGTTAAACCGGTTGACCATGCCAAGTTTGGTGAGATTGAAGTATTACCCTTAACTCGTATTCAAAAGATATCTGGCCCCTTCTTACACCGTAACTGGGCCACTATCCCGCATGTTACCCAGTTTGACGAAGCCGATATCACTGATGTTGAAAATTTCCGCAAAGAGCAAAATGCTTACCATGGAAAAATCAAATCTGGATTAAAAATTACACCTTTAGTTTTTGTTATGAAAGCAGTTGCTAAAGCCCTTGAAAAATACCCGGCATTTAACTCTTCATTATCTGATGATGGCGAAAGTTTAATTCTTAAGAAGTTTATTAATATTGGTATCGCGGTAGAAACCCCAGGCGGTTTAGTGGTTCCCGTTATTAAAGACGTCAATAAAAAAGGCATTGAGCAACTGTCACAAGAGTTAATTGAAACCTCAGTCAAAGCCCGTGAAGGCAAGTTAAAAGCAACGGATATGCAAGGGGGTACTTTTACTATATCAAGCTTAGGCGGTATTGGTGGTACAGCGTTTACGCCCATTGTTAATGCGCCTGAAGTTGCTATATTAGGCGTCTCTAAATCAGAGATGAAACCTAAGTGGAATGGCAAGGAATTTGAACCCCGATTGATGGTGCCGTTAAGTTTGTCTTACGATCACCGAGTAATTGATGGTGCGGTAGGTGCTCGTTTTTCTACTGAAGTTGCTGCAAATTTAACTGATTTACGTAGAATAATACTTTAGTGAACAATAGGTAGCAGTATACTGTTACCTATTATTAAGCCAACAAGGCTGAATTCATTCACGACATGTTACTTGCACAACGGGCAAAACATGTTGTTCAAAAACAGAATTTGAGGATCATATGAGCGAAATTAAGACTCAACTAGTAGTATTAGGTGCAGGCCCAGGAGGCTATGCAGCTGCTTTTCGTGCTGCAGATTTAGGTATAGAAACAGTGATAGTAGATGCTCGTGAAACATTGGGCGGCGTGTGCTTGAACGTGGGTTGTATACCATCAAAAGCACTATTACACGTAGCCAAAGTCATTGACGATGCCAAAGAGATGGCCGGTCACGGTGTCACTTTTGGTGAACCCACCATCGATTTAGACAAAGTACGTGGATGGAAAGACAGCGTAGTTACCCAGTTAACTAAAGGTTTATCTGGTATGGCTAAAATGCGTAAAGTAAAACACGTACAAGGTTATGGCAAATTCTCTGGAAGCAATACTCTAGAAGTGGAAGGTAAAGACGGTAAAACCACTATTACCTTTGATAACGCTATTATTGCAGCTGGCTCTGAGCCAGTGAGTCTGCCCTTTATTCCACAAGATGATCCTCGCGTAATCGATTCAACTGGCGCACTAGAAATGGCCGACATTCCTGAAAAAATGTTAGTCCTAGGTGGCGGAATCATCGGCTTAGAAATGGGTACTGTTTATCGTGCACTGGGTTCAAAAATTGACGTGGTTGAGTTTCTTGACCAGTTAGTGCCAGCAGCCGACAAAGACGTGGTAAAGGTTTATCAAAAATACGTTAAAGACAAATTTAACGTTATGCTTGAAACCAAAGTAACAGGTGTTGAAGCTAAGAAAGATGGTTTGTATGTGTCTTTTGAAGGTAAACAAGCCCCAGCAGAGCCAGTTAAATACGATAAAGTATTAGTGGCGGTTGGTCGTCGTCCAAATGGCAGCATGGTAGACGCAGAAAAAGCCGGCGTAGCAGTAGATGAGCGTGGTTTTATCAATGTTGATAAGCAGCTTCGTACCAACGTGTCTAACATTTTTGCTTTAGGTGATGTAATCGGTCAGCCGATGCTTGCGCACAAAGCAGCACATGAAGGTCATGTAGCGGCTGAAGTAATTTCAGGATTGAAACACTTTTTTGACCCTAAATGTATTCCTTCGGTTGCTTATACCGATCCAGAAATGGCATGGGTAGGTTTAACTGAAAAAGAAGCCAAAGAACAAGGTATTAAATACGAAGCGGCGACTTTCCCTTGGGCTGCATCAGGCCGTGCGATAGCATCTGCACGTACAGAAGGTTTAACCAAGTTAATCTTTGACAAAGACTCGCATCGTATTATTGGTGGTGCCATTGTAGGCATTAACGCTGGTGAAATGTTAGGTGAAATTGGTTTAGCAATTGAAATGGGCGCAGATGCAGAAGACATAGCATTAACCATTCATGCTCACCCAACTCTTAACGAGTCAATCGGACTAGCAGCTGAAATGTACGAAGGTAGTATCACTGACTTGCCTAACGCCAAGGCTAAGAAAAAGTAATACATTTTATTTCTAACAAAAAGGGCCGTCTGGCCCTTTTTTATTGCTCAAATTTAACTTGTTTTTCCCAACACAGAGGAAAAGGAGAGCACACAGAAAAGCCAATAATCATCGATTAGTTAGGTATTTTAATCCATTTACTCCTCTGTGTAGCCAAGTTCTCTATGGTTTAATGATTACATTTCTCAAGTGCATTCATTGTAACAAATCCTCATACTTAACTTTTTTCAGTTTTTGTAGTTGCTTCCAGCAATCAGTAAACTGATTCCCTTCTTTGATATGAATCCAGAAGATGCCGGTAATTACGGAGCAATTGACGCAGTAATTGGCCACAAAATTGGTCTTGGATTTGACCACCAAAGATCAAAATATGATGGTCAAAGTAACTTACGTAGTTGATGGACAGATAAAGAGGGTCCAGTTTTTGATGTATTAGGCAAAAACATCGATGATTTAGCAGGTGTGACTATTGGTTACAAAGCGTATCAGATGTCACTAAATGGCAAAGATGCACCAGTGATTGATTGACTTAACACCTACTGATTAACTTGATGCCAATTTTCTCCGTAATACTTGCTCATGATGTTACTTAGGGTGCCGTTATCAATCAATAATTTTACTGCATGTCGTAACTGGCTAATATCCACTTTACTTTTAGAATGCTTAGATAACTGCAACCATTGTTCACGCTCTCCGATTACAAAATTATTAGTTGGGTCAACACTTGTCACTGGAATTTTATTTTGTGAGAGCTGGTAGGAAAGGACTAAGGCACTGCCCGCAATTGCATCAACACGGTCAATATTAAGCATGCTAACTGCCTGCTTATAGTTCGTCACTTCTAAGGTTGTCAATTTATCATCATTATCGAATTTATCGCTCAAACGAGTCCCGCGAGTTTTACCAATAATAAGCGATGATAAATCATCATATGTTCGAATTTGTTTACCCACTTTTGGAATGACAACAGTTTTAAAGCTTTTAATAAGGGCAACATACTCAACAAGATGAGAGCGTTTAGGGGATCGAAATACAATTCCTCCATCATGATGCCCATTTTCTATACTTCTCCATATTCGGGCATAAGGCATTAACCGTATACGCATACAAATACCAGACAAGGCTTCAATCTCTTCAAGCACTTCAGTGTGCATACCTACAAGTTTATTATCCTTGTTGTAATAGCCCAAAGGTGCATTTTGAATGACATGCATGTCCAAGCACTTTTCTTTACTCTGTGTTTCAACAGAAAGAAGCGTGAAACAAAAAAAAGCAATAAGAAAGGCACAGCGCATACTGCAAATATCCATAAAAAATTATACATTCACCTTAACCTTATTCATTTCATTTGAAAATGCAATAACCTACCTAAACCAATAATTTATTATTACAAGTTGGGGCTAAACATAGATAAGCGTGTTAAATAAGAATTCCATTTTAAAGATACCAAGTTGATAGGAAAATCGGTCAACAGAGTTAAAATCTGGTAACTTAATGTGGTCGCTAATAGCGGCCTTTTTAAGACATGGTGAGCTGAGGTGTTGAGTGAAATATTGGCGTAAGGTACATAAATGGCTAGGTTTTGTTGTCGCTATCCAAGTGTTGTTATGGATAAGTGGCGGCGTGGTTATGAGTGTATTGCCTATCGAAGAAGTAAGGGGAAAACATCTGCTTGTCCCTATAAGCGACAGCATACAACCGCAAAACACAGTGCTAAGTGAGACCTTATCCCTCAATCAATGGCAAAGCATAAATTGGCACCTAAGAGGGAATAAATGGATAATAAAAGCGACTGGTTTTGATGGTCAAACAAAATGGCTTGATCCCTCAAGCGGACAGCCAGTAGGGCATTTAAGCAAAACTGAAATTAACAGTATTGCCACCTCACGTCATGTTAATCAGGTTGAAGTGGCAGCAATCTATAATTTAGAACAAATCCCTTTTGAAGTTAGGCACTTGGCAACACCTTTATATCAAGTCAATTTCGATGACTGGATCAATAGTACGTTTTATATCAACCCACAATCTGGTGATATATCCTCGGTGCGAAGCGATATCTGGCGTCTCTATGATTTTTTCTGGATGTTACATATTATGGACTATCAAGAACGCGAAGACTTTAATCACCCTATTCTAATAATCGCTGCATTACTGTCTTTAGCGTTTACGATGACAGGATTGTTATTAATATATTTTTCTATAATAAAGCCTTGGTATGCTAGGGTTAAATATCGTACTAAAGCTCGGGTGTAATACCAATCGCCATTAGAAAGGACTAAAAATAGACTGGACGTTTTGAGAGTGAGTAATGACTTATAGTAAGTTGAATAAATTACAGAGGTAAACTTTGAAGCAAATTGAAATCTTTGAAATTACCAGTCCGTGTATTGGAGTTTGCCAGTCTGGGGCAAAAGGTTTCTGTATTGGCTGTTATCGTTCCAGAGAGGAAAGATTACATTGGATAAACTTAGAACAAGATGTACAGAGCAAAATAATTAAAGCTTGTGCAGTGCGCAAAAAAAGGGCAAACGCATTGAGGAAAAACAAAAAAAGTCCAACTGATGATTCAAACCAACTTGGCTTTTTAGACGATTCATTTACTCAAAAAAAATAATGCAGCTAGCCTAAAGGCTCCCTCCACAAATCAGTTTAATCAATAAAGAGGTTCGTCATGTCCAAACTTAACACCGCACTCATTACAGGTTCATCAGAAGGTATTGGCCGCAGTTTTGCAGAAATATATGCGAAAAATGGGCATGATCTCGTATTAGTTGCTCGTAACAAAATCAAGCTTGAAGAATTTGCACAGGAACTAAAAGCTAAATATCCAGTAGAGGTTGAGGTATTCGCTGCCGATCTCATTCCCGTTGATGCTGCACAAAAATTGTTTGAAGCCATCGCTCTTAAAGAAATCAAAATAGATATTTTGGTGAATAATGCCGGCATGATGCAAGTGGAAAAATTAAGTGAAAGCGATCCACAAAAACTCAACAACTTATTACAGTTGAATATCCAAAGTTTAGTCAATATGACACAACAGTTTATCAATCCTATGATCAATCGCGGGCAAGGTAAAATAGTCAATGTGGGCTCAATCGCCAGCTTTATGCCAACACCTAACTTTGCTGCTTACGGGGCGAGCAAAGCCTTTGTTTTATCTTTTTCAGAGGGTATTGCCGAAGAACTTCGTGGTACGGGTGTAAGTGTCACTTGCGTATGTCCAGGCATGACAGAAACTAAAATGCTCAGTCACGCCGAAGGCATGGAAAAATTCATTCCTAAATTTTTAAAAGCAGACCCAATGGAACTTGCTGCACAAGCATACAAGGCAAGCATGAAAGGGGATGTGGTATTTTTGGACAAGGTAGCAAATAAACTATTAGTACAATGGGCCACGCACTATCCTAGATGGCTAGTACGCGGCGTAAACGGCTTGTTTGCCCGTTTTAAGTAACATGCTTAATGTGTTGCAGTATTTGTCTGGTTATATCGTTATATAATTGACTTGGAATGGTGTGGCCCATTCCAGGATAAGTCTTTATTTTGGAATTTGGTATAGCATTAGCGGTGGCATGCCCACAGGCGACAAGTACCAAAGGGTCATTTTCTCCATGTAAAATCAAGCTAGGTATTTTTAAAGTATGCAAAGCTGCAGTTCTATCTGGTGAGTCCAAAATAGCGGCTAGTTGACGCCCATTGCCAGCAGGATTAAAACCTCTTTGTAATGCTCGTTTTATCAAACCAAGCACTTTTTGTTGGTCAAATGGATAAAAATCCCCCTGAATTATCCGCCATACATGCATGCCATAGGTGATGGCTTTATTGACATCTTTAGGCGGTGGTTTGAGCATTTTCAAACTAAATGCCGCAGACGGTTTAGGCAGCTTTTTATTACCAGTGGTAGACATGATAGAGGTTAACGTTTTAACTCTATGAGGATGATGAATGGCGATTTCTTGGGCAATCATTCCGCCCATGGACACGCCCACAATGTGCGCACTTTCGATGCTTAAGGCATCCAATAAGCCTAGAGTGTCATTCATCATATCAGACAATAAATAAGCTGCGCCTAAGGAGCGTTTAAACACGGCATTTGCCAGTAACGCCGCAACAGAAGGGGCCGGCAAAGAATCCAACCAAGTACTTTTGCCAATATCACGGTTATCAAATCTAATAACCCAGTAACCTTGTGAAGCAAGTAATTTACAAAACTCTTCGTCCCAATAAATCATTTGAGTGGCTAACCCCATGATCAATACAATCGCAGGATGACTTTTATCCCCGAAACTATCGTAATTAATCTGAATATCGTTAGCTGAAGCCAGCTGCTCAGGGTGGTGGACAATCGAACTCAAAGGCTTTACAACTCGTAGAATATTAAACGAACTTTAGCTTGCCTGAAAACTGAGATTTTTCAAGCTCATCATTGTTATATGGCTGCCAGTTAGACTCTTCTTGAGCCAATCTATTCGCTACCACCCAAACGACCTGAGGATTATGCCCTAAACCAGTATGACTGCCTCTTACCTGAATGTTCTCCGCTTGATGATGATCTTCGATTCGGTGATTGATACAAGCTTGCCAATGCGCGACACCATCACTTTTTGAATACAATGCAGAATTGGGGACCGGGGGCGGTGTATACATTTGCTGCAACACCTCTGGATTAGATTGCGCTAAATTACCATTGATAAATTCAAACAATCCTTCAGCTGCGGGAGTTGAACCATGAGGTCCATTGAAAGGGCTGCCAAGTGTAATCACTTGGCGCACACAATCTGGAATAATGCGGGCCAGCTCTCTAGCCAAAATACCACCTAAACTCCATCCAACTAAACTCACCTTAGCATTATGGATAACAGACAATTCAATCACTCGATTAATCAATTTGTCACTTAATACTTGTTCACCACCGACTATATGCGTACCTAAATTACGTCCCAATTCCCAGCCATAGGTTTTATAACCTTTACCTTTTAAGAATGACCTTATTGGTTTAGTCGATAAATCACTGGCTAAGAATCCTGGCAGCACCATTACTGGGTGACCGTCCCCAGAAGGAGCTTTTCTTAAAAAGGGCAACGCCGCACCAAAAACACTGAGTTCAATTAATGATCTTCCTTCGCTGAACATATGAAATAACGAGGGCCTTGGTATAGTAGGTAATACATGTTTCATAACAAATCCTATAAATGGAGTAACTTATTCGTCTTGCATAAGCGCATTAAGGGCCGCTTGATTGGTTAGTTTTTCCTGCACCGCCAGCTCCAACTCATTAGCACTTTCGCGAATGTAACGGGTAAACATATGTAAATCGGGCATTAAATTTGCTGAACTTGTTGGGCTAATAGATAGGGTGCCGTTATAACTACAAATAGGCATGATCAACCCCATGCCATCAAAAATAGGCGCTGTTCCCATATTAACAATCAGCTTATGACCAGCTAGATAAATGGGTATTTGTGGGCCGGGTACATTAGTTATAACCACATTAAAAAGAGGACTATGGTGTTTGGCTATTGCGGCTCTGGAGTAAAACCTCGCTGCCACACCCGCTAAACCAAATGGAATTAATTCGGCGTATCCCATCAAACTTTTTGCATCTATGGCATCTTGATAAAGCTTTCCTACCATAGTATTAATTTGAATCTTCTCAAGGCGTTTTATTGGATCTTCAACATCGGTAGCCAACTGCACATACATTGCAGACACTTGGTTACCCATGGCATTTTTTTCTTCTGCTGTGCGAGTTGATACTGGCACCATGGCAACAAGGGGCTTATCAGGTAACTCACCCTTTTCCAATAGATAATGCCTAAGTGCACCAGCACATATGGCTAAAATCACATCATTTAGGGTAGCCCCATCTACTACTTTTCTAAGGGCCTTAACGCGATGGATATCCAATATTGCAGAGTCCCAGGTCCGCTCCATTTCTACCGTATCGTTAAACCTTGTTTTGGGCGCGTTAAACGGCATTGTAGGCATTTTAATGCCTTGTGCTCGGGTCATGTAACCGGCTTTTAATGTAGCTTTACCTGTATCCCACAATAATCCTGGAAGTTTAGTCGGCCGCGAAATAAAGTTATAGGCACTTTTGGCCATCAATCCAACCGGACCAGGAATTTCTTGCCTCTGCTTAATAACAGCTGGTTTGGGAGGTTTTGGTGTAGGTGATACGTCAAACAGCATCGTCATCAAATCGGCGCCAGACTTGCCATCAAAACCTGAGTGATGAACCTTACTAATTAAGGCAACTGAGCCTTTTGGCACTTGGGGGATGCTGTCTATGCCTTCAACGAAGATAAACTCCCATAAAGGCCGTTCTCGGTTTAGCTGTTGAGAAAACAACCTAGATGCCAAATAACGTAGTTCTTTCCAGCCACCTGGTCGCGGCAAAGCAGTTCGGTGCATGTGCATATTGATATCAAAATCAGGATCTTCGACCCAGTATGGTCTATCTAAACTAAGAGGCACTGTGACCAATTTTTGCGTAAGTTTTTCTACGGTATGCACCCGCTCACTTACATACTGACGAAAGTCTTCAAATTTAAGCGCACCTTCTAAGATGGCGACTCCGCCTATATGCATAGGCATCTTCGGTGTTTCAAGATATAAAAAAGAAGCATCTAATCCAGAAAGCTCTTCCATAGGAACCATTCATATTGTAAATAACTTGTTAAAACACCCTATCTTTTTCTAAATAAAAATCAACCTATTTTAGCTAGACAGCTGAATGTAAATAAAAAGAAACTCCTTTTTCAAATCATGAGTGTTTATACTAGGTCAACATAATTTCCAAAAACATAAACTATGTCATCAATTTACCCAGTAGATATTGCTAGAGTCGCCAGTCAATCTTTTGCCTTACCGGACATTTGTGTGCGTATCCGCGCAATGTTAGATGATGGCCAATCAGACTTAGAGGATATTAGTCGGTTCATTTCCCTCGATCCCTCTTTATCTTCTAAACTACTTAAGTTAGCAAACAGTCCCTTATTCCGTTTTGAGTCTCAAATCGATTCTTTAGCTAAAGCCATCAATATTATTGGTGGCGAAGCCTTATATAATCTAGTCATGGCAGAAACTGCGAGCTCGGCATTTGAACACTTCAGCAGTGATGTAATTGATTTAAAAAGGTTTTGGTTACAGAGTATTTATGCTGCGTTGGTAGCAAAACATCTAGCTAAAATGGTCAGAATAAGAGGTAGCGAACGTTTTTTCTTATTAGGATTGTTACATAATTTAGGTGAGTTGTTAGTGGCCGTTCAAGCCCCAAATTTGGCAATTGAATGTTGTAAATATGACGAAAAAACCTCGCCATGGAAATTACAGAAGCAAGTTCTTGGTTTTGACTACGCAAGTTGCAGCGCAAAATTAATGGAATTTTGGCATTTACCTAGCCAGTTATACCTTCCAGTGATGGAACTGCATGATGAAAATAAAGCATTAAAAAGTAAAGATATCGCGATAATTTATACCGCTGTAAGAGCTGCTGTTGCGATGACCCATGATAATTTGTATTCAGCTAGTCAGTTAGTCACTCCTCTAGTTTTAAAATATTTGAAGCTCGATCAAGAAGATTTGAAAGATGCGGTTAAATTTGCATCAATGGAAGCGGATGGCGTATTGAGTGTTATGAACCCCTCATTTGGCTAATCATTCCACCTCTCCTACCGCAAAGTGCCCTGTCATACTGAATTGGTCATTTGGGGATGGGAGGGAAAAACACCTTGAAAAACCCGTATTTGTTGCATGTTTTGTGCTTTATCTATCCACAAGTCTAATAATTATAGATATAATATTCCGCTAAATTTTTAGATTAGTAGTGTTTTTAAGATCATGAAGTGCTTTCTCCTCCTTTTTGTTTTACTAACGGCAAGTAGTGCTTTTGCTAAGCAAGGCATCATGCACTCTCTTTATCTAGCAGATAGACCTACTTATGATGATGATGATGAATTATCCATGATTGGCGAATTTGGCTTTTTGGTGGCAAGTGGAAATACCAATACCTCAACAATCACAGCTAAGATAAATACCAGTCAAGAGTTAACCTCTTGGAGTTATCAAATCAGAGGTAATGCTCTTTACAAACAAAGCCAACAAGAAGTTGAGGGTGAAAGAAGTAATACCGCATCAGCACAAAAACTATTCTTATCTGGGCAACTCGATCACAAACTGGCAGAACCCGATGACCGACTTTTTATCTACGGTGAATATGAAAATAATCGCTTCAGTGGTTTTCGTTACCAAGCTGCATTTGCAACCGGATGGACGTCAAGGTTGTGGCACGATAAACAAAGTGAATTTAAATACAGTGTGGGTCCCGGCTACGCCATATCAGAACTTGAAGATGATAATAATGAAGAAGATAGCAGAGGTCTTATTGTAAGAGCTGCAATGGAATACAAACGAAAATTTTCTAAAAGTGCGACTTTTCGACAATTTTTGAGCACTGAAGCAGACCAAGAATTTACCAAAACCAAATCTGAAACCTCACTGTCTACAAAGTTGACTGGGGCTTTGGCTATGAAGTTAAGTTTGGTCATGAATCTCGATACCAGCGTTGGGCCCGATACTGAAGAACTGGACACTGAAGCCGCAGTAACCTTGGTTTATCAGTTTTTTTAAACAAAGTTCGACTAACGTAGAATACGATTATAGTTAAGTTTCTGTCAGACTATTAAGTGCATGGCTACTGAGTTTTATTTACACACAAAGGATATACGAATGAACAAATCTTTATTTTTACTTGGGCTCTGTGCCGCAGGGAATGTATTAGCAGCAGACGAAGTAAAACCTTTCTCAATGGACGGCGAATTTGGTTACATTGCAACAACAGGTAATACTGAAACAACCTCGATTAAAGCTAAGTTATCAGCCCATCAGGAACTGACTCAGTGGAGCAATGACTTCACTGTTGAAGCATTGTACAAAAAAGACGAAATCAGTGGTGTGGAACAAACAACCGCACAAAAATATTTCTTATCAGGTCAAGGTAACTACAAGTTAGAAAATCCTGATCATCGTTTATTTGGTTTTGCTTCATATGAAGACGACAAGTTTAGCAGTTACGACTACCAAGCAACTTTAGCTACTGGTTGGTCACATAAGTTGTGGGAAGACGATACAAGTAAATTTAATTACAGCATCGGTCCTGGTTATTCATTTGCTGAAACTAACGAAGGTGTTGAACAAAATGGGTTCATTGTTAGGGCTGCGTTGGATTACCAATGGAAAATTTCTGATACCGCCAACTTCAAACAGCTAGTTAGTACTGAGGTCGGCAGCGACAATACTAAGTCTAAATCAGAGACTTCTGTGTCTGCGCAAATAAGCGGAGGTTTATCTCTTAAAGTCTCACTTATCCTAGATCATAACTCGGATGTGGCTGACGGTATCGACAATCTAGATACACAAACAGCTGTGACTTTAGTTTATAGCTTCTTCTAAAACCTATATGTCTTAATATTTTCTAGCAGGCCATCCGGTCTGCTAGAAAATTTTCCGTCATTTACAATGTATACGTTTATATAATGCTGGTGATAAACCGTACTTAGCTTCAAACGCACTACAAAAACCCAATATCGACTTATAACCTACGTTAACACTAACCGACTTAACCACACTGCCCGTTTCTAATAAATGTTTCGCTCTAAACAAACGCCTATTTTCTAAAAACTTCGAAGGTGTACAACCTACTTCATCAGTAAATTTTCGATAAAATGTACGTTCAGTCATTGCTGATTGTTCAGCCATATCTCTTACTTTAATAGGTTTATGCAGGTTTCTATCTAGCCAAACAACAATATCTGAAAACATATGCTGATTTTGTGCTGCCAACAATTCACTAAACTGCGATTGGTGTCCCAGCCGCTGAGCATAAACGACTAACCAACTAGCCACTTTGTGCATCACTTTCTGATCATGATCCTTGCCTACCATAGCCAGTGCCATGTCGATACCCGTTGTAACACCAGCAGATGTCCATATATTGTCATCAATACAATACAATGCGTCTTGTTCTACATTTACCCTAGGGTAATCACTACTCAACTGCTCAAGATCAGCCCAGTGTGTTGTGGCCTTTCTACCATGCAACAAGTCGTTTGCTGCAAGCACTAACGCACCAGAACAAATTGAACCTAAACGTTCAGCTTTTTGCGAATTTAGCGCCAACCAAGCACTTAAATTAGACTTTTCAGAGACCTGACTGATTGCTTTTTTTTCCCCTCCTACAATCAATATAGTGTCTGAAGAACGTACATTGAATCCTTCAATAGCTTGGCTATTGACCTCAATACCGCTGCGCGATCCGATAAGTCCACCACCAGAAGAAAGAGTACATATTGAATAAATTGGTTGTTCTACTAATGTTTTTGCAGCCGTAAAGACCGAAGACGGCCCAGAGAGATCCAGTAATTCAAACTGATCAAATATTACAAATAGGATACGCCGAGTTGCAAACATGGCATAAAACTATGCTTTTATGTCATTTCTGTCAAACAGTTTATCCATTAGTATTTTTCTCATTCGATTAACAACAAAACATATCAAGAAACGGGACTTCATAAGCCTAAAATAGTCGCTTATATAATTATCAACATACGTTAATCACCTTGGGATAAATCTAATGGCAGATAAAATTGAACAGCTAAATATTGGCATATACATCTATAAAAACGCTGAAGTGTTGGACTTTTCTGGTCCTTTTGAAGTGTTTTCTACCGCTAATCGCTTAAACAAAAAAAAACTACGAATGAATGTATTTTTGATTGGCGAGACTGAACTGGCTATTCAGGCAAGAGGTGGATTTTGTATCACACCAACATATTGTATTGGAACTCACCCAAAACTTGATTTGCTTATAGTAGCCGGAGGTGTGCACACCGAAGAAATGCATAAAGCCCAAATCATTCAATGGCTAAAAGAACAAGCGAATAAGGTTCCTATTATCGCCTCTGTTTGTACCGGTGCTTTTTTATTGGCCCAAGCCGGCATCCTAAACAATTATCAAGCCACAACCCATTGGAGTGATATCGAGGATTTTAAACAATCATTTCCTGATATTCCGATAATTGAGAATGTTCGTTGGGTAGATAACCAACACGTTATCACCTCTGGTGGAATTTCTGCCGGCATCGACATGAGCTTACATTTGCTCAGCAAATTTTACAGCCAACAACTGGCATTATCTACGGCTAAACAAATGGAATTCCAGTGGACCAATACAGGATTCCATTGCCCAACTAAGGAAAAACAGCATGCTGCAACTTAGACCCAACTGTGAAAGTTGTAACCTCGACTTAGCTGCCGATTCAGCAGCCTATATCTGTACATTTGAATGTACTTTCTGTGAAAATTGCGCCGTCAATTCACATACACATATTTGTCCAAATTGCCGCGGTAACTTGGAGAAAAGGCCCATTCGCCCTAAAGAACTCTTAGACAAATATCCACCATCAACTAAAAGGGTTACTAACTAAATGCAGTTTATTAGCGCCAAAGATTTTACAGCTGAAAATTCATGGCAGGCAATAACGATTGCCCGCATGCAAGGAGTTTCAACCCGCCTGCATTGGATCGACACGCCATATTATTGGCATATTAATGAGGGTAAAGAAGTATTTGTGGTATTGGATGGTAAAGTTGTCATGTACTACGAGCAACATGGTAAACAGTTTTCAAAACCACTTGAAATAGGCGACATCTTTTATGCGTCCACTGGCACCAAACACTATGCTGCTCCTATTGGTGAAGCGAGAGTATTAGTGATTGAACAGCAGGGCAGCATATAACCTGTACTCAGGTTATATATTCTTTACCAACGGTATTGCAGTACTGCGAGGCTTTGCTGTTGATTGATTTCGACTTTTTGACCTAAGGTTGCTCTGATATCAGCAGCATTTTTATTGATATGCTGCTCAACACCAATTTGCCAATTCTTATCTAAATCATACCGCCAAGCCAATGTATAACCTTGGCCATCGCTATTATTCGGGTCCCATGGAAAAATATCATCTTCCGCGACTTTAAACTTATCAAAACGCAGGCTAATTCTATGGTCTTTGTGTTTGTGACTCAGCATCACATACCAAGCATCAAAATCAATAAAAACAAAGCGGTCGCCCATGACAGAACTGCCTGTTAGCCATTGCCCCAGTATACGTGTATTGCCATTAAATTTATGTTGTACAGCAAGGGAATGAAATTTAGTTCGCCAAGCGTATAATCTTTCCTGACTGACCGCTAATGGATCGGCTTGATTGTCGTAATAGTAATAGCGCAAAGTGGACTGTTTATAATATTCAATGTGTGTACCCAGATAAAAACCAATGTTCCCATCCAACTCATGAAAAGGCTCAACATAATCTGGATGAAAAATACGGTCTGTTTGAATAACACTGGGATAGGGTGCAAAAGGTACACGGTCATTATTTAAACTTTGTCTGTCATGCAATGCAAAACCACGCCAACTTATAAGTGTCCCCAAAGGGTCATTTGCTTTGAACAGTGAAGCATGGAATTCCCAGGAGATAGGACTATTGCGAGCACGACCAGGACTAAATAAGGTCAATTCCAATCCTGCGGTACGCAGCTCCTCCCCGACCCAACTATTCACTGCTGATTGAGTGTAGGTGAAAGGTGACAGCCATCCAGTATCAACATTCTCCAAAGATAATTTAGGATAGAAAAAGCCAGCTCTTGCGCGCCACCTAAATTTACTATTACTTAATGGTTTGTAACTGATCTGGGCTTGGGATATACCAAGGTTTTGCTCGCCCAACTGGTAATAATTAGCTACAACAACGTAACTCAGACCACTGGCAAAATTATCTGACAGCTCAACCAAAGCTTGTTGTACGTTTGCACTATCTTTGGAGTAGGCGAGAATGCCTGTGTCCTTATCAAACCAAGAGGGTTGTTCATCCGCCTTAACATAGTTAAGTTGCACAACCCCTTTAACTTCAGCAGCGATACAATTAACGCTTAACATACACAGGTTCAGAAAAAATACTTGTAAAACCTTCCCGTAAGACTCCATTTTCCATTTCAAATCTTTATTCATAATCAGAAAATTCATCCGATACATTTTCATATTGATTTACGTCAGGCAAAAGTGCTGATTTAAGGTTAATTTTTATTTCAGATTCCCTCGGCAATGTAAGTTGTCTGGATAAAGAACTCAATTTATCCTTGATCCTAGGATGCCAAACATCTAGTTGATACTCGCCATCAGGTAAATCTAGGGTCAGATTTCCCTTGATATCAGTTTTGCCAAAATACGGAGTATCAACAACAAAAATATAACCTAACATCCAATCATGAATGTTACAGCCTAGCTCAACCGAACCAAGGTTTGAAAAGAGTAAAGGATCTGCCTGAAGCTCTTTATATAATTGTAATTCAAAGGTTTTAGCTGGTGAAAAAGAATACACGTGGTGTTTGATTGAATCTGAATTGGGAAAACGAACCTGAGTGTCTTTTTGTATCGCCAAAATATGCGGTGAAAATTGTGTATCCACCTGATCCATAATAGCCATTTCGTGGGTTTGCGCTAAACCCTGTTTCTGTTTAGGCGTAAAGTACACAACAACATTGGCGAGCTCTTGATCAGATTTCGTCAAAAGGCTGACTGATATTTCTTTAGATTGAACAACATGACTAACCAATAAAAAAACAATCAAAAATCTATTCATGAACACTCACATTAGTTAACGTATCTGCCAGCAAAGACAAGCATACAATAATTCATACCCAAGGAGAGTAGACAGGAGAAATTAACTAAATCATTCATACATCTTGAATATAAATAAAATTTTATGCGCAGTTGAATAACATCCACATACACTAAGGCGAGAAAGCCCAAAAATTCATGAAACGCTTAATCCAATCAATAACTAATGCAGTGGTCCCTTTAAATCCAAAAAACCTTACTAATCTAAGGTACCTAAAATCCCTTTAGCTTGGCTAACTTGCTCTGGTGTGCCATTTTCAATTATTTCACTTAATAATTCTTTTGCAGATTCGTCTTCACCAATTTCAATATAGGCATGTGCCAAATCTAACTTAGCCCCTAAACCGTCATCAGCGTCAACATCGATCATCTCTAAACCATCCTGCTCACTGACAAAAGGCTCTAAAGGAATGTCTAAATCTAACGCTTTGTCTATTTCATCATCAGACTCGGCATCAACACTTTCATTCAACAAGGCTTCAACATCCAGAAAATCTTCTGTCTCTTGCTCACTAAAATTGACACTTTCACTTTGTGCTGTTTCATCCAGTAAAGCGGCAATATCAAACCCAGTATCATCATCTTCTGTAGTTGATATGTCATCGTCTAAATCGATAGATTCAAGAATTTCATCAAAGCTTGACTCTTCAAGCTCTTCTATGACGTCATTATCCTGATTGCTCCCAGCTTGTTGGGTGCTAGGTTTGACATCATCTTCGTCTAACCAATCCCCCAATCCTGGTAAATCGTCTAATTCGTCATTATTACTAGGTGATGACTCTTCGACCGTTTCATCAAATGCATTTTCTAGTTCACTATCATCAAAATCGTCAATCGACTCGATATCATCTAAGGTTGGCACCGCTGATGCTACAGGCTCAATTTTTTGTTCTTTAGTCACAAAGTCATCTGCAGAAAATTCTAGATCATCCAGTGAACTAATAGAGGCAGTTTCATTTGATGTGAGATCTTCTAATACCTCATCCAACTCTTCTTTTTCAAAATCTTCTAGGGCTTTTTCTAACTGATCTTCGTCTAATATCGAATCAATGCTACTGGCTGGCGCTTCGAATTCTGGCTCAAGCAAGTCTTCATCTTCAATTGCCCGCTCTAGATCAGCCAACTCATCTTCTTCAACTTCAGGTTCTACCAACGCTTCTGCTTTAAGCTCTGGCTCAGCTAATTCCTCAGCTTCAACTTCCGGCTCTGGCTCTGGCTCAACTAACTCTTCAGCTGCAACTTCAGGCTCTGGTTCCACTGACGTTTCAGCTGCAACTTCAGGCTCAGGCTCAACTAACTCTTCAGCTGCAACTTCAGGCTCTGGTTCCACTGACGCTTCAGCTGCAACTTGAGGCTCAGGCTCAACTAAGGCTTCAGCTGCAACTTCAGGCTCTGGTTCCACTGACGCTTCAGCTGCAACTTCAGGCTCAGGCTCAACTAACACTTCAGCTTCAACAGCAGGCTCTGGTTCCACTGACGCTTCAGCTGCAACTTCAGGCTCTGGCTCAACTAACTCTTCAGCTGCAACTTCAGGCACTGGCTCCACTGACGCTTCAGCTGCAACTTCAGGCTCTGATTCTACTGACGCTTCAGCTTCAACAGCAGGCTCAGATTCTACTGACGCTTCAGCTTCAACAGCAGGCTCTGATTCCACTGACGCTTCATCTGCAACTTCAGGCTCTGGCTCAACTAACTCTTCAGATTCAACTTCCTGCTTTGACTCAATTAATTCTTCAGCTTCAATTTCTGGCTCTAGCTCTACTGACGCTTCAGCTTCAATTTCTGGCTCTAGCTCTACTGACGCTTCAGCTTCAATTTCTGGCTCTGACTCTACTAACTCTTCAGCTTCAACCTCAGACTTCGACTCTTCTGAATCTTCTGAATCTTCTATTTCAATTGCCTGCTCAGCCCCTTGTAGGACTTCAGATATATCAATCTCGATGTCATCGTCAGCACTTTCATCGACCAAATCGTCAGCGCTTTCATCGGCCAACAAATCTTCATCTATTTCTTCTGCTAAATCATCGAGTTTTTGAATATCCAGCTGAGGATCAGCGCCGTCGGATAGTTCTTCTTCATCATCATCTGGAAGCATAGAACGCATTTGTTCGACTTGTTCTAATTCATCAATTAGACTACCTGTAACCCTATCTAATTCTTCATTTTGAGAAGCGATTTCTTTATCTAAGTTTTGCAGTACTTCTTCGTTAATGCCCTCTGAATCATCTGTCAGAGAGTTTTCGAACACTTCATCTGTTGATTCATCAAGTAGGTCATCAATACTAATTTCTGGTGGTTCTTCGTCGTCTACCACTGACTCAATGGTTTTTTCATCTTCATCTTCAACAGGAGCCAGAAGTGATTCGTCTTCCTCATATTCCATCTCATCGACTGTAGAGTCGACTTGTTGCTCGTCTTCCTCAATCAACATGTCATCTAGGTCAGAGTCTTCATCACTACCTTGTACTTCAGCTAACAGATCGTCAGCAACATCTTCATTAACTTCAGCCAACAAGTCGTCGGTTACGTCTTCATTAACTTCAGCTAACAAGTCGTCATCTTCTTCGAATAAACTATCTAAGTCATCTTGCTCAACAACCTCAGACCCTTCTTCAAATTCGTCATCGTCAAGTACATCGTCACCTAGCTCATCAAATATTTCAGCGTCATCAACAAGAGGTTCTTCTATGCTATCTTCCAGCGCATCATCTAATGATTCTTCAAGCTCTTCAGATAACACATCATCGAGTAAATCATCATCCCCAAACAAATTATCATCATCTAATTCATCTGTTTCATCTGTTTCATCTAAAGCGTCTTCCGACAATTCAGCACTTAGAGAATCGGATAAATCATCCATTTCGGCTGCCAGAGGATCCAAAGAAAGGTCGTCAATATCATCCTCTTCTGGTTTGACTAACGCTGGTGCCTTGCGTTTAATCATCCAATAGGCAAAAGCGGCAAGTATTAATAAAACAGGTAATGTGAACACCAATATCAGTGTCAAAGGGTTATCTAGCCAAGACTTTTCTTCTTGAACCATTTGAGCTGCTTTTTCAGCGTCATCCTGACGCGACTTTTCTAATAGCTCTTCAATGCTTTCACCCATTTGATTCATTTGCAGGGATTTTTGTTCTTCCTGAACGCGCATTTCATCAATATCGGTATTAACTTTAGCTAGTCGCTCAGATAATTTTTTATTCTCATCTAATATGCTTTGTACACTGTTGATAGATTCGGCAAATTGCTTCCGAATTGCCATAAACTGGCGATTTTGTGCCTCGTCAATAGCACCTAATTTTTGCTCAATAAACTCTTTAGTTTGATTAAGTGCTTCGGTGTTTGCAGCAGCCGTTTGTTGGTTCTTTGTATTAGAAGTAGCGTCACTAGATTGAAAATTTTGTGAATCGTTTTCGGCCTTCTCTCGCGCCTGTTGTGTATTAACACTGGCGATATAGCGCTCTGATGGCAATGTTAACATTGAGCCATCTTTTAACAAATTGAGGTTTTGTTGATCAAATGCTTCAGGGTTAAGCTCAAAGATAGCTTGCATCACTTGGTAAATAGACTGTGAGTTATTTTGTCTATATCGTTTGGCTATTTGCCATAACGTATCAGAAGATACAATTGGCCCGTAAACGCTTTCCGACGCTATTTGAGATACGGATTGAGATGCAGGTTGAGATGCTTGCTGTGGTGCTGGTTGCGGAGCGGGTTGGGAAACTCGTGGCCTAGAGTTTTTAGGGCCTTTCAGCTGAACTTGTTGAGCATGAACAGCAGTAACGAAATTCAGCATGATAAAAAGCTGTATTGCTAACTTTCGCAAATTCATATGTTTCCTTTTTCCCCAAAAATTCAACTTTCATCACAATAAAGATGGCCGTACGCTGCGGTGTTATTCTGGAATAATCTAGTTTAAAAAAGTAATTATCTATCGCTATAAATGGCTTGCTAAGTCATTGCTACAGTTGTCATTTTATTGACTTATTGGTGCATAGATTTATATGGTTTAGCAATTCGTATTCCAAGTTTGAGAATAACCGCTAAATATTTACACAACTATAAACCAGATGATCAGATTGATCTAGAATCACTGGCTTGTATGCCAATATAAATAACTTGAATTCCAAGACAAGGTTAGTTTATTAAAATACTTGTAATATTATCGGCAATAGAAGGGAATTAATGAGAGCCACACATGCCCGTGGCTCTCGACAGATTTATATCTACATATAATCTCTAATCAGTACTTCAGCAATCTGCACACTGTTGGTTGCAGCACCTTTACGTACATTGTCTGAAACAACCCACATGTTAATCCCATTAGGATGAGAAATATCGTTTCTGACTCGACCCACATGAGTATCATCGTTACCACTGGCACTGCTTACTTGAGTAGGGAAATCTTCTCTTTCTCTATGTAATACCACACCTGGCGCATTGGCGAGTAAATCTTTAACGTCTTCAGCATCAATGGGGGCAAGTGTTTCTATGTGAATAGCTTCACCATGACCATAAAATACCGGTACACGAACAGCCGTTGCATTCACTAAAATGTTGTTATCGCCCATGATTTTTTTCGTTTCCCAGACCATTTTCATTTCTTCTTTGGTGTAATCATTGTCCATAAAGACATCAATTTGCGGGATAACGTTAAAAGCGATCTGTCGACTAAAGGCTTCGGTTTTCACTTCTTTGCCACTTAACAACGCGGCAGTTTGATGAGCTAATTCATCGATAGCGGCTTTACCACCCCCAGACACAGACTGATAGGTACACACGTTAATACGCTCAATACCAACAGCATCATGGATAGGCTTTAAGGCCACCATCATTTGGATAGTTGAACAATTTGGGTTGGCAATAATATTTCGATTACGAAACTCAGCTAATGCCTGAGGATTTACTTCTGGCACAACCAAAGGGATGTCAGCGTCGTAACGATAGTGAGACGTATTGTCGATCACCACGCACCCTGCTTCAGCGGCGATTGGCGCAAATTTTTCAGATACGCTGCCACCAGCAGAAAAGAAACCAAGTTGCACCTGACTCCAATCAAATTCATCAGCATTTAAAACGGTAATCTCTTTTCCCTTAAAGGTCACCTTTCCACCTGCAGAACGTGCGCTGGCTAATGGATAAAGTTTGTTGATCGGAAAATCTCTCTGTTCAAGAATTTCGATCATGTGTTGTCCTACTAATCCAGTAGCGCCCAACACGGCGACATCAAAGGCCCGAGACATGGTTTTATTACTCCTAAAAATTTAAAAAAAATGGGTTGATTTGAATTTCGCCTAGACTATTTAGTCGGCAAAAATCCAAGAGCGTAGATTGCCTTTGAATCAACAAAATTTCCAGTATTTACGGCAATTGCAGAAAACTCTCTTCTTATAGGATAGTGTTTTCGGATATATCTAAACTGCTCTGGACCTTGTGCTTGTTTTTTAAAGGCTTGATCATCTTGCGAAATATCATACACTTCAAGTGTCAACTGACTTGCAGCCTGTAACAAGTCTTGATCCTCTTTGACTAGCAAAGGCCCAATAGTGGATTCAGGTAAATAATCACTGAGTTTTTTATCTGCTTGTTTTCCTAACAACTCACACAAAGCCAAATACAACATTTCGGTACCTCTGGCTTTACCTTCAATGGTGTGGCCGGCTATGTGTGCTGTAGCAAGCGCGATATGCGGGATCAGTTCCAATTTAATATCAGGTTCGTTATCCCATACATCCAACACCAGATTCAGCTTTTTACCCTGCTCAAACAATTCTAGTGCGGCCTGGTTATCAATCACTTCACCTCGACAGGCGTTGATTAATAATTGCTGTTCAGACAATTGGCTTAATCTTTGTTTATCAAACATACCTTGTGTTTGATATTTGCCTGCTTTAACCCAGGGCACATGCAAAGTAATCACATCACATTGCATAATTTCGTTCATAGTCACAAAAGCTCGGGGGTCGCCTGCATCGGTCAAAGGTGGATCACACAACTTGTGTTTAATGCCGAGCACCGTTAATACTCTCGATAGTGCGGTGCCCACATGCCCTGCCCCAACAATGCCCACTGTTTTGTCGGCTAAATTCCAGTTTTGCTTATTGGCTGTTACGACCATAGCACTCAACACATATTCAGCTACAGCGACTGCATTACAGCCACCAGCTGAAACAAAAGGAATCCCGCGTTTTGCTAAATACTCTTGGTCTATATGATCGGTACCTGCAGTGGCAGTCGCCACAAATTTGAGACAGGAATTACCGTCAAGTAAGTTAGCGTTTACTTTTGTGGTAGAACGCACCAATAAAACATCCGCATCGGACAACATGCTAGAATCAACAGTTTTATGAGAAAATACCTGACACTCTCCCAGTTCAGAAAAGAACTCAGCGGCATAAGGCATACTGTCTTCGTAATAGATTTTCATAGATAAGAAATAACAAATGTTGTGAGGCGGATATTATGCCATGCCCTGACATGTTTTATGAAAACAACTGGTGCTAATATATTAGTTAATTAAGAGCAGTCGCTTGGAGAAGCAAACACCTTTTTAAAACTAAACGCCTCGGCTGTTTCTCCGTATTTTCTAATTAACGTCAATTTTTGTTTGGCTTCTTCAATGCTAGGAAGATGTCCGGCGGGGATCCACCACAGTACATAAGTTGCTTGTGACGGTGTTTCGAACCATTCTTTTTTACGCTTTAGAAAATCAATATGATGAGTTTTAAACATAAAGTGTTTTAAGTCATCTACCGACTCCCAAACCGACATATTCACTAATTCATTAGGATTGTCTGAAAAAACAATATCGGTTGCGTTGCCACCGTCGTCCTTTAAACGCCATACAAAACCAACTGATGCTTCAGCAATGGCATTGATGGGTTCAAGATTATCAGCAAACACCTTCATGACCTCACTATCCATTTCGCCTTTGGCGATACCGATATTAACTTGGGCTAATTGATACATATTGGTTCTTTATGTTCGAAGTAAGACAATAGTAATAAGGCTCAGTGTAGAAAATTCAACCTATAACTTCATTCAAAAAAGTCTGATACAAAGCCAAAACCTCTTTGGGTGCCTCTAACTGTGGGTAATGCCCCACATCAAGCGCGGTTGTTTTTGACTTGGGAATAATATCAATATAATGGTCGAGCATATGTTGCCCTGAAATCGGGTCGTGAATACCGTTGATAAAATACAGGGGAACAGAGGTACTGATCATACTTTCAACCCAACGTTGTCCATGTTGACTGCGTTCATCAATGTAGCTTAACAACTTAGGCAACACTTTTTTGCCATTGTTATGCTCGATTAATTGCCACAGGGTATCTATTTCAAGCGCACTGGGCGGACTATGCTTGGCAAATATTTTATTAAACCCTTTGGATAAACTCGACTTATTCATAAAGTGACTGACCAAACCGCCGAGCCAACTTTTTAATAATTTCTGGGTAAATAATGGTCTGTGATGGGAAGCAAATAAACCACCGTTTAGAAAACAAACAGACAAAATTTTTACGTCATTCGGACTATCATCCTGTCGGCTTAACAACTCTTGGGCAACCGAGTCACCATAGTCGTGGGCCAAGATATGATATTGCTTAACACCTTGGCTGTTGAGTAACGCCTGCACAATATCGGCTTGCTCGAGCAAACTATATTGGTGATCTGTCGGTTTATCGGATAAACCAAAACCTAATAAATCTAAACTCAGTAATCGGTATTCCCCAGCTAAGTGTTTCCACTGGTAATGCCAATCCCAAGCAGCACTTGGAAAGCCGTGAATAAATACTATTGTGGGTTTGTCTATTTGTTGTTGAAAACCTAAAGACTGCCAATGTGCGATACGGTGACCGCACAATTGGCTATAATCTGCATGTTTTTGGTAATTTTCGAAACTAAGTTGATTCAAACTTTATAAGTCATATCCAGGATTGATGCGGTCTAATTTACGCAATATGCCCGGCCATGCCAAGCTTCCACCTGCAGAACGTGTTACTTGTTTCGCTTGGGCCTGAATACCGGCTAAAATTTGTGATGGGATAGGGATCAATTCTTGACCACTAGCCTGTGCTTTAAGCTGAATTTGGCACGAACATTCTAATAAATACATAGCTAAAAATGCATCAGCAATAGAGCCCGCACAGGTTAACAAGCCATGATTACGCAAAATCATAAAATTGGTTTCGCCTAAATCAGCCACAAGGCGTGTTTTCTCATCAGGGTTCAGTGCTACACCTTCATAGTCGTGGTAAGACAAAGACGACAAGGCAAACAACGATTGCTGACTAAGAGGCAACAAACCTTCTTTAGTGGCCGACACCGCAATACCTGCTGCAGTATGTAAATGCATAACACATTTAGCATCATCACGTGCTTCATGCACAGCACTATGAATAGTAAAACCAGCAGGATTGATCTCATATTCTGAGTCCATCACCTTATTACCCTGAAGATCAATCTTAACTAAACTCGAAGCCGTCACTTCTTCAAACATCAATCCGTATGGATTAATTAAAAAATGATGTTCCGGTCCCGGTACCCGTGCAGATATATGGGTAAACACTAAATCATCCCAGCCAAACATGGCCACTGCTCGATAACTGGCGGCTAGATCCACTCGGGTTTGCCATTCTTGTTCACTTACTTGTTGTTTTACTGAAGAGGTCATATCACATTCTCGGCTAAATTTAAGTTGCACTACCTTAATCTACTGCGCAGAATACAAACTGTCGCCTAGATGACAATTGGAATATTTTTATGCTCGCCAGTGAAATACATAACATACTCAAACAAAACCCATGGTTTGCTTCTTTGCCAGAAGATTTGGCCAAACAATTACAACAACGAAGTAAAATAAAACATCTGAATGACAAACAAATGTTGCATCAAAAAAATGCCCTAGCCGATGGCTTTTATTGTGTGCTTACAGGTCGAATTCGCGCCAGTAACTTTACTCTGGAAGGCAGGGAGCTAGTACTCACTTGGATCCAGACTGGAAATTGGTTTGGTGAAATATCCTTAATAGATGGACTACCTCGCACACACGACGCCCATGCCGAGGGTTCCACCACCTTACTGATGTGTCCAAAATCCGCTTTTGATCTATTACTGGTTGAACATAACCAGTGGCAAATTCACATTATGCGCCTGTTATGTCAGCGAGTAAGAGCAACCTTTAGCTTAATAGATGAAACTGGCTGTCTATCCTTAAAAGGCCAATTGTGTAAAAGGTTAAGTTTGATGCAACAAGGTTTAGAAGAACAACATCAGGGCGCAACAACCAATGAATTGGCGATATCTCAAGACTCACTTGCTCAGCTGATCCATAGCTCTCGGCAAACAGTGAACAAAATACTACAAAGCTTACAAACAGATAAAGTTATTGCTTTACGTTACGGAAAAATAATCGTACTAGACAGGTCGATACTTGATGAGTTGGGTAAAATATAAAAGGCTTAATTGCAGATTATCACACAGAGCAATAACAACCTTTTGCTTCCCTAATAATAATGTTAGCTGAAAAGCCTTTTACAAAGTTATTAAGCATAGTTTGCGCAAAACCAGACGTTTGCGAGCAACCTAAACCTTGACCATAAGGACCAAAATAAATCACTTCTCCAAAGGCATCTAAAATAGCAACTGAAGGGGTAGCAGGGATAATAGCATGCTGTTCAAGCACCACATTGGTCACACTGAATTGGTTGTCTTCAGCCATTTTATTAATATCTTGGATATGATCCTGACTAAATTTTTTACAAGTACAATTTGGCTTAGAAAAATGAATCACACTATTCGCTAAGCCATTTTCTTGGGAGGACTGATAGTTTTTCAAATAACGTCCAAGCTGAAGGTGGTCAACCTCCAGCAATTTGTTATCAACATCAAAATTGACTAACCTCGCTGTTGAAAAATAAGCGAATGCCAGCACCGTAAAAATAATCCAAACGCCTACAATAGTAAGGTGCCGCTTTTTTAATTTACGACTTAAAGCGGGCAATACTTTGCTCCATGTCACCGGATATTTGACTGGCTTTTGTGGCTTCAGAGCCTAACAAATCGACTTTTTCCCTGTCTGTTTGTACTGTACCTCTAAGTGTTTCTGCACTTTTGGCTATACCGTCTGTTGTCACAGCTTGCTGCTCAACTGCTGCTGCCACACTGATTGATATTGAACTGGCGTCTTCAACTAAACCAGATGCTTGCACAATTTGTTGCTGTGCTTTATCTGCACTTTCAATCACTGATTGAACAATTTGAATACTCTCAGTCATAGATTCAGTCGTTGATTCAGAATAGCCCTGCAGTAGTGAAAGTGTTCCACCAATTTTATTAGTACTGTCTTTGGTACGTGTTGCTAATGCTCGTACCTCATCGGCCACCACTGCAAAACCTCTTCCTTGCTCTCCAGCTCTTGCCGCTTCAATCGCCGCGTTAAGCGCCAATAAGTTTGTTTGCTCTGCAATACTGGTGATTTCAGATAACACGTTTGAAATAGCCTCTGTTGAGTTAGCTAACTCAACAACTTGCACATTGGTATTTTCTAAGGCCGCCGTGAGGCTTTCATTTTGAGCGTTAATTTTAACAATCACTTCACTTGCCGCTTTAGTGTAATCATTTGCCTCTTGCATTTGAGTACTCAAATTACTGGTTTCTTCAGAAATTGAGGCAACTGTCACTGCCATCTCTTCGGCAGATGTTGCAATCACGTCAGTTTCTAACTGACGTTGCAAAGAAGATTTTTCTAAGTCCTCTTTGGTTTTGACTAAATTATCTGCGTTAGCATTTAATTCAATTACTTGTTCTTTAACATTGCTAATAACCTTAAACAGCAACTCCAACAATTCGTTAAATGATATTAAGGTAATGTTGCTTCCGGCATTAGTTTTTACACTCAGGTCAATTGCACTTTCGTCAGCCATTAATTCACTGGCGACAAAGGCTAACTCTTCTCCGGCTTTACTTTCTTCTGCCATCACTTTTGCCATATAACCAGCAATGCAGGCTTCTGCTATAGCTTAAACCGCATGGATTATCACAGTTGTAAAAGCTAATCTATCTTGGTCGAAAATATATACGCCGACATCGTTCACTTGCAAAAAATAAAATGATATATGGTGAACCGCTACAACTAAAATAGCAGTAATAAATACTCGCCAATCTTTATAAATTATTAAAAATGCCAGCAGAATAAAAATTTCAAAATGGACTTCAATTAATCCATTCGTTTGATGAATATGCAAGGCAGCAAAAATCATGGTTGCTAATGCAGACACATGTTTTGTCATGGTTGCTTCTGGTGCCATCCTATTAAAATACAAAGGAACTAACAGTGCAGGAAGGCCAATGATTAACGCAGAGGTAAATGTTTCATAAAAAATGCGAGTACTAAACTTTCTAAAAACAAAGCACTGAAAAGATAGGTGAATAATCTATTGGTTGCATTCATTAATTCTAGATCCCTATTGAGGTTTAAACCGTTAACATCGTCACTAATTAGGTATCGACCACTTGATCATAACGTTGAGTAAAGCAGGTAAATCAATAAACCACTAGTCTGATTAGTGATAGTCAGCAATATTGGTCATCCAATTCAACTTTTACAACGCAAGATAACTATTACTTTTAAAAAACCTAGAAAGGTCACTCTAATTATAGTGTATTACTGATTAGTGTTTTTAAGCGCTGTCATATTTGAGTTAGTCAATTCAGCTAGGTATTTACAGGCTGAAATGCATTATATTTTAGGTTGGGTTTCTACAAAGTGAGGATTGTGTATTTTAGATAAGGGGCACTCGCCCCTAAAAAAGTAAGTCAGGTTTAACAACCCTAGCCTTACAGCACAAGATTCACAATTAGTACTAACAAACCAATCAACCCCAGCACAAACAACACCCCTACTATGGCGTAAGGTACAAAAGACGATTGTTCAAAATCACTTTTGTAATTAGCATCACTTTGCACACCCAACACACTGGCGGCTACGCTTTTAAATACATGCCATAAATTGGTTTTTGCCATTTAAATTTAGTTCCTATTTATGCTAGATATTGGTCACATTCATATGTGTTAAGTCTCTTCATTTCCTACAAGATGGACAACAAAAACAACAAAAACAACAAAAACAAACTAACCATGTGCCTACTGACTTTAGTTACATATCTCGGTACTTTCACCCAGATAATAAGTCACAATTTTTTCGTACTGCTTAGGGTTATGCCATTCACTGCGTATATGGCAAATATAAGGGTAGAAGGTAAGCAAATAAGCCTGCCCGTCAGTATCAAAAAAATTCTCGGCGACTTCGGCTTCACATAGCTCCATTTTACGACACATTAATATCTGTTCATAAAAAGTAAATAGCTGCTCTAAAGCACTGGATAAGGATTCCTCTTTTACAATTTGAACCACTTGCGCATTGTACAAACTCGCCAGTTTGTCAGGTTGAACATTTGGATCTTTCAACACTTCGTTGATGTCTTCTACCCGACGACTGATCACATCGGTGACTTTTAAGCGGGCTTCTACTAACAAGTTATTCGCATGATAACGTTCGACAAAAGCCATGGTACGATCAACTCGCAACGCTGACTTATGTTCAAGAAACTGAAACATACCAAAAATGCCACCCACAACCACAGCGATAGCCGCCACCCAGGTGCCGATTATTTCCGCTAGTTGTAGTTTAACTTCTTGTTCAGTCACTTACCTTTACATACCGGCAATTTGTTATTCACAAGACAGGGATTGTACCCTCGATCTTCAGCTGATTCATTACAAGCCTCCTCGTTCTGAGTGCGACATTGTTCCGGCTCCTCGCTATCTGGCGTAGCATTACAAGCAACAACTAAACTAAACATAACGCCCAACAAGGCAATCCTTGTGCAATTTTTAAGCATCATCTATGATTCTCTAACATGTTGTTTTATAGAATATTTATATTAGAACATTTTTGCGCACATACCCGCTCTATTATTGAAATTTTGCCTGTTGGCATATCTGCTAAAATCAAAATTTCTGTAGCAAAGATTCCAGTATATTTTATTAAAAGGATGAATAAAAATGCCCCGTATTACCTACTGCAGCCTGATTATCGCGGGTTTGCTTCTGCCAATGAGTAAGGTAAACGCTGAAAATAGCTTTGAGGATATTCGCTTTGTCACAGGTTTGTCTTTTGGCTTTAGCACCTTTTCTTTTCCAGAAAAATTAGACCACGACATCAGTTTCCCCAGCACCAATCTGGCATTAGTCGCCACGCAAGATCGCTGGCAACTTTCACTAAATGGTGGTTTTACCCTAGAAGACGCCACCATTTCTGAAGAAGAAGACATTGGTAAAGCATCAAGAAGCGACATCGACTTAACCTTAGCCTACCAAGCCACTAAACAATGGGCGTTCTTTGCGGGTTACAAATCAGGTAAAACTAAGATGCGCTTTGTCGAACGAGACATTGAAGACGAAGATGAAGTGGAATATGTAAATGAAAGCTATTCGCAAAAAGGCCCGTTTATTGGTGGCAGTTATAGTTGGCAATTTGAAAGCGCGGGACGATTAAGTATCTCGCTAGCCTATGCCTATTTAAACGCCACCAACAACTTTGCTGCCAATACTGATGATGACGAAGAAGAAGGTGAAGACGAAGAAGAGTTAGAATTCGATGATCTCACTGGCAGGGTCGAGGGTGACATTACCGGGCTAAGTTATGGCGTGGCTTGGACCATGCCCTTATCAAGCAACTTACTGTTTCAGACCCGTCTAAAACTAAATGACTATCAACAAGATATTAAATTCGAAGGGACTCGTTTCAAAGATATTGACGAAAATTTTACAACCTTACATGTAGGGCTAGCCTACGTGTTCTAAATTGGCTGTATGCCGTTAAAAAGCAATCAGGTCAGGCACATTTTTGTTGCGCGGAGGGTTGATAAACACCTCGCGCAACAAGGATGAATGTTCCCAAGGGATTTGTTTATTACGAGTTTCTCTGGCGACCCCTTTTCTGACTTTTTTAAACACTTCTTCAACCGTGATTTTTTTGTCGATATGTCTTAATAAGTGTTTAGTGTATATACCATTTTTAGCCCTACCATCTGATGCCACACCACCCGGTTCGGTAGCATATGCAATCAAGGTACTTGAAGGCGCTTTCAAAGGTGCTAACCCCACCGATATTGCACGGCTACCCGCAGTATCAGCCACAGCAAAAGGATTATTCCGACAGGCATCTAAAATAATAATGTTTTGTACATTGTTGAGTTGAGACATTTGCGCAAACAGTAAATTAAGATCGAACAACACCTTGTCAAAATTTTCATTCTCACCAAATTGGATGTCTAAAGGCACCAAATAATTATGGTGTTCAATCTGAATCGCATGCCCTGCATAATAAAACACCGCTAAAGATTGCGGCGAATTTGTTTGTTGAATATTCCCATAAAACGCGCTGATTGCTTGTTTAAGATCGGTCGAGGAACTGTCTAAAACAGTAGTCACCGCAAAACCTAACTCAGACAGGCTAGTTGAAATCGATTCTGCGTCATTGATAGGATTTTTTAATGGCGCTTGCTGATAATTTTGATTACCTATCACTAAAGCAAATCGAGCAACGTTATCTTCATATGCGAATGCCGAAAAACTCCAAGCAAAAAATAGCAGGGTAAATCTAGATAGTGTTCTGAACATGCCAAGCCTTTTTACTGTCTTCTGCCAAAATAATACAATTTTCGCGCTAGATAAACAGGATTAAATTACTCAAAGGGAATCTAGCCATATATGCACTTGTTTAATTTGTTTCGGGTTCTTTGACCAGTTGACCACACTCCCCAGAAAAAGCGCGCTATTGTATTCGCGGCACTTTAAGTTGAAGTTGTTGATTCCACGCATTTTTTGACCAGCAATAAAGCCGCCTCATGACGGGCGTGAACAAAAGACTGAATATTCAGTCCCGACAAAGCAGATTGTTCGGCGCGGCTATTCACCTTTACGATAAGTTTGGCTTGGGGATAATAATCCAATACCGCTTGGCAGATGATTTTTTGGGTTAACAATGTGTTCATGGTGATAATAATACTTGATGACTGCTCAACCCTCAGCGATTCCAATACTGGTAGTTTTTCCAAGTGACCAAAATACGCCATATAACCGCGATCGCGAGCAAGTAATACATGGGATAAATTGTCCGAGATAATCACAAAATTTTTGCCTTGTTTACTCAGCTCAGTAGCAACAATGCGCCCTACTATGGTAAACCCACAAAGAATAATGTGGTTGTTCGCGACAATGAGCGCAATTTTGTCTGACTCAAAAAACTCCACCACAAAATAAGAGGCCAATTTATAGATATTATTCACCATAAAGGGCGTGACTATCATGGATAACACCGTCACCAAAATCAGAAAACTTCCTAACTGTGCGGCAATGATGTGCTGGCTAGTGGCTAAAGAAAATATCGCAAACGAAAACTCACCTATTTGACACAAGGCAATGGCTGACTTGATAGCATCACTCTTGTTGTTTTTACGCCTAATCAAAGCAAAAATGATCACTGCCTTAACTAACATTGCTAGCAACAATACGCCTAACACTAAAAAGAACTCTTGGTAAAAATAATGGATATCTATCTTGGTACCAATAGAAAAGAAAAAGGCACCAAGTAAAATATCTTTGTATGACGCAATATCAGATTCAACTTTCACATGATAGTGCGTTTCGGCAATAATCATACCTGCAACAAAAGCACCTAAAGAATAAGTAAAACCGATCTCATGAGCCAATAATGATGCGCCTATTACTATGGTTAACACCGAGCCTAAAAATAACTCCTCGAGTTTGGCATGAGTCGAAAAATGTAATAACCACTCAATCAACTTTTTACCTAACGTAAACATAAAAATGAGAATTGCAGCAGCTGACAACAAGGTTTTTAGCAGCACTTCTTGAATAGACAGCTCGTTATTGGCTAAAAAACTTATCAATAACAAAATGGGGATCACCGCCAAATCTTGAAAGATTAAGATGGCCACTGATTTTTCACCATAAGGAGTAACAATATCTTTAGACTTTTTCAGGTAAGTCAATACGATAGCGGTAGACGACAAACTAAAAGACAGCGCAATAACAATAGAAGAAGTGGAGTCGAGAGCAAAAATATAATGAGCAACCGGATAAATCACTAAAGCACTGATCACCACTTGCAATGTACCGTTAATAAACACCACTTCACGCATTTTCTTAAGCTTGGCAAAAGACATTTCCAAACCTATGGTAAACATTAAAAATACAATGCCAAATTCACCAATTAGGTCCAAAGAGCTTAGGTTTTCACTGCCATTAAAATCGAAGATATTACTTATGATGGTGCCGGTAATGATGTAACCAATAATGTGCGAAATGGAGAATTTTTTTAACACCAAGTTAAGCACGCTGGCAATCGCCAGAGAGATAAAAATAATAAGGAGAATAGAGTCCATAATTAGCGTACTAGCCTTAGCGTGATTAACAAAGTTATAACAAAAAGGTTTGTTTTTTTAATGTGTCCTACATTTATAGAATAAGCATTGCTTGGGATTATGTCCAATTATCTGTGAGATTTGGCGAACATAAATGCAAGGGTAAATCAAAAGACAATGGCATCGACTTTGGCGCTAACACTTTGATGGTTACCTTTTCATTCCATGCAGATGTAACATTTACTCGCATCGGTAACTAAATTGGGCATAATTAAAAATTCACCAAGACTATGAAAAGGAACTTATCAGTTGAAAATAGTAATATTATTGTTAGTCATGAGTGTTTTTAGCCAATTAGCCTACAGTCAATGTGAACCAGAAAAAAAACTAGTCGATAAATGGAATAGTATTCTTAAAAATAGAGTCACAGAGTTGGCAAGAAACAAACACCGTGAAGCAAAAAGTGATTTTCTAGATTGCTTACGACAGCCAACAGAAGAAGCAAAAGTAAAAAAGACATCCCCTAAACATTCAAGCAGCAAAGCTCGCAAGATCACAAAACCTAAGTATAAATTTTCTCCTCGTAAAAGTTCTGGCCATCTAATTGTCTCTGATTACACAAACTTTAAGGGTAAAAAGAAAATAGCCTGGTATCGCTATTTCAAAGAATCGGTTGAATGTTTAAGCAACAAAAGCGATATGAAAATATTCGTTGCTTGCTCCAAAGTCAGAAAACAAAACCTAAAAACATTTAATGCCAGATGGAATAACCAAACCCAAGAGTTAATGCCTTTTTTGGACAATGAATGAGATGATTGAAATCGAGCCTAATCAAACCAGTAAGTAACTCGTTTTTCTTTTAAACCAATAAGTGAAATTTAACTATGTCAGAAATCTATATCGCCGAGGATGGCAAAGCGCGATGTGCTTGGTGTCAGGCAACGCCTCAGTATGTTGCGTATCACGAGAACGAGTGGGGCTACCCCGTTACCGATGATCAACGGCTATTCGAAAAAATCTGTTTAGAAGGGTTTCAGTCTGGCCTAAGCTGGCTAACTATATTGGTAAAGCGCGATAATTTCAGAGCCGCTTTTGCTAGTTTCGATTTTAACCTTGTGGCTAAGTTTACCGATGACGATGTTGAGCGTTTAATGTTAAACGCCGGCATAGTGCGGCATCGCGGTAAAATCACTGCCACCATAAACAACGCCAAACGCGCTCAAGAACTAATGACGGAATTTGGTTCATTAGCCCATTACTTTTGGCGATTTGAGCCAAAGCGTGATGAAGCGATTGCCCCAGGGTTTATGGCGACATGCGAAGAATCCATCGCATTATCTAAAGACTTAAAAAAACGCAGATGGAAATTTGTTGGCCCCACTACTATGTATGCTTTTATGCAAGCAATGGGCATGGTGAATGATCATGCTGATGGCTGTGCTTTGAGAGTAAAGGCGATGCAGCAAAGGGCGAAGTTGGTTCGGCCATGAGGTGATGAGTTTGCTTGAATAGCAGTATGATGGCTGTCTTAGAAAATAATTTTCAACGAACCTGGCACCGCAGATCACAGATTTCTGCAAACTTAATAAGGTAAGATACCCAGTATCAACATTTATCTTTACGCGCCTTGGTATACACAACGATGACAAACACACTGCCTCAAAAAAAACCCGCAACTATAGCAACGCTTAACGATCTTGCCACCTTGGCTAATTATTCGCTGATGGACACCCTCAACTGTGATCCTGATGCAACCCAAAATGGCGTTGACCATGCGCCTCGACAAGTTTTCTCGGGCCATTACGTGCCTGTTAATCCTACGCCAATTAACGACCCAGAGTATGTGGCGCACAGCAAAACCTTCTTCAGTGAACTTGGCTTTGCCGACAGTATGGCGCAATCAGCCGACTTCGTTCGCATGTTCTCAGGCGACACCTCTGAGGTGCCAGCGCCAATGCGCAAGACGGGTTGGGCAACGGGCTATGCACTGTCAATTTATGGCACAGAATACATTCAACAGTGTCCGTTTCGAACGGGCAACGGCTATGGCGACGGTCGCGCAATTTCTGTACTTGAGGCTGTAATTAACGGCAAGCGCTGGGAAATGCAGCTCAAAGGGGGCGGCCAAACACCCTATTGCCGTGGCGCGGATGGTCGCGCTGTTTTGCGCTCAAGTATTCGCGAGTTCTTGGCCCAAGAACACATGTACGCATTAGGCGTACCCACATCACGATCTTTAAGTTTGTACGTGTCAAAAACCGATACCGTGCAGCGCCCGTGGTATTCGCCGGGTTCGCTATCGCAGGATCCCGATAGGTATATTTATGAACCTACAGCCATATCAACACGTGTTGCGCCGTCGTTCATACGGGTTGGCCAACTTGAACTTTTCGCTCGTCGTGCCCGTGTCAAACAACACCCAACAGCCATGCAAGAGCTCGAAAAAATTGTGCTGCACGTGATTGACCGTGAGTACCCAGGCGTTATCGACACCCAGCTGTCTACCCCTGAAAAAGTAGTGTTGCTGGCGCGCGAGTTTCAAGGCCGCCTTGCGTCACTGGTGGCGAATTGGATCCGTGTAGGTTTTTGCCAAGGTAACTTCAACAGCGATAACTGCGCAGTAGGCGGTTTTACCCTTGATTATGGTCCCTTTGGTTTTTGCGATATGTTTCAACCCTATTATCAACCTTGGACAGGCGGCGGCCATCACTTCTCGTTTATGAACCAACCCAATGCCGCGCAAAAAAACTTCGAGATGTTTTGTTCAGCGTTACGGCCTTTACTGGCAGCGCATCAAGACTATTTGCTAGCGCTCGACGAGGTGCAAGATGGATTTTCCAAGGTCATGCACACACAAATGAAAATAATTTGGGCTGCCAAGCTGGGCCTTAGCACTTTGGCTATAGATTCTGACACTGACGAAGCCGCTTTCAACCTACTGCTCAGCGAATTACACACTCTGATGCAACAAACGCCTGTGGATTACACTATTTTCTTCCGAGAGCTCTCGTCAATACCCAGCGACATTAGCCCGTTGCAGAAAAGTTTCTACAAAAACGTGCCCCAACATACTGCCAGTGATACCGCAGACATCAACAAACGCTGGGCACAGTGGCTAGACAACTGGAAAACACTGCTCTTTGGCGCGAGTAACGCCAATGCCACTTCGGCCCGTTCAAGTGACCAAATATCTAAGCAGATGAAGCGGGTTAACCCAAAATACATTTTGCGCGAGTGGTTTGTTGTGCCGGCTTATCAGCAAGCCACGTCGGGAGATTATGCGCTCATTCACGAATTACAAGCGGTGATGACACAACCCTATGCAGAGCAATCCAAGCTTGTTGAAGACAAATACTACCGGTTGAAACCGAATGAGTTCTTTGAGGTGGCGGGGGTATCTCACCTTAGTTGTTCATCGTAATTGTTCTTTTGATTTTTAGTAAACAAAGCATGTGCTATGCACACTGGCATCCCGCGCGGCGTCGGCATGCTTTAGCTCTATTCAATAAAGGCGCTTGGCAAACAAAAATGCCAGAGTAAATCAAAAAACAACAGCGTCGGCTTTGCCGACTTTCTTGTTAATTATTAGCTGAACAGTTGTTAACTAGTGGCTTTTATTCGTGGTTTGGGTTTAGTCGCCGCAGTTGTTTTTTCTAATTTTTCCAGCTCCACTAGCAACTGCTTTCTCTGCGCGGCAGATTCAACTGTACGTTTTGAAAGATGACTAGGGTGCTGCTCTCTATCTAGCCAAAACTTACCAGAGACTTGACTCGCTTCTTTAGCAGCGGCTAGCCAAGTGATAGTATCCGCGCCTTGCTCAGGCGTGCGCAGCATACACTTAGTCACTTTATAAAACTCTGGCAAAGCATTAACAACCCCAGGCGTGTCAACCCAGCCAGGATGCATTGCATTAACGCTAATATCATCACCTTGCCAACGCTTAGCCCATTCTTCAGTCAAGATAATTAAGCCACGTTTTGCTCTGGCATATGCGGTAGAGCCCGAGTATTTACCGCGTTGGCTTTGTAAGTCGTTTACCTGAATCTTTTGCGAGTACATTCCGCCCGACAATACGTTAACAACTCTTGCTGACTCAGACTTTGCCAGTAATGGATGCAATCGTTCGGTAAGGATATAAGGCCCAAGTAACAACAAGGCAAAACTTTGCTCTAAACCCTCGGTGGTTTGTTGGCGAGGATTAAACAAAGCGCCGGCATTATTAATTAATATATCAACCGGTTTACCTGCTTTGAGTAGACGGCCTGCCAACCCATGTACATCTTTCATTAGCGACATATCGGCAACCTCTATATTGATTCGAGTATTACCAGTTTGCTCTATTAGTTCACGTACAACTTGTTGCGCTTTGTTTTTATCACGTACTACCAATGTTAACTCTGCGCCAAGTTCGGCCAATTGTTTTGCAGCTGCCAAACCAATACCCGAAGTTGCGCCGGTTATGACTGCATGGCGATCATACATATATGCCGACAGCGCATGCCAGCGCTTACGAGAATTGGTATACCCCAAGCGAGTAAAACGCCAGACACCTGGCAGTATTAGTTTGTCGGCAACTGCCAGAACTTTTGACGCCTTGGGAGCAGTAAAATTGTCTTCTAATGCTTTTCTTAGGCCTTCAAGTGCAGTGTTGCCGACCCTATCCATTACTGCAGGGTTTAATCGACTGATAATCGCTATGGGCGCCGGGAAGTTAAAGTTAGCGATATAACGCACCTTGGTGCCGGTATCGGTAGTGGTAAATATAATTTCTTCTACGGCTGTAAATAGTTTTGAATCGACCGTCATTAGCAGGCGCTTATTCGCTTCAAATTCAATAATTTCGTAGTACAGGCTAAAGCCTGCTTTCATGTTGATCTGATAACGACTGCCAACGCTGGGTGTCCCAGTAGATAACTTCGAGGCACTAGCTACAGCAGGATCCCATTGCTCAATACGTGAGAACTCACTCACGTAGGCAAATGCCTCATGGAGCTTGCGTGTCACTTCAATAGTTTTATCTAGGGTAATAATATTGCTCACATTACATTCCATTGTTAACAGATAACTTAAAAATACGCGGCGACGAGTATTTTAGTTCAGCGATGGGGTAAATGAATTGCTGCGTCTAAGAAAGGTCAAATCCAAGTTAGATGCCCCGATGTTTAATAGCACTCGTTCTTTTGATTTATTCGTTAAATAGCAAAATTAAGAAATAAATGGGGAAATATCCAACTTAATGATTTAATAGCCAGTCATAGAGCCTTATTAAACTTACGCACTCACCGTCATGAATGAAGATATTATCATTGCGCTGCCTTCTCTCATTCACCGAATTGGCAGCGAGACCGCTAAACAAGCTAAAGCAATGGCATTACAGTATGAATGCGAATTAAAACGAGTACGTCGTTCAAGAAACTGGCGTGTAACGGGTGATGCGATAAAGGTTCAAACTTACGCCGCACAGCTAAAAGCACATCAAATGATTTCACATAAGTTAAATAAACAAGGTGATGGTGAGTTTCATTATCTTATCAAGAAGATTGAAACGGCTTTATTGGGACATGCTGACAAATTAGAAACGTTAGAAGCAAAGTTGATTCGATTGATCACCCAAACCCCAAATATCACGTTAGCACAATTGGTATTACTTACCCAATGCACCGAGGCAGAGGCAAGAGTTGCTCGCTTTGAGGCTGAAAGCTGGTAATGATGCATCTAAGAACTGAATCGAAGTACTGAATCAAACAACTGACCGGAAATAATGAATGCCTACAGAAACACGCAGCTTTTTAATCACTGAGTCTGATAATCGCCTTAAAGATAAAACGGGCAAGGTTTTTACAGTACCAACAGGTTGGGAGAATTTACCTGCCGGCGATGCCTCGGTAACACGCAAGTTAAAATCCCTAGGACCTACTTGGACAGTGCAGGAAAAAAAAGGCCGCAAGGCATTTTCTCACGGCGTCTGGGCTGCAAAAGAACAGATTGAACAAGCGATAACACTGGTCAAAGCGCAACGCGCCGATCCCAAACATCAAAAAAAATTAGCCCAGGTAAAAGTGCGCCGCGAAGCAAAGGAAACGGTCTTCGGCGAAGACTTTCAACAAGCAATCATTCAATTTCTCAACTTCGACCAAAAGCATCACCTTTTGGTTGAGCAATTGTCAAAGCTGGTAAAAGAACATGCGGTGCCCGTTGGCAGCGGTACAGTAGCGCGCAGCTCATCGGTCACTTTAGAAGATAAAGCGGCCTTGGCAGTCATGGCCTGGATGCGGCATAAAACCAGTGCTTATGATTCAACACCTGTTCCCCGTGTTAAGGGCGCTAGGCGAGAGTTAAGGCGACAGATAGCGCGGCAGTCTGAGCGAATTTTGGCTAAGTATCGGAGTGGAGAGGATTTTGATTTTAAAGCTTGCCCGCTTTGTAAGGCTTTGCATGGGTAATAGGATTGTTTGGCGTTGATCACGCTGAACCGTGATAAGCCACAGCGTATGCTTTTTCGCTATTCAAAAGATTAAAAGCACGCTTCGCGCCATCGTCCGTGATGGTTTTTGACTTGAATCCTTTCAAGCCAATTACTCTTTTTTCAGCAGCAAAAAATAGAGTAACCAGAAAAATGCCGCCGCTTCAAAAGTTCTTAACCGCACAAAAAGGCTTATTTTAGGGTCGCTACAGAATGTGTCCCTCCAGCTTTCACTCAAATGACTTCCCTGTCATTTGCCCCTAAAATAAGCCTTTTTGTGCTGAAACTTTACATGCGGGGAAAGCAGTGGCGGAGCCACCAGAGATTTGAACTAAAGAGTTAGAACAGCTCTTTTTTTGATGACTAATTATCATGGTTTGTTCTGGTCAACTCCAACCGGACACTTTCCTAAAGGAGTTTTCAAATTCAATTGGCGATTGATCCAAATTGGCTGAATGCAGTCGCTCAACATTATAATATTTCATGTACCTAGCAACATCTTCTCGCATATGTGTTCGAGTGGGCTGCGGTACTTTAAACAACCAACCATACTTTAAACTTCCAAAGAAGCGTTCTACAACAGCATTATCCCAGCAAGCTCCAACGTCACCCATACTAGCTCGACAACCTAATCGCGACAGTAGGTTTCTAAAGCCTTTACTCGTGTACTGAGAGCCTCTGTCACTGTGAAACACCAAGCCTTTGCCTGGCTTGCGTAAATTATGAGCCTTTGTCAGTGCTTGCTCGACCAAATCACGCGTCATGCGTTTTGATATATGCCAACCTACAACCCGGCGTGAATACAAATCCATGACAATGGCTAAGTACAACCAGCCCTCACCAGTCTTTAAATAGGACACATCACCCGCCCAAATTTGATTGGGTCCAACAGGATTGAAATTCATATTTAGCAAGTTGTCAGCCACAGCATCACTGTGTTTGCGCTTGGTTGTCACTTTATAAGCTATTCGCTGAGTCACAACTAATTTAAGCCGTTCCATTAACTTAATGGCGCGATACCGCGTTATTTGAAAGCCTTCTTTGCGTAGTGCTTTAGCAAGCTCTCTGCTGCCTAAACTGTTTCGACTTGCCTTGAATAATACTTTTGCTCGTCGATACAGCATTCCGCAAGATGATGAGGATCCACTTTGCCGTTTTGTCTGTAATGGGATTCTTGTTGATGTTATGCCAGATGATGAGAATATTCTCGGTTTTAGCAATCAGTGGTTCAAACCTGGTCAAAAAGATCCAATTGAGTATAAATTACCGCATGGGGTTAAAATAAGATTAGTAAAAGCTAAATATCTATTAGCAACAAAGTTAGCCGCTTTTTTGGGACGTAAAATCGATATCCTAGAAAGTAAGGATGCAGAAGATATTTGTATTCTTATAAATGGGAGGGATGCTTTAATCGACGAAGTGTTTCAAGGACCAACTGAATTAATTTCCTATATTAAGTCACAAATGAAGCAATTTATTGCCAATAGCAATTTTGAATATCTTTTTGCGAACGCACTAAATGGAGAAGAACCAGATCGAATTGATATCGTACTAGAACTGTTTCATAAACTGGCAGATGAAAAGGTATAACATAAATGGCATACATCATTTCTACTGGCAAAGGTCCTGTGCAACCAGTAAATGCAGATCTTGTTACAGAGTGGCAAATAGAAAATGGGAGTATTTATCTGGTTTGCGATGGAGTAAACCACAATGATAAAACTATGGCTGCTGTTCAATATTTTGCTAAAAGTCTAATTAATTCTGATTGGATTAATATCGATAGCCCTGACAAAAAGGTGAGAGATAATATTCTTAAAGTACTCGAATCAATGCAGTCTGAACATAATGGTCAGACATTTTGTTGTTGTATTGCTATCGTTTTTGAAAAAGAAACAATTTTAGCTCACTGTGGTGACTGTCGAATAGGAGATTTAACCAAAGAAGGAGTACGCTGGTTAACTAAAGATGACGTACCAGCACTTAACCTCTACAACAAAGGTCACATAACAAAAGAAATTTATGCTAAAGCACGACACTTAATTTCGACTAAATTGAAAGTTGGTGCAAATAACCATAATTCACTAACGATAAAGAAAGTCGCTACATTGAATGTAGAACGTTTAATCCTTTGTAGCGATGGGTTTTGGTCTGTAACTGAGCCTCTATTACAGACAAACTTATCAAATATTTTGAAAAGCGTTCCAACTGAAATCAGAAGACTAGAGGCAGAATCTGAAGATAACTTTAGTGTCGTGATTGTTTGAAATAAAAAATGTAAATATAACTCTTTCAACCTATCAAATTCTAGACACACGATTTTTAATATCGATTAATTCATTAAGTTTTTTCAATTTGTTTATCGATATCCGATATTAACCATTCATAGGCATTTTCTTTCCCTCGAATTGCTCCCAAACCAAAGAACCAGGGCCATTGTAGATCTCTTCAAATGATCCGTTAGGTAGTATTTTAATAACTATCGTATGTTCTGGCTCACTACGAAAAGCGACGGACTTGGACTGAGTAGCTTTAATTTCTACTTGCTTACCATTTGCAGTAACGGCATCAAAACCTTTGTTGGAAGCCGTTTCAAGTATCAGATCATAGACATCAGAAACTAGGCACTCTCCAATGCTGCCAACCATGTGGCCGTGTGGCGTAAAGTGTCTGCCGGGAAACATTTCTTCTAGTTCAGCTACTGTTGAATAAAGTTGCCTTATCAAACTTTGGAATTTTTCATGATCCATCGCCCTAATAGTTCCCTTTTAAAATAGTTGTTTGTTGTTGTGGTCGCCGTTTTATGCTGCAAAAAGGTATATCAACATGATACACATTTTTATTTACTCTTAGGTCGGTAAAGCACGACTTGTGTAGTGCCCTTACCTTTTTGTTTTTTCATTTCAAAAACGCTGTTGAGCATTTGTACAACTTGAGTCATTTTGGTTACTCCATAAGAGCGTGGATCGAAATCTGGTTGTGCTCTTTTTAAAAAGCTACCTGCGGCACCAATATTTACCCAACCGTCATCATCCTGAAACTGCTTCCATGCTTTATGTAACAATGGGACTACTTCATCAAGGTTACCTTTATCTTGCAAAGGCTCTTCTTTTGTATCTTTTTCCGTTTTATTAGCACTGTCTAAGTTTTCGGTGTACACAAAGCCATCACAGGCATTTCTAAATGAAACTGGTGTTTTCTTCTCACCAACACCAAATACAAATTTTTCAGATTATCTAAGCCTGGATGCGAGCTTGGTAAAGTCACTATCGCTGGATACCAGCGCAAAGGCATCGATTGTCTAAGAATAGAGCAAGTCCATTGCATCAATAATCATCGAGGCAACAGTTGAGTTTTTGCCAGTGGTGTAGGCAAATTGCTGTATAGGTTGAATGGCTAACTCATTCAACGGTTTCTTCCAGTTCTTTAAATGTTCTATCGACCAATCACCGTATGCACGCTTTATCAGAACATGGCCATGTGCTGATATCTCATCAAGTACTGCTTTAAGCTTTGAAAGCTGTGCGTTGTCGGCATCAATAAGTACCGCTATTTTCTTGTGAACATCTAAGTCTTTCATATCTATTCTTGAATCACGGTATCGATGAGGCTGATCTGAGATGAACGAGACTTGGGCATAAGAGACTCCTTTCAATTTGTGCTATTTCAATTAGTGTTAGTAAAGCTTAGTGCAGAAAAAAAAACAGTCAAATTATTATGGGTGGCCTATTTAAGTTTAGACATCGCTAGTCACTGTTTTACACAGAAAAAATTAAAACAACAAGAACAGCATTTTCATTTAACCTTCGGCCGGTAAAGCACGACTTGTGTCGTGCCCTTCCTTTTTTGACTTTTCATTTCAAACGTAATTAAAAAAGAAAATTAAAAAGACGGCGATTCGTAATAAAACCGAAAGCTATTTTTTGGGGTTGAACGCTATCATTATTGTGTCTTGTTAATTGTTGTTTCTATTGTTAATTGTTGTAAATTTTCTTGTTAATTTGTTCTGACTCCGATAGTTAGCCATACAAGGTATTTGCTTATAGCAAGCAACTTGTATGTCTAAAGCCGTTTTTCTATTTAACGATAGTCATTTCATCAATTAGATTGCCGGCATCATCTAAATATTCCATCAACCACAACATATAGCGTGTATCAACATGGATACTGCGGGTAGTGCGCGGGTCAAAGTCCCAATCTGAGTTGACACTTTCAAAGGTACCATCAAACAGTAACCCAACTAATTCAGCATTAGCATTTAAGGTTGCCGAGCCTGAATTACCGCCAGTGGTGTCTAAGTCACTCAAAAAGTTGACCGGAACACTGCCAATCTTATCAAGGGTGTAATCGCCATATTGTTTGTTTTCAATTAAGCTTAACTGCGCCTTGGGTGAATAAAACGGTTCAACCCCCGTGTCTTTTTCGACTATGCCTTCTAAACGAGTAAAGGGCTCATAAATCAGGCCATCTTTAGGGGAGCCGCCCATCACATTGCCATAGGTCACTCTTAAAGTGCTATTGGCATCTGGGTATAGAACCTGGCCTTTACTCTGTTGCCATTCAATAATGGCTTTCATATAATTTGGCTGCAGCGCGGCTAGTTGTCCTTCACGCTCTTTATATTCGTTTTCACGTTTCATTTCTTCATCGTACAAAGCAACGGCAAGCTGCATGAAAGGGTCATCACTTGCTTCTAGCTCTGCTTGAGTCGCTTTCATCATCGCTAGGCGTTCTTCAACTTGATCAAGGCGAGTGTTTTTGTAATAGACGCCTAATTTTGCACTCAAATCACCTACTTCATCTAGGCCAAGGGCTTTGTCTAATGCCAGCACACGACGCTCTTCAGGCTCGGCTAAATAATTTGCCAGGTACATTTGCCAAAGTGCCATATCAACGGTGGCATCAAAGCGGCGGTCAATCCGTTTCATACGTTCTTCGATACGCTCTATGTCTCTTTCTTGGTACCCTTGCTCCCGCTGTGTATCGGGCTTTTGACTTTCAATAGATAGTCGATATAGGTTTTGTGCTACACCCAAAAGCGCAGGGCGAGTGGCAAAGCCGTACCAAAATTCTTGTTTATCTGTGACGGCTTTTTGCTTCGCCATTTCATTAAGTTTAGCAATTGATTTAGCCACATCTAGACGACTGCTATCTTTATTTAACCACTGATTCAGCTGAGCTTCGCGATCTGCTCTACGGTCAACTAGACCAACTCGCTGAGCACCTTCTAACTGGCCTTTGGTATTTTTCAAAAAGTTATTAAGGCCGGCTAAAGATGACTCATATTTAACCCGGGCGTAACTGCCAACTGGTGCACTTTTTTCAATTGTCTCGATCCATTCAGCGACTATGTCAATGTAAGTAGGATATAACCATGAAAAAACATGCTCGACATTTGACAACAAAGCATAACGATTAGTGGAACCAGGATAACCAGCCACCATCACAAAGTCGCCATCATCAAGGCCTTTAGCCGACACTTTCAAGAAATGTTTGGGTTCATAGGGTACGTTGTCTTTACTGTACTCTGTTGGCTTGCCATTTTTATCAACATAAGCGCGATAGAAAGCGAAATCACCAGTGTGGCGCGGCCACATCCAGTTATCAATATCACCACCATATTTACCCACTGAGTCGGCAGGTGAATAGGCAATGCGCACATCTTTAATTTCAAGTTGCTTAATAAGTTTAAATTCTTTGCCTGAATAAAAAGAGCTGACAGAACAACGGTAGCCTTCATCTTGCTCACATTCAGCGATCAAGGCTTTGCGTCTGTTAGTAATTTCGTCATATCGGGCTTTACCCTGCAAAGTATCTGCTAAGTTGCCTATGACTTTTTCAGTTAGATCACTAAACGCCTCTGTTACATAAATACGAGAGCCAGGTGCTGCTGGTAGTTCATCGCCCAACTTCTTAGCTAAAAAACCATTTTCGAGATAATTGTTTTCGGCAGTGCTATTGAATTGCACCGAGCCTCGCGCACAATGATGGTTGGTCACTGTCAATCCTTTAGGTGAAACAAAGGATGCTGAACAACCACCCAGTGATACAACCGCCCCCATAGGAAAACCGGTCAAACTGGAAAGAGATTCTGGAGAAATTTTAAGACCCGTTGCTTTTAAGTCTTTTTTGATAAGAGGGAGCTGTTCTGGCGTGAACATGCCCTCTTTTGCCACTGCCGTTTGCAGGCCAACTATCAGCATGGCGCTTACCACCATAAATGTTTTTTTCATCGCCATTCTTCTTATTTTATATTGGATAATTAGCCAAGAAATCTAACACCTAATGCTGGGGTTTTCAAACCTTGCTATAAGAATACAGAACTTAAACTAGACATATATGGACGCTCCCGATATGTCAACGCAATACCTGTCTCTTCTTGCTGATTTCAGCACGAATTACGTTCTTAATCTTCTTTTTCCGCTAGTCTGTTGTGCTGAAGGCAGTCTAAAAATGGCTTAGTTCTGACATATATTCAGGCTCTTGATTAGCGTTGGTTTTATCAACACTGGCCTCTGATGAACTCCGTACCTTATCGCCTTTAAAATACACCCACACGGATTAGTAATCCTTGTCCTAGTCTGGCTTTGATGAGGTAGGGTAGACCGTTTTCTTCATCATGTTCTGACTAAGCGGGTTGGGTAAAAAGGTGTTATCCCGAGTCTTGCCTTCCACAACACCCACACAGGCTTGTTGCCTTTGTCTCGGACGGAATTGAACAAGGCTGGAATAACGTAAACTGTTTCATGTTACGCGTTGACCTCTAAAGAAGTAGGCATAACGCGATAGTGCTCTTGGCGCGTGAGCAATATCCAGATTAAACGCGCCAAGCGATGCGCTACGGCGACTGCCACTTTATTGAACGGTTTGGTGAGGCGAAGCTTAGTTGCCCATAAAGCTAATGGGTCGGTGCTTTTGGCTGCACGACTGACAAAGGCTCTAGCACCATGTATCAGTTGTTTACGTAAGTAGCGGTCACCGCGCTTGGTGATGCCGCCCATTTTACTGATGTTACCCGAGGCATGTTGTTTGGGCGTCAGCCCTAACCACACGGCAAACTCTTTGGGGCTATTGAATGCTTGCCCTTTGTCTATGGCAGCTAACAATGCTGAAGCATTAATCACACCGATACCAGGAATACTGCTTAATATCTTACCGCTTTCACTGCCATCAACAAATTCGCCTAACTGTTTTTCAATACTTTTTAGGCGTTTAAGTGTGACGTTATACTCACTCAACATGTCTATCACCATATCTTGTAATCGGTGACTATACTGAGGGTTATCTATGACGCTGCTTAATCCACTTAAGAGCGCCTTGTGACCACAAGGAAACACCACACCAAACTCACTTAATAAGCCTCGGGCTTGATTGCTCATCGCAGTTTTGTTTTTGACCAGTCGTTCTCGGATACGATGCAAACAGGAAATTTCCTGCTGGTGCTCAGACTTCACCGGTACAAAACGGATATG
>NZ_CAJWCF010000020.1 GCF_913020055.1 uncultured Paraglaciecola sp. | reverse complement strand
CCTATGTAAATAGTCTGGTTAACACTACTATTTTGGCGCATTGACGCCGTATTAGGGAGCGTCCATCTCATCACCCATCTTTAAAAAGTAGCAAAACAGCTGTTTTGTTCTAAGCTTTAAGGTACTTAAAAAACCAAGGATGGTCTGTTATGCCTCAGCCACGTAAAACTCAAATTAGTCTAATTGATACCCCTTATTACCATTGTGTTTCTCGCTGTGTTCGTCGTTCCTTTTTGTGCGGTGAAGATAAGTTTACCGGCCAAAGTTACGAACATCGCAGAGGGTGGGTAGAAGAGCGGTTGTTGTTTCTAGGGTCGGTGTTTGCTATCGATATTTGTGCTTATGCGGTAATGAGTAATCATACCCATGTAGTGCTGTGTGTGGATAAAGATATGGCTGATAGTTGGTCGATGAAAGAAGTGATAAAACGCTGGCATCTACTGTACCAAGGTACGCTTTTGAGTCAAAAGTATCGAAGAGGCGGCACTCTCAGCAAAAGCGAAATTATTAGCCTAGAAGAAACAGTGACGATTTACCGTCAACGTTTGTTCGACATCAGTTGGCTCATGCGCAACCTTAATGAATACATAGCCCGTGAAGCGAATAAAGAGGATGGTTGTACGGGAAGATTTTGGGAAGGGCGATTCAAATCTCAAGCGTTGTTAGATGAAAGTGCGGTGTTAGCTTGTATGGCTTATGTTGATTTAAACCCAATTCGCGCCAAGATGAACAGAACACCTGAAACGTCAAAATACACAAGTATCCAGCAACGAATTCACTCACTCATCAAAGGAGAACAACCCAGAAAACTCATGCGATTTGTGGGCAATCACAGACAAGACATGTCCAAAGGTATTGCCTATAACCTGATTGATTACTGTGAATTAGTGGATTGCACCGGTAAATGTATTCGAGAGGATAAAGCAGGGCACATCGAGCATCACAACAGCCCCATACTGGAGCGCCTTGGCCTAAACTCAGAGCAATGGTTAACGCTGACTACAGAGTTCGAGAAACATTTCAACATAGCAGTAGGCAGTGAACACATGCTACAACAATTCAAACAACACACAGACCATAAACGTATACGAGGGATGGAAAAGGCCAGGATTTTATTACAACACGCCTGAAAAGTTAAACATTGCACATCATCAAACCTCCCAGCACTGCGTGCTCCAAACATGCTGCCTGTAAATTGAGCTCGCCCTTAAATTAAACTGTTTTCATCGCGTCCCCTCGCTAATTATTTCTAATTCCCTAATTTTAAAACCAAAAAATGGGAATACCTACATCAGTTTGAGCTTGTTGATTCTGCTGTTATTGGGTACTTTATTATCTTGGGTGTCTAAAGAAAATTCTCTAAAGAAAATTCTTATTTAGCCGTTTATGGCGTCGTTAATTTAAAATCGCCCCGTGGTATTTCGAAACCCTTTAGGTTACACTTTGTTTCATGATTAAAAGCTTTATCCATAAAGGTCTTCAAAAGTTCTATTCATCAGGTAGCACTTCTGGAATCCAGAAGAAGCATGAGAAAAAGTTGCGCCTGATTCTAACTAACTTGGATCAAGCAGAAACTCCAGACGATATGGATTTACCTGGTTTATTTATGCATGAGCTTAAAGGTAACAGAAAAGGTATATGGTCTGTGCGCGTAAGTGGTAACTGGAGAGTTACTTATCGCTTCGTTGGTAAGGATGCTGAAATTGTAAATTACGAGGATTATCACTAATGGCAATGTTTAACCCTGCACACCCCGGTGAAATTATCAAAGAGCTAGTAATTGAGTCTTTAGGTTTAACCATTACAGACGTTGCAAGTCACCTAGATGTTAGCCGTAAAACGCTATCTAAAGTTTTAAATGCTCGTGGCTCAGTTACTCCTGAAATGGCATTACGGCTAGAGTTGGCTTTTGGTAAACCGTCTGCTGATCATTGGTTGAGACTTCAAAATGCTTATGACCTTTGGCAAACAAGACAACAAAAAGAGTCGCTACACGTATTGCCATACAACTTTCAAGCGGCATAAATAAATTTAACAAGGCGTTCAAATAGGTTCAGTAATATTGTCACCTTTGCTGCAAAGAAAGGCAGCAAAGCCGCCAACATCACTGCACCAATTAACGCGACGTTAGATGTCATATCACTATCGCGTAGCATTTTAATTTTATAGTTAATAAAACAAAAAAAGTTGGGAGTTTGAACAATGAAAGATTCAAGGAATGAAATAGCTAAATACGGAATAACTTTTGGAACTGCATTATCTATCGCCATTTCATGGAGTGCCAACAAATCTGTATTATGGGCAATCTTGCACGGTTTCTTATCTTGGTTTTATGTCATATGGCATGTAGTTACACGATAAATAATTAAGTGTTTTTTTCATGCGTTAATCGTTTTATTAAACGCATGAGCACATAACAAGGCGCTAACTCGTTCCCTTAATTGCACGCTATATACATTTGAAAAATGGAGTTTTAATGAAAACACTCATTTGCGCAGTACTTCTCATTTGTTGTTCGTTTTCTGCACATACCAAAGAATTCGACCTGCACAAATTTGCTAAGCATTATTTCGAAACTATGATTGCAACCCAAGCCCCAAATGCTAAACCAGAGCAGTTAGAAGCTTATCTTGCTTTGCTTACCGAGGATGTGGGTCATTCTCACTTGCCATATGTTGTTGATGATTCCCGCTTACCTGATGGAAAAGAGTCCATGAGAAAAGGCATGACTTTTTATTTAGGGGCCCATTCTGAATACAACGCCACACTGCTGAATGTATTTGTTTTTAATCAATCGGCCATTGCTATTCGTTATAAGAATTACGCTAAAGGTATTCATCCACAAAATAGTCAAGCTATAGAGTATTCTCAGATCATGATGGAAATTCTAGAAATGGAAGGAGATAAGGTTGCTGTAATTCGTAAATACCACGAGTAATCTTTATATAACAAAAGCCTTAACTTCGACAATGTTGCATTGTTTTGGCTTTGGCAAACTACGAAACATTCTATGCCAATATATTGGGTGTCTAAATAAGATTTGTGGTGCCTGTTAAAGCAATAGGGCACCCAGAGAAGCATATTAATTGGCGTTTAAACAGGCTATGACGCATTATGCGTCGCACTAGCCATGCTCGATCATACTGATGCAGTCGCATGTTATATAAAAATTGGAGCATAAAATTAGTGGGTAAAAATATCGATAAAGCTGTTTCTTCCATTCATGCAGTCAAGAAATGGATGTCGTTTGTTGTGCTTATATTGATGACAATAATTGTTGCTATCGCGATAGTAGAGCTGGGTATCATTCTTTATTTAGATTTGTTTGACCCAACAGATGATGTGCTTTTTCTAGAAATTGATGAATTGTTTAAAATTTTTGGTTTCTTTTTCATTATTCTCATCGGGTTCGAACTAGTAGAGACAGTTGAAATGTATTTCAAAGATAATGTTATACATGCAGAGGTCGTTTTATTAGTGGCAGTTATCGCTGTTTCTAGAAAAGTGATTTTACTCGATTTAGAAAAATATGACCCCTTATCTATCATAGGCTTAGGGTTTATTATCATAGCTTTAGGTGGCTGTTATTGGTTTATTAAGCATAGTTATAGAAGTGCAAATACTCGCTGATTTGCTGCCCAAACGCGAGTGTTTGGGCATTATTCGAAGCGTTATATCTAAAGGATAGTCATGCACAAACTGGCAGTATTAAGTTCAATAATAATAGCCTGTATTTTTTCAGTTGGGGTTAAAAGTGAAGAATGTAATATTGCAGGTGTTTGGGAGCATTCGGCTAAACCTGCGACACTTTTTATTGATTTAACTAAAGGTGAAATATCAGTTCATTCCCACGACTTAAACCCTAAATCAATTGGTTTAGTGGTTTTAAAGAGTATTAAACTCAGTTCAACGACGTCTTCTTGGGATGCAAAAATGTACAGTGCCACTGTAGACACATTTGTTGATGTTCTAATAACGTCAAAAAGCTGTAATCAATTAAGTGTTGGTTTTCAGGGTGATGAAATTCTAGGACTAGTTAGGTAATTAACCAATCACTAATTATTTAAGGGATATAAACTTTTCACCCTATGAAAATTAATAGGACGAACTATGGGTTTAAGTTGATATAACTACCGTCAAAAGGCGTAGAGTGCGCCGAAAAACCCGTTAACAGCGCCACTGCCATCAACAATCGGACTGTTTTTTAAATCTGTGGGCAGAGATTGCCAACGCTTGTTTGCTACCAAATTCCGACCCGCGGGGTCAGGTTCGTTGAAATCGACAGGGGCAGAGACGTTGATTGATCAAAAGTTCAGCGAGTGCTCCTGGCATAAAGCGCCAGAAGCCTAAATAGCCATGCCCATCTGTTTTAGGCTGTGAACCAGAGCGACAAGTTAGCCACTTGATTTAGCTAACTCAGGCTCAACGTCCTTTCTTTTTGAACGCATGTCTTCCCTTATCATCACTAGTGCTGGAATAAGAAATAGGATTATCACACTGGCGAACACAATTCCGGTGGCTAAGCTGACCGCCATTGGGATCAGAAACTGCGCCTGTGTACTGGTTTCGAACAGCATAGGTGTTAGGCCAAGTGCAGTGGTGGCTGTTGTCAGAAATATTGCACGAAACCTGCGCCGAGATGCTTCGACGACTGCTTTGGCGTTTTCCCATCCTTCATCAACAAGTTTGTTGTAACGATCTAGCAACACCAGTGAATCGTTAACGACCACACCACTGAGTGCGACTATTCCGAAGATAGAAATAAAGGATAGGTTGTAACCCAACAGATAGTGCCCAACCAAAGCTCCTGCGGCTCCAAAAGGTACCCCAGCTAATATGATGAGCGGTTGTGAGTAGCTTTTTAATTGAGATGCCATCATTGCAAAAATTATCAATAGTGCGACTAGGGTCAACCTGCCCAATGAAGACAGATCATTTGATTGTTCACGGCCTGATCCAGATTGGCGCACTTGTAGACCTGGAAATTGTTGTTTAAGCGCAGGTAAAAATTGTTCTAATATTTCTGTATTAGCTAAGCTTGGGGTGTTCACCGCATCGTCTACCTGACCTGAAACCGAGACAATTCTTAGACCATCAATACGGTTAATGGCAGACAAACTTCTGGATTCTGTGACTTGAGCAACACTTAATAGAGGTGCTTCGCTACCGTCGGCAAGCCGAATACGTGCATCAAACAAATCTGTGGTAGAGCTGCGGTTAGTCTTAGGATAACGCACCATCACTTTGAGCTCTTCGCGACCGCGTTGAATACGTTGCACTTCTTCACCAAAAAAGTTTCGGCGAAGTTGCCTAGCAATATCGGTTGGGGTGAGTCCAGCAGCTTCACCTGTGGGAGTTAACGTTATATCAAGTTGCCTTTTACCAATACTGTTTGAATCTTGAACTTCGTAGACGCCATCAATGGTTTCGTAACTAGCCCTCAAGTTAGAAACAGCTTGTTCAAGAATTTCACCATCTTGATGAGCTAGTTCAAACTCTAGATCAGCTTGACCACCAAAAAAGTCAGCGATATAAGAGAGTCGTTCGACACCGGGAATATCACCTACTTCGGATCGCCATAAACGCTCTAATTCTTTTGCGTTGCGGGTTCTTGGCGGCTCAGGCCCTAGTGTTATTTGTACTGACGCAAGATGGCTCGCTATTGTCATGCCACTGCCACCGCCGGGTCCGCCGCCTGATCTTGTTTGTCCACCTATAGTGACGCTAATTGATTCGAAAGCAGCACCATCGAGGCGTGCATTTACCGTATTCGCAGCTTCGACCATTTGATTAGCGGCGTTTTGGGTTGATTCAAATGGCGTACCGATAGGGAATTCAACTGTGGCCCGAATGGAATTTGCTTCCAATGATGGAAAGAATAAGAACCGCACAGCACCACTGCCCACTAATAACCCAGCGAGGACTAGCAATCCGATACCACCCATTAATGTGAGGTAACGAAAGCGCACAGCGCGCGCTACCGCTGGTGCCAATACATTAGTGCGGAACTGATCAACCTTGGCTGATACCGCATTTTGTATTTTATCTAGAGGCCAACGACTCCAATTTCCACCGTTAGCTAAGTGCGACGGTAAGATAAGGAATGCTTCAATCAGTGACATTGCCAGCACCAGAATAACTACTACCGGCACCACCCCAAGAATTTGTCCAAATGTTCCGGTGACAAACAACAAAGGTGCAAAAGCCGCCATTGTGGTAAATACGCCAACCATCACAGGTCCAATTACGGCATTAACTCCATCCATTGCGGCTTGCATGCCAGTTTTGCCATTTTCTTGTTCGCTAATAATACTTTCGCCCACCACCACTGCATCGTCAACGACGATCCCCAGTACAATAATCAAGGCAAACAGGGAAATCATATTGATGTTGATAGCAAAGGCATCAAAAAATAAAAATGCACCCAAAAATGAGATGGGCACACCCATGGCAACCCAAAGGGCAAGCCTTAAATCAAGCATGATCACAAGGAAAAGGAAAACCAAGGCAAAGCCAAGCAATCCGTTTCTCAGTAACAAACCAATACGTTCCTCGAGGGTCTTGGTTTGATCATTCCAAACAGATACGTCGATACCGGGTGGCGGAGTATAATCCGCTAGAAATGTCTTGATCTCATCGGCTATGACAAGTACATCTTCGGCTTCTGATTTTTGAATTTTTACCAGTACACTCTCGCGACCATTAAATTGATTGATAAGGTCTACGTCGACAAACCCATCCCTGACGGTCGCTACATCAGATACTCTTAGTACACTGCCATCTGGATCGGCGCGAAGTACAATATTTTCAAAGGCACCACCAGTCGTGCCCTTAGTGTTGGTACGAAGTAATAAATCGCCCCCTTGGGTTTGAATCTGTCCTGAAGATAAGTTGATAGAAGAACGACGGATGGTGTTGGCGACTTCTGACATGGTGAGGTCGTAGCGGCGCAGCGTATCTTCACTTATTTCAATCGCTATTTCGTAATCCTTCGCGCCGATGAGTGACACCAGTGATACACCAGGCAGTGCCAATAGTTCTTGCTCAACTCTCTCAGCGCCGCGCCTGAGTTCACGTTCGCCCATTTCTGAGCTGACGACTATGGTCAATACATCTGACAAGGTTTCAGCGCGAACTACTTTAGGTTGCTCTGCGTCCTCTGGTGGAAAATCGATAAGTTGCTCAACTGCGGCTTCTGCGTCGTCGCGGACCTTGTCGGCGTCGACAAAATCTTTTAATTCAAGCGTAACCGAACCGAGGTTTTCTGACGCTCGAGAAATTACACGGTCAACCCCATCGATACCAAAAACCGCTTCTTCGACTCGCCTAGTAATACCTTCCTCAACCTCAGTGGGTGTTGCTCCGGGATAAACCACTGAAATGCTCACAGTACCCGGATCAATCGTTGGAAAGACCTGGGCCGTTAGCCCAATTGCCGACAACAAACCGCCTACGAGCAAAATCACCATAAGAAGATTGCCAGCTACTGGATTGTTAGCAAAATATGCAATCAAACCTTTATGGGTGTCTTTGGAAGGTGTTTCGGGTTGTATTTCTTTATGGTCAGTCATCAGTTAGCCTCTACCGAGCGAACAGCCATTCCATCACGGGCACCAGGAACAGTGCCAGTAACGATTCCGTCTGCATATTCGAATGCTTCAACCAGATATTGGCCATTGCTGCGGCCTAAGATTGTTGCTGAGATACTCTCGATAACGCCATTTTTTACTATCCAAAAAGCTTGTCCTACTTGCAGCGCGCTTTCTGGCAGCCTAAAGGTACTATCGATTACTGGTCCACTCAAACTGACAGATGCGAAGGTTCCAGGTGTTAATGATTGGTTATCAGTTACTGTTAGGAAAACTTGGGAGAACTGAGTACGTGAATTTCGTTCAGCGGCTATTCTGTCTATGCGACCCTCAAAGGTGACTCCATCGACCGTGATCATCGCAGTGCGGTTTTTTGCCGGGGTTATTTTTGCCAGTTCTTGTGGTGCAAGGGAAATGACAATTTCAATTGCGTCTAGGGCATAAACTCGACCAAACGATTGACCCGCATTTAATATTTGACCTTCATCGGCTGAACTTTCAACCACTCTTCCTGAAAATGGTAGCGAGTACACACTGCGTTCAAGGTTTACTTGAGCAATGTCACGGCGGGCAACGGCGGCTTGCAGTTGTGCCTTGGCTCGGGTGATTTGAGGTTCTTTTGCGATAAGCGGTGGCACGTCTTTTCCTGGATTCAGACGTTGGTAACTGGTGATATCAACTGAAGCTTCAGCTTGACTCAACTGAAGTGATGCTTGTGCAGAGGTAACGTCGGCCTGAACTTGGGCTAAAGCAAGGGTAAAGTCTCGTTGCTCAAGGGTGACTAATGTCTCACCTGCAGAGAACTTACCACCATTTCGTAATGAATCAGAAGTGGCAACCACTCTTCCAGAAACCTGCGAGGTGAGTGTTACATAGCTGCGAACGGAAACAGAACCGGTTGACGCAACCGTTAGTTGCTCAGATGAAACAGACGGTTTTACCACTGAAACTAGTGGAATCGGTTTACTGGAGTCGGATGAAAAATTTTGTGGTGGTGCTGAATCTGTTTGATCAGGTGCCCTCGAATAGACAAACGCTAAAACCATCAGAACAATGACACCCAAAACTTGGAGAACACCGATTATTGGTTTTTTTCTTTTGGTTACCGTCATATATTTTTCTCGAATTGTCTGCAGTGATGCCATTAATAGCTATACAAGTCCTGTCTACGGAACTTGTGCCTTTATAGACCACAAAAAATATTCTGTTTCACTTAGAAATCATGGTTAGGTGCTAACTAATCGCTAAAGTTGACTGATCTAAATATATTGTCGTCGGATGTTGTTTGTATTTATTCATGTTGCGATAGATTTTTTAAACAAAACACCTGACACGGAGTGAAGTTAACTTTCTCGGTGAAGGTCAGCTTCTCTTATATGCCACGTTCTTTACTCCTAGTTTAAAATAGTGGTGCAGAAACACTTCTATCCAATTAATCACAGTGCTTTAGCGACTAAACTTTTGGCATGTTCAAAAAGAGGCACAACAGCAGGGTGTTTTAATTTACGTTCGGGAGACAGCAGATATAAATGTTCTTTTATGTCTGTAGTGCGTCCTACAAGTTCTACGTCATATTGCTCGGTCACGTGTTTCTCAATGGATGAAGGTGTGCAAAATACACCGTACCCTGCCTGACCAAAAAGTTTAGTTAAGGCGCTGTCTTCAAACTCCGCCTTTATATTCGGTTGAATATTCAATGAATCAAACCAGGTCATTAAATTTTGCCGCTGCACTGATTTTTCGCCAGATATTAAAAAATCTTGATGATGAAGCGAATGAGGAAAGTGGGGTTGGAGAGATTCGGCAATCTCTTTTTGGGCAAAAAAGGATACGCCGCCTTCACCAATAATATGACTATAGGCTTTAACATGTGACCCTGGTTGTAATGGGCGGTCAGATAGAATGACATCCAATTTATTCACGGCCAATTCTGCAGTTAAGCTGTCTAGGTCGCTTTCTTTACACACCAACCGAATATTTTCTTGTCCGTCAAAACAAGAGCGGAATAAATCAAAAGCCAATACTTTTGGTAGAGCATCGGTAATGCCTACCGTAAATACTTGCTGTGCCCCTTGATATTGGCCTTTTATTGTTTGTTGTAATTCATCGCCTAACCCAAAGATGTCACGTGCATAATTGTATGTAAGCTCACCACGCTCGTTCAAAATTAGTTTTTTCCCAACACGGTCGAAAAGCAAAAATCCAAAGGCATTTTCTAACAGGCCAATCTGTCCGCTTATGGTTTGTGGGGTTAAATTCAACTGCTTCGATGCGCTGGCAATACTGCCTTCGGTTGCAGTGACATAGAAATAATACAAATGGTGATAATTTAACTGTGCCAAAATAAAAATCCTATCTTTTCAGATGCCTGGCATTAATATCAGTTTAAAACTGATGATATGCAAGTTTTAATCGACTTTACTTGCCTTGGTGTGATCCGTATAAAGGCAGGTTGTCGCAACATTAGGAGCTCTAAATGCCCCAAACTATAAAGAATTTTTTCCAGCATGAAGCCGCCAGTGGCTTTATTCTGGTGTTCGCTGCTTTGATTGCCATGATTATGGCTAACAGCCCTCTTAACACTCTCTATAATGGGTTGTTGGAAATACCTGTCAGTGTGCGTTTTGGTGGTTTTGAAATTGCTAAACCTCTTATTCTATGGGTGAACGATGGCCTGATGGCTATTTTCTTCTTTTTGGTTGGTTTAGAAATCAAGCGAGAAATTTTGGGGGGGAACTTATCCTCACCAGCGCAAATTACCTTGCCAGCAGTGGCAGCTATAGCGGGTATTGCTTTTCCTGCTTTGATCTACGTTTGGTTTAACGCCCATGACCCAGTGGCCATGCGTGGCTGGGCAATCCCGTCTGCTACTGATATTGCTTTTGCGGTGGGTGTATTCACTATTTTTGGTAAGTCATTACCTTTGAGTTTGAAGTTGTTTTTACTTAGCGTGGCAATTTTTGATGATATCGGTGCCATTGTAATTATTGCATTGTTTTATTCGCAAGATTTATCTACCACATCACTCGTTGTGGCGATAACCGGCTTAGTGGTGTTATTTCTTTTAAACAGGTTCCAAGTACGTACTCAAGCCGCTTACATTTTGGTGGGTGTTGTGGTGTGGGCCGCGGTATTAAAATCTGGGGTACATGCTACTTTAGCCGGTTTTGCTTTAGCTTGGTTTATCCCGATGACAGTCAAAAACGAAGATGGTCACCCAATGCTTGAACACATGGAGCATAAGCTACATCCATGGGTTGGCTTTTTTGTGTTGCCAGTATTTGCTTTTGCCAATGCCGGCGTATCCTTTATTGGTGCCAGCTTAGACAATATTTTTAATCCTATTACCCTCGGTATAGCCGCTGGTTTGTTTATCGGTAAACAGGTGGGTATTTTTGGAATTTGTTGGTTAACCGTCAAAGCTGGTTTCGCCAAATTACCTAAAGATGCGACTTGGCCTCAGTTATATGGTGTGACCTTATTGTGTGGTATTGGTTTTACCATGAGCCTATTTATTGGTTCGTTAGCGTTTGAAGAGCAGCCACTGGATTATCAGGTCAGTGTAAAAGTGGGGGTCTTGGTGGGATCGCTATTATCAGCGGTTATTGGTGCCTTTATCTTGGCTAAAGTGGGTAAAAAAGAAACGTCATTAGTTTAGGAAAGAGAGTAAATATGACAAAGGTTGGGTGATGTTGAATATTGTGTGAACTTACGTTGGCAAACTCAGTCAGAGATACTTCACATTACGTAAAAGGATATTTCGTTGAAAAAATTCTCTCTGTTTGTTTTGGCTGTTTTATTAAGCTCACCATCTTTATCCTATGCAAAAATAGAGGTGGTGCCTCTGATTAAGACCGAAGAGGGTCACCTTGAAATACACGCCTCAATTAATGGCGTTAACGCTAAGTTTTTACTTGATACCGGGGCAACCGGAAGCCTAATCGATAGTAATAAACTGAGTGTTTTTGGTATTGAAATAGGCCAAGAAAAAATAAATGGTGTGCGCATTGGTGATGAACAAACCGGCAGAATCGACATCTTTCCAGTGCAGATAAAACAATTTTCCATCGGTAACACACAGCTCAATATTAGCTCTATTTATGCAAACGACTCATCTGGGCAATTTGAAAAAGATGTGATGGGGCTTATTGGTTATGATGCTTTAGCCGAGTCGAGGGCTTTGTTAGATGTGAAAAACCTACAATTGCTCATCCCTGAAAAACAAGGTGATGTACAAGCCTGGCTAAGTGATACATTTAACAATGCTTTCACCGCTATTGATTTACACAAATCAGCAATGGGATTTAGCTTTGTTGATGCTAAGTTGGGCGATAAATACGTAAGATTATTGATTGATACGGGGCATCTGAACTGGTTTTAGATGAGTCTACATTGGTCCAATTTGGCTATGCCTTAACACCTCACCCTACAGCAAAAACTGTGGTTGCAGAGGGCATAGAGTTACCTATGAAAGTACTCAACAAAGGTCGAGTAACCATTGCAGATAAGGTGTTGGAAGATGATTTTTTCACCACTGATTTTACTGCGTTATTAAACGCAATAAATGTTAAAGGTCAGCCGCGCTTTATTGGCATATTAGGCAATAAACATTTGGTCCAGATGAACACCATTATTGATGTGGCTAACGGCAAGCTGTAAATCAAAAACTAATGCAAAAATGCCGCTTTAGTTGGGCGGCAATTGCTTTTTTAACTGCGGCTTTGACTGAGTCTTCAAGTTTTATCAATTCATTATGCGAAATGACATTAACTACGCTTTGGCGATTAATAAATCGATAAAGGCGTCAGTTTTTGGGTTGATAATCTGCCGTGCCCTGTCTGCCTCAAACCAGCTGATTACCCGCTGAATGCCTTCGGCGTATGTGATTTTGGGGTTAAACTGGGGCACGATTGACCTTATCTTACTGTTGTCAAAAATCGCAGTGACTGATTTATCGCCTAAAAGCGTACCTGTATAGTCGCTGTTTAGGGCGCATATTTTGTCAGAGGTCACATGTACTATTTTAGCTTCTACCCCAACGGCAGCCGCGGTTTGTTGATAAATTTCATTCCAACTTAAAAACAGATCTGAAGTGATATGATAATCTTCGCCAAGGGTTAACGGATTACCTAATAATCCGCAAAACCCCACGGCAAAATCATCGGCATGGGTCAGTGTCCACAAAGCATTACCATCACCTTGCACCACAATGGGCTTGCCAGCTTTCATACGCGCCACCGCGGTGTATTCTGTCCATCCACCAATAGTCAGGGGGATAACGCGAGAATAGGTATGTGAGGGACGCACAATGGTCACGGGAAAGTCAGTTTGTTGATATGCTGCCAATAAAAATTCTTCGGCGGCAATTTTATCCCTTGAATATTGCCAAAATGGGTTAGCCAAAGGAGTGTTTTCTGTAATGATGGGGGTAGGGCCAGGGTTTTGATAACAAGATGCCGAACTAATAAATACGTATTGTTTAGTCTTAGAGGTAAACAAGGCCACATCTCGCGCCACATCACTTTTTGTAAAGGCGATCCAATTGACTACAACGTCCCACTCGTGACTCTGTAATTGAGATTTAACCTGAGCTTCATGGTTAATGTCAGCTTTAATATAATGAGCGCCAACTAACTCTGCACACTGCCCGCTGCGGTTAAGTAGCCATAATTCGTGGCCTTGCTCGAGTAGTCGTTGGCTGCTGGATAAGCTGATATTTCCTGAGCCGCCAATAAACAGTATTTTCACTATAATTTCGCCTAACAAAACCCTGAGAATATCAGTTTAGTTATTGATTTTCAGTGACAATTGTATTTGGAGGGGGAATTACTGATTGGGGCTGAAAAAGATGGTAGTACCTATTTTTATAAGGCACTACCACTAGCGTTGTTATGACATTGCGTGTTTGTATGTGAGCTTGTTACAGAATAAAGCGACTTAGATCTTCATCTTCAACTAGCGCTTCTAAATGTTCGTTGACATAATTAGCATCGATCAAAATTGACTCGCCGCTCTTTTCAGATGCATCGTAAGAAATTTCTTCCATCAATTTTTCCATCACTGTATGCAGGCGTCTTGCGCCAATGTTTTCTGTACGTTCATTTACCTGCCATGCAGCATTTGCAATACGCTCAATGCCATCTTCAGTAAATTTCACGTCCACCCCTTCGGTTTTAAGTAAAGCGACTTGTTGCTCGGTGAGCGATGCATTTGGCTCTGTCAAAATGCGCACAAAGTCGTGGGCAGTTAATGCTGACAGTTCAACTCTGATTGGCAAACGACCTTGTAACTCTGGGATCAAATCAGAAGGCTTACACATTTGAAATGCGCCAGATGCTATAAACAATATATGGTCGGTTTTTACTGTGCCGTGTTTAGTTGAAACTGTTGAGCCTTCGACTAAAGGTAATAAGTCACGTTGTACGCCCTCACGGGATACATCTCCGCCACTGGTAGTGCCTTCGCGCTTACAAATTTTGTCAATTTCATCAATGAACACTATGCCGTTTTGTTCAAGTGAATCGATGGCCGTTTGTTTTAAGTCTTCTTGATTGACTAACTTGCTGGCTTCTTCGTCAATGAGCAACTTAAGGGCATCTTTAACCTTAAGTTTTTTCTTTTTCTTTTCTTTACCCGATAGGTTTTGAAACATACCTTGTAATTGATTGGTCATCTCTTCCATGCCCGGAGGCGCCATAATTTCAACACCCACTTGAGGGGCTGCCACGTCTAGCTCAATTTCTTTATCGTCTAATTGACCCTCACGTAACTTTTTACGAAAAACTTGTCTTGTGCCTTTGTCTTGAGGCTCTTCTTTGTCACCAAAAGCATTTTCTGGTGGTGGCAATAAAGCATCCAAAATGCGCTCTTCTGCCGCTTCTTCAGCGCGAAACTTCACTTTGCTGGTGGCTTGTTCTTTGGTCATTTTGACCGCGATATCAGCCAAGTCACGTATGATGGTTTCTACTTCTTTACCGACATAACCTACTTCGGTAAATTTAGTGGCTTCAACTTTAATAAAAGGTGCGTTGGCTAATTTGGCCAGACGACGAGCAATCTCAGTTTTACCTACACCCGTTGGACCAATCATCAATATATTCTTAGGCGTGACTTCTTGGCGCAACTCTGCACCAAGCTGCATTCTGCGCCAGCGATTTCTAAGGGCAATAGACACCGCTCGTTTCGCATCTTGTTGGCCGATAATGTGACTGTCCAGTTCGTGGACGATTTCTCTTGGGGTCATCTCTGACATAAATAAAACCTTATAATCTGGGTATTAGACAGGCGATAAATATCACGGCGCCTATCAGGAAAGTTACTTAGCCAACTTGATTAGTAGTCAATCGTTTCAACAGTTTGGCTATGGTTGGTAAATACACAAATATTACCTGCAATGGTCAAACTTTTTTCGGCTATTTCTTTGGCTGATAATTCGGTGTTTTCTAATAACGCCATGGCCGCTGACTGGGCAAAATTGCCACCAGAACCTATGGCGATTAAGTCATTTTCTGGCTGAACGACATCACCATTACCGGTAATAATAAATGAGGCTGTTTCGTCAGCTACCGCCAGTAATGCTTCAAGCTTGCGTAAGGCTCGGTCGCTACGCCAGTCTTTTGCCAGCTCAACTGCTGCACGGGTTAAGTTGCCTTGATGAATTTCAAGCTTAGATTCAAAACGCTCAAACAAGGTGAAAGCATCAGCTGTACCGCCAGCAAATCCAGCGAGCACTTTGTTGTTGTATAAGCGACGGACTTTTTTAGCGTTGCCTTTCATTACGGTGTTGCCAAGTGAAACCTGGCCATCACCGGCAATTACTACTTGGTTATTGCGGCGTACAGATACAATTGTAGTCACGAAAATTCCTTTAGTGTCCTATGACAACCAGATGAGATTACATACAAGTTGTCAGCGCTAAGAGTGGGCTAGCGCATTCCCTATTTGAGAAAGCACTGCCGAGTGGTTTAGATGTGGGGAGGATTCTATTTTTTTCAAGCCGCGAAAAGTAGCTCACGGCTTGAAATATTCGAAGTGACAATTTTTTAAAGGTTCCAGTTCCAAATCTTACAGCCGTTGATTTTTGAGCGCTGTAATGTATGGCGATCTTTTTCGGCTAAACGTTTGTTGTCATAAGGGCCAAGAATGACGCGATACCACACCCCCGTCGAATCTTCACTTGACCTTACTTGTGCGATTAATCCTTGAAAAGCAATTTTGGCTTTGAGCTCTTGAGCTTGTTCATTTTTTCTAAATGATCCGCACTGCATTAGGCGGCGCACTGTGGGTTGGTCTTGCTCTATTTGTTCAATTTCTACAGTGAATTCTGGCAAGCTTTTAATGAATTCCCATTCTTCTTCTGGGATATCCGGCATGTTGTCTTTTTGGTTTTCGACTTGTTCCGTAGCTGCGTTTTTACTAGCCGCTTTTTCAGGTGCGGTACCTTTAATGCTCCATAAAAAATAGCCAAAACCTGCGACTAAAGTCAGGGTGATAATAATCCGTAACCAAGGCAGTGATGGTTTAGGGGGGGGAGGAGCTTGTTTTTTACTGCGGCCACGAGCCACATAATCTTTGTGTGCCATTTATAGAAAGTACTGCTTAAAAATAAGAGGCATGATGTTACCTTGGATCACAGGATCCTCAATCAGAATTTTCATTATTTAGTCTTCAACTGAAATCCTGTGGATCGATATCTAACGACCAGCGGACTTTATTCGCCAAGTTTAATGTTTCGATTTTGTTGATTTGTTGGCCAATGGCTTTTTGTAATGCGCTGCGTTGTGGGCTTTGCAATAACAATTGCATGCGATATTGGCCTTGACGTTTTTCCATTAAAGCAGGAATAGGACCCAAACAATATACATTGTCAGCAGTACTGAACAGTTGGCCAATTTGTTGTAAAAAATCAAACGCATCGCGGGCACTGAGGGCTTGTGCTTTAAACAGTGCTTGAAAACTATAGGGGGGAAGATTGGCGTGTTGTCTTTCCAGCAAAGCATATTGTGCAAAATGGGCATAACCATTATTGATCAAGTCCTGTAACAACGGATGACCAGGATCGTGGGTTTGTAACCACATTTCACCGGGTTTTTCTGCGCGCCCAGCACGCCCAGCAAGTTGCGTGATAAGTTGCGCTAAATGTTCTGCTGCTCGGTAGTCGGCACTAAACAATGCGCCGTCTAGGTCTAGAATCAGTACCAAAGTGACATTTGGAAAATGGTGACCTTTAGACAAAATCTGTGTACCAATTAAGATCTGATGTTCATTGTTGTTAATGCTGCTGAGCATCTTATCCAGCTTGTTTTTGCCTCTTGCGCTATCACTATCAATGCGAATGCTACTGTACTGCGGAAAATGGCTGGCGAGTCCTTGTTCTAGTTGTTCTGTGCCGACACCCATAGAGGTCAGTTCATTGGATTGACATTGCTGACAGTTTTTAGGGATAGTCTTAGCACTACCACAATGGTGGCACTGCAATTTAAATAGTTGTTTGTGAACGGTATAAGGGTTGTCACATCGCTTACAGTGTTCAACAAAACCACATTGATGACACATCAGAGCTGGCGCATACCCTCGGCGGTTAATAAACAGCATCACCTGACTGCCTTGCTGTAAATGTTGGCTCATGCGATCCAACATGCCCTGAGCCACACCAAACTTCAGTTGTTGCTGACGAATATCAAATACATGCTGAGTGGCAAGTGAGGCATTGCCTGCTCGTTCATGTAACTTAAGGTGTTGATATTTTCCGTTCAGTGCATTGTTCAGGGTTTCAAGGGCAGGGGTGGCAGAACCCAGCACCAAAGGAATGTTTTCTTCGTGGGCGCGCATCACAGCTAAATCTCGGGCGTGATAACGTAAACCGTCTTGTTGTTTATACGAAGCGTCATGTTCTTCATCAACAATCAGTAAACCGGGTTTAAGCATGGGGGTAAAAATGGCGGAACGGGTGCCAATAATGATGCCCAACTGACCACTGGCGCTTTGTTGCCATACTTGTAGGCGTTCATTGTTATTTAGCCCAGAATGCAATATGCCTACATCAATACCAAAGCGATATTTAAATCTGTGCACCGTTTGTGGTGTCAGACCAATTTCGGGCACTAATATTAGTACCTGTTTACCTTGATTGAGTACCTGCTCAATGGCTTGTAGATACACCTCTGTTTTACCACTGCCAGTAATGCCATCTAACAAAAAACAGCTGTATTGATTGAGCTTGGCTTCGATGCAACTTATGGCGATGGCTTGTTCAACATTGGCGATGGGTTTGTCTTGGATCAGTAAATCTTGTTGCCATGTTGATTCTTTGGAAGGGCGCTTTTCTATCGACGTAATCAATTCTTTTTCGGTTAACCCTTTAACCGCAGCGGCGCCAAAGTCGGACTTAGCTTTTGACTTAAGTAAATCTTTTTCCTGGAGTAATGTCAACAAAGCGCGTTGTTTAGGTGCGCGGGACAAACTGCTTAAGTCTGTAGACTGGCCGACATTACTTAACGTCCAATATTCAATTGGTTTTGCTTGGCTTGATTCACCCTTGCGTAGCGCTACTGGCATAGCAGTTTGCACTACGTCACCGATAGGATGTTTGTAATATTGTGCCAACCAGCCGCATAGTTTTAATAAGGTAGGGTTGAATATTGGCTCGTCATCCAAGACCGCTTCAATCGATTTTAGTTTACTGACATCCCATTCTGATTTGTCGCTGGTTTCCCACACTACACCTATGAGCTTACGAGGGCCAAAAGAGACAGCCACACGTACACCAGGGGCTAACGCTGGGCCTTCATATAGATAATCAAATAGCTGGCGTTTAGGAATAGACAGAGCAACACGGATTATGACCATTTAGATACTACAAAACCTTCAATGAAATAGAGTTAATGGCGATAAATCCAACAAAAGCCTTGATCGCCCAAGCCCGTTACATTAATATGCGCGCCACTTTGCGGCAAGCCACAAAGCTTTTTAATTTAATTTTCGTATGGTGTTCAACTTCGGGTTGAATAGCGATGCGGCCTGACGAAGAGGTAACCCATGAAACAAGATATCCATCCTGATTATCAAGAAATGACTGCAAACTGTTCTTGCGGAAACATTATCAAAGTACGTTCTACTTTGAAAAAAGACATCAACTTAGACGTATGTTCTGCTTGTCACCCGTTTTATACTGGTAAGCAACGTAACGTTGATACTGGTGGTCGTGTTGATAAATTCAACAAACGTTTTGCTGGTCTTAAGAAAAGCTAAAACTGTTTGTTGTCTGAAAAGACACCAAAAAGGCGCTATTTTAGCGCCTTTTTTTGTGCCTACTAAAAAACATTCAAAACTCATCAACACCTCATACGCCTATCTGATGTGACTAATCATTTAGTTATCTTCTTTGAAAAATATTATTATCTCTTACTAAAGTAGTAGTTAAGCCAGCGCGGGAGCCGAACTTTATTGGGTTGTGTTGGGCTAAAGTGACGGATCTGATTTCAAAACAGCTAAATACGAGTAAAAAGAGTCAAATATTTTTATCAAACTGTAAGTTAGTCTGTATGGTTTCAGAGGTGGTATCAGTTTTAGTTATATCAAATAAATAAACAACTACTCAAATCTGATGTGTTCGTTTTGCTGCCTATGTTACATTCATGCATAAAGGTGCCTAAAGCCTTTTAAATAACACTATATGGATACACAAGACAGGCATAGACAATAAGAGATATTTTCTCTTTTGGGATATAGAACTGCACCTTTAATCTTACTAACCCTATACTAAGGATTGACACCAAGATGTCTGATTTTCGCCAACAAGCTCTTGATTACCATGCTAAACCTGTACCCGGAAAAATTAGCATTGAGCTTACTAAGCCTGCCGAAACTGTTACCGACTTAGCACTGGCATACAGCCCTGGTGTGGCTGAACCAGTTCGCGAAATTGCCGCCGATCCTGACGCTGCTTATAAATATACGGGTAAAGGAAACTTAGTTGCGGTTATTTCAAACGGTACAGCCATTTTAGGATTGGGTGATTTGGGTCCTTTGGCATCTAAACCCGTGATGGAAGGCAAAGCTTTATTATTTAAACGCTTTGCCAATATCGATTCTATTGACATCGAAGTGAAACATACAACAACCGAAGAATTTATTAATACTGTGGCGAGTATTGCTGATACTTTCGGCGGGATTAATCTAGAAGATATTAAAGCCCCTGAATGTTTTGAAATTGAACAAGAGCTTATTAAGCGCTGCTCCATCCCTGTTTTTCATGATGACCAACATGGCACTGCTATAGTGACCGCCGCTGGCATGTTGAACGCGTTGGAAATTCAAGGCAAAAATATTAGTGACGCCACTATTGTGTGTTTAGGTGCTGGAGCTGCGGCAACTGCTTGTATGGAGCTATTAGTTAAATGTGGCGCTAAACGTGAACGTATCTACATGCTTGATAGAAAGGGCGTGATCCATACACGCCGTGAAGATCTTACTATCCACAAAAAGTTATTTGCTAATAACACTGACAAACGCACCTTAGAAGATGCTCTAGATTGTGCCGATGTATTTGTTGGGGTATCTGGACCCAATTTATTACCACCAGAAGCGCTGAAATTAATGGCGCCCAATCCGGTGGTTTTTGCTTGTTCAAACCCTGAACCAGAAATTAAACCTGAGTTAGCCCATAAAGTACGTGATGATTTAATTATGGCTACAGGGCGGTCTGATTATCCTAACCAAGTTAATAACGTGTTGTGTTTCCCCTTTATCTTTCGCGGCGCTTTGGATGTTCGTGCCTCAAAGATTAACGATGAAATGAAAATAGCGGCGGTTGATGCGATTCGCAGTATCGCTAAAGAGCCTGTTTCTAAAGAGGTCTTAGCGGCGAGTAATATTGCTAGTCTTAAATTTGGTAAAGATTACATTATTCCTAAACCCATGGACCCACGACTTTTAAAGCGTGTGGCAAGGGCAGTGGCCCAAGCAGCCATAGATTCTGGGGTGGCTGCGATTAAAGAGCTTCCTCAAGATTATATGCAAGAGTAAAGGCAAAAACACAGTTCGCCAGTAACAACTTTACCACTGGCGAACTCAATATCTTGGTGATTTTGAATGTCGGAGGAATGTTTTTTAGTCTATGCATTTACGGTAAATGTAACAAAAAATCACAAAATACGACGAAAAGCAGATGTTTAGCGCCGGACTATCGCGCTAATTATCTGTTTCAACGCTTCATCTAGTTTCACCGTGATTTACCGGTTTCGTCCCTTCAATATCCACTTTTATCCCTACTCTATGGGTGTACTCAAATTTAAACGCAACGAACAAACATAGAGAGACTTATCATGAAAAAAGTAATTATTAGCACTATCTTAACAGCAGGCATTCTTTTAGCTGGCAGCGCACAAGCAAGCAATATAGACCCAGTTGTAGAAAGTAAATTGGTAGAAGTATGTGAAGCGATAAAAAGTGACAACTTATCTAAAGTGAATGACGCAGTAAAAGACAGCGGCATCGGTATTAAAAAAATAGCCAATAGTTTAGTTTGTAATGGTCAAAATCCAGTGAATTTTGCTCTGGCCAATGATGCAGAAAAAACAGCGCAATACATGGCGGCAAAAAGTAACGTTAATTATCAGGAATTATTGGTTAGGTTATAGGCCAGCAATATGCAGATAACTAAACAGCGTGAGCTAAGCTTGATAGAGATATCAGCTTTGCTCACCGTTTATGTGTCTAGTCCCCGTTTTCAACCGCAACATCAGACACTTCTTTTACCGGCATTGCGCCTAGCCTAACTGTTCTCTATATTAGACCCACTCTTTTTACAGTAAACCGATTAACAGTATTGCCTAAGTAACACATTTTACTCAATGACTTTGACGCCAGCTAAAGGTTTATCTGGGAATGGATAAAGCGTACTTGGAAATGACGGCATCAATATGTGTTGCTACCGCGCTTAATGCTAATTCGTTCCATTCCAAAGGATTGATTAAAGTGGCTATGGCGTGATGTTTTAAACTGACATAACCATGCACTAACGCCCATATTTCTAATGCAAAACGTTGTTTTTTCGCAGCTTCTGTTTCTACCGGAAGAATAAGAGAGCTGATATCAACCAGCTTTGAAAAGGCCTTTTCAGCCATGACACGCGCTTCCTCAGAAGGAGCATAACCCGAGTCACTTTCACCAAAAATTAGCCTGTAATGTGCTTCATATTGATCTGCCACTTTTAAGTAACCTTTTACACCTTGCAAAATGACTTCGCGAGGAGAGTGTTTAGTATCAATAATATCTATTTCACTAAACACTTTCTCAAACCCCTCTATATAGAGTTCGTCTAAAATGCCTTGTTTGCCGTTGAAATGACTGTATATGCCAATAGTCGATACACCAGCACGTTTGGATATCGCTCTAACGCTAAGCGCTGGCGTGCCTCCTTCGAGGAATAATTCAGATGCAGCTTGTAAAATCTTACTTTTAGCGTCGTTCATAATGATGATTATTTAACCAATGCTTAAGGATTAATAGTTGACCAGCATAACAGTGTTATGATTAACTATAACGCTGTTATGTTCAACGTGCTTTTTCGTTTTTCGTTTGTACGGCATAACAATTCATTCATAACGAGGATTAAAAAAATGACGACACATACTCATGAAACAGATTATTTAATTGTTGGTAGCGGTGCAGTGGGTATGGCATTTGCCGATATTTTATTAACAGAAAGTGACGCGAATATTGTTATTGTTGACCGTTTTCATAAGCCTGGTGGGCATTGGAATGTGGCTTATCCTTTTGTCACACTTCATCAACCCTCTTCTTTTTATGGTGTGAGTTCTCGTGAGTTAAGTAAAGGCAGTATCGATCAGGTTGGTTTAAATAAAGGGCTGAATGAATTGGCTTCGGGTGCTGAAGTTAGCGCCTATTTTGACGATGTGATGCACGAACAATTTTTACCTAGCGGGCGAGTGAAATACTTTCCAATGTGTGATTACAAAGGTGATGGAAAGTTTGTTTCGTCTCTTACGGGTGAGTCTCATCAAGTCAAAGTGAACAAAAAAACCGTTGATGCTACCTATTTAAATACCAATGTGCCTTCTACCCATACACCAAATTTTACTGTTGCTACTGATATTCAATTTATGCCGCTAAATGATCTGCCTAAAGTGACAAAACCGCCTGCTGGTTATGTGATTGTAGGCGGAGGAAAAACCGGCATCGATGCCATTTTGTGGTTACTGGAAAACAATGTAAACCCTGACGACATTCAATGGATTATGCCCCGAGATGCGTGGTTAATTGATCGTAAAAACACCCAACCGACAGAAGAATTTTTTGTAGATGCAATTGGTGCTCAAGCTTCACAAATGGAAGCCATAGCCGACTCTGAATCAATTGAAGACATGTTTGACCGGTTAGAAAAAGCCGGAGTGTTCTTAAGAATTGATACTGATGTTCAACCAACAATGTTTCATGGGGCAACCATTAGCCAAATGGAGTTGACTGAATTACGCAAAGTAAAAAATATCGTGAGAATGGGTCGAGTCACCAACATTGAGAGTCATCAAATTGTATTAGAGCAAGGTTCTATCCCTACCAGTACCGGACACTTACATATTGACTGTTCAGCCAGTGCATTAACCAACTTAACGATTAAACCTGTGTTTGAAGGCGATATCATCACGCCACAAACTGTACGTTCATATCAACCTGTTTTCAGCGCTGCCTTTATCGCGCATATTGAATTGGCTTACCCAGAAGCCGCTAAAAATCAAATATGTAACGTGGTGCCTTTACCCAACACGTTAATTGATTGGTTACGTTTAACTGCGGCTTTTATGATGAACCAATATATTTGGTCGCAAGATGAAAATCTACGTAAATGGCTATTAGACAATAGGCTAGATGGATTTAGCCAGTTGATGCGCAGTGTTAAAGAAGACGACGCCGAAAAACAAGCCATAGTGAAACGCTTACGGGCAAATGCGCAACCAGCCATGGACAAACTTCAGCAATATTTAGCGCAAACACAAGCCACTGCCAAGTAAGGAGAAGATGATGAGCGAATTTCAAATCCGTAAAGACAACTACCTAACCAATCGTGTAGTGGCAACCAGTTTATCTGAGAGTGACATTGCTGAAGGCGAAGTATTAGTTAAAATTGACAGGTTTGCGTTTACCGCTAACAACATTACTTATGCAGTGGTGGGTGATCAGTTTGGTTACTGGCAGTTTTTTCCGCCCACAGGTGATGACGTTAATAATTGGGGGGTGTTACCCGTATGGGGTTTTGCCGATGTGGTGGCGTCTAATGCCGAAGGCGTGCTGGTAGGCGAGCGGTTATTTGGTTATTTTTCGCCAGCTAGCTATCTTAAAATGACCCCTACTCATATCAATACATTACGCTGGATTGATGGCGCTGAGCATCGCGCCCCTTTGCCTTCAGGGTATAACGCCTATCGTAGAGTTTTGGCAGAGCCACATTACAATAAGGCCATGGACGATTTTCGGATGTTGTTGTTTCCGTTACACCTTACTTCCTATTGTTTGTATGACAACTTGCAAGACAGAAACTGGTTTGGCGCTGAGCAAGTTGTGGTGATCAGTGCATCAAGTAAAACCAGTATTGGTCTAGCTTACGCTTTGGCGGATGACAAAAATGCACCTACAAGTATAGGTGTGACATCGAGCCGAAATCTAGAAATGGTCAACAGGTTAGGTGTATACAACAGTACAGTGACCTATGACAACCTGACAGAAATCGACGCATCTAAGCCAACGGTTATAGTGGATATGTCAGGCAATGGTGATGTGTTAGGTCGACTACATAAACACCTTGGCGACAACATGAAGTTTTGTTCAAATGTGGGTTTTACTAACTGGGAAGAAGGCGGTATGGGTCCTGACTTTATTCAGCAGCGAAGCGAAATGTTTTTTGCGCCTAGCCATATTCAAAAACGTCTTAAAGATTGGGGGCCTGAAGTATTTGAGCAAAAAACCACTGCGTTTATGCAATCTACAATCCAAAGAAGTGCTAGCTGGTTGAGGTTGACCCAGCTTAACGGGCTGAATGGGTTGGCCGACGTTTATCAAGATGTGTGCGAAGGCAAGGTGGATCCTGAAGCCGGATTAATTGTCGAAATGTAAAAAAATCAATCTGCGTCTGGTAATAAAACCTGAATATTACCCGCAGTAATATTGGTGGCTTCAGTCTTAAATGTGCTCAGTTCGTTACTCGCTATTGCAAGCATCAGAGTGACTTGCTGAGCATAATTCGGGACTATTCCCTCAACATCATAACGTTCTAACAATCGTGAAATACTGCCGTCATAGGAATAGTCGTAGGTTAATTGTAAGGTGGTGCGTGCCACTTTAAGCTTGATTGGTAAATCTGTGAGCACCAAAGACACGGCATCTGAATATGCGCGTTGTAATCCGCCTGTGCCAAGCTTAGTGCCACCAAAGTAGCGCACTACTGCCACCACTATGTCACCATACCCACTATATTCGAGTACTTTTAACATCGGCATACCTGCGGTTCCGCTGGGCTCTCCGTCGTCACTCATTGAACGAATGGTAGTATTAGGCGCGCCAGCAATATAGGCACAACATACATGATTCGCTTGAGGGTGTTGCCCGCGCAAAGAGCGGATAAAATCGTCTGCCTCTTGCCGATTAACCGCTGGTGCAGCAAAAGTTAAAAATTTGCTGCGTTTAATTTCTAACTCTACTTGATGTGCCTGAGCAGGCACTTGATAACTTGCGGTACTCATTTGGCTTTGACCATTATGCCCACATCACCAAAATAGCCGCAGCGGCGATAAGTAGTAGGCCAATGATTTCGTGTTGTTTGACCTTATTTTTAAGCCAGAAAGTAGCGATTAATATGGTAAACAATACCTCTATTTGGCCTAACGTTTTGACATAAGCAACATGCTGTAAAGCCATTGCACTAAACCAACAAATAGAACCGAAACAACTGGTTGCACTGGTTGCAAAGGTCATCTTTGCGTTGTTTTTAAGTGAGGTAAAAGTACTTCTGTCTTTTACCGCGATATAACTCACCAGTAAGCTTGTTTGAATACACAACACCCAAAGCAATACCCAAGCTGCACTGTGCGGAAAAGGCACATTCAGCAAGTGACTCGCCTCTCTTACGTATAAAGACGTAAGCGCAAAACAGCTGCCACAGGCCAAACCTATAATCACCGTTGTAAGACTAAGTTGCCCTTTTCTGCCGCCACCGGACAACACAAATATCGCCGCTGCACCAATCAAAATACCTACCCAACCAAATAGATTAAGTTGGCTCCCAAAGAATAAAGTCCCTAACACGCCCGCTACTAATGCTTCACTTTTAGCCAGTCCTGCGCCTATTGCAAAGTTCTTTTGTTTAAACAAAATCACCATTAACGAAGTCGCAAAAATTTGCATCACAGAGGCGAGCAAAACATAGAATATAAATTGAGAAGAGAACTCCGGAATAACCTGGTTTGAAAAAGTGTAAAGCAACAATAGGTATATCAATGCAATAGGAGGCGCAAATAAAAAGCGCGATAAGGTCACACCAGAAGTGCTCATATGTGCACTTAACTTACTCTGCAAAGCGTTACGAAACGTTTGCATCACCACAGCACCCAGCGTAAAGAAAACCCAGCTCACAATAAATCCCTTATTAATCTAAAAGCTGATCTTACGCTACAAACAACTGAAATCTTTATCACTAGTTCACATATCTAGTATTTTCAGTGTCTATTAAGAAGAAACTAACTGCTCAAGCTACATTTGCTAGTTAATCTGCCGCGAGGTCGTCCTTAGGGGATATCTCCTTATTTTTAAATGCCTTATGCCAAGCGGCCAATTCATCAACCTTCATGGGTTTGCTAAAATAGAAACCCTGTAAGCTTTCAATCCCCATTGCAGATAACGTATCTGCTTGTACTTTGGTTTCTACTCCTTCTGCCACCACGCTGTAGCCCAATTCGTTGGCCATATATTGGGTTGCCTGAATAATCGCTTTTCCACCTTTATCGATAGTGTGAATAAAGCTTCTATCAATTTTCACGACATCCGCAGATAGTGATTGCAACAAGGCGAGAGAAGAAAAACCTGTGCCAAAATCGTCAACAGATACTTTAATATCCAGTTCTTGTAAGGCATTCATTTGTTCAAGTACATAGTCGATATCTTCAGCGAAAATCGACTCTGTGATCTCAATATGTAAATTTTTAGCAGCGAAACCAGAGCTGTGTAATGCACTTTCTACCACTGAAACTAAATCACCATGCATCAATTGTGCAACGGATACATTGACTGATAAATCAACTGTTTTGTCAAAAGACCAATTCGCTGCTAGCTGGCATGATTGGTGTAATACCCATGCGCCAATTGAGTGAATGAGACCGTGTTGTTCTGCAACAGGGATAAACTCAGTGGGTGAAATGGGTTCGCCATTTAGATCCCAGCGCAACAGTGCCTCGCAAAACCCCACCTCAGCGGATTTACTATCAATGACAGGTTGAAACACCATATAGAACTCTTCATTCTTGAGAGCTTGGGCTAATCCTTCCTTTAACTTTATTTGTCTGTGTAATGTATCGCGCATTTGCTCGGTAAATACACATACATCAGACTTAGTCGTTTGTTTTTGTACATACATAGCGGTATCGGCAAGAGTGATCAGCTGTACTTCATTGGTGCCATGTTCGGGGTACATAGCAATACCTATTGTCGCACCAACTGTCAGCATATGATGCTCAATCTCTATGGGTTGAGACAGCACCATAATGAGTTGCTTAGCAAACTCTCGCGCACTTTCAACTTCACTATCTTGTAGGGCAATTAAAAACTCATCCCCTCCCCAACGGCATAAACAGTGCTGCTTTTCGGCTTGAGAACTTAACCTTTTTGCCGTTTCTACTAATACTTTGTCTCCTATGGCATGACCATGGGAATCATTGATACTTTTGAAGCCGTCAAGATCAATAAACAACACTGCCAATTTGGTATCCCGCAGTTTGCTCGAATCAATCAATAATTTAAGGTTTTCAGAAAACGCATTGCGATTAAACAGTTTAGTCAGAGGGTCGATACTAGATAGTTCAAGTATTTGCTCGGTTCGTTTTTTTACTTTTGCTTCAAGGTTTGCATTTACTTCTGAAACTTCTAGATTTTTTAGTTTCATTTGCTCTAACAGATCCGCATGTTGGTTTTTTATCAATATAGATTCTGCAGTAAACTCAGAAGAACGTTTGGCGGAAGAAAACATTACAGCTACAAAAATAAGCCCCAATACACCAAAAATAATTTGATAATCCACATCCGAAATTAAACAAAGTACGGATATTGGAGTGAGTAAAATAAATGCATAACTAAGAGAAAGCCCCTTATCGGCCGCCAACACAGTTGCAGCTCCGCCGGCCATAGACGACATAATTACAATGGTGCAGGCCAGTTCAATTACATCCATGGAATCAAAAAACATTACCGAATAAGCACTCAATGCAATAGCGGTTAAATACCTAGTAATGGTAAAACGCAACATTGGTCTAGCGGCATCATATTTATGCCCATTGAGACTTTTTTGCCAATGCCGCATATCCCAAAAGCGCCAAGCAAAAAGCGCACACATGAAAATAAACCAATAAATTTTAAGGGTTTGATTTGGATTGTCAGAAAAGCCAAACACTAAAGCTAAACAAATGCTTAAGGTAACAACAAGGCTGCCGGAATTATTACCGTAAAGTAAGTTAAGCGCATCGCGCTGGGAACGCTGTCTCAATGAAGAGGAAGTATCAGTAATAATTTATACACTCCATTTTTATAATCTGTGTGTCGACAGTAGAGCTCGTGTTGGCTCATGCTTGAATTTACACGTTACTAACACAGTGCGTCAATGCGGATATTTTCAGGAACTTGATATTGAACGTTTCTAGTATGTTTAGTTGGCAATAGCCTACTTTTGAGAGCAATACCAAATCGACAGATAGCGATTTCATTATTGACCAGAATTGAAGTTAATTAGAAAGTGAATTTATCCAAGTATTGGGTATGCCTCATCAAAACTGGAAAAAGTGTAATGGCAACGCGCTAACAATTCAGTTTCAATATCGACAATGTCTGGAATGGCAACTGTTTGGCAGCCAGCCGCTAATGAGGCTTTGATGCCAGCGTTAGAGTCTTCAAATACGAGCACGCGTTCTGGTGCTACCGACAGTTTTTGGCACGCTAACAAGTAACAATCTGGCGCCGGTTTGGGATGAATGATGTCGTCAAAAGTCACCAATACATCAAGGGATTGCATGTAATTTGTTTGCTGAAAGCTTTCAATAACAGAGTCATAACCAGAAGATGTCACCACGCCAACAGGTATGTTTTTTTTAAGAATATAACGAAAGAAACGATCAAATCCTTTTTTGATAGGTAACCCTTGTTTCTTTTGTGCGCTTATGTAACGACTTATTTCTTGGGTGAACGTTTCCATGGGGAATGCAGAGCCAAAATTTTGATGGGCTATTTTTATACATTCGTGGGTAGGGATACCAATAAATTTTTTAAACATATCGGCAGTAAAATCGACATCAAAAACTTTTGCAGTAGTTACCCATGCATCACAACACACTTGTTCGCTATCAAAAATAGTGCCGTCTTTATCGAATAAAATGGCGTCAAACTTAGTCGACGCCATCGTTTGTATGTGTTGCAAATCAGTCCTCGTCGTTTATTAAAGCTTAATAAATATGCGCTTTTTATACAGTATCAAAGCAATAAAATAGAAGATCAGAGTAAATATCAACGCATACACAAGCGAGGCAAGTTTATCGGGCATCACAGTTTGAAAACTGGCGTATACCCAACCTTGAATTGAGTTCGACTGCTCGTTAAAAGTGAGGTTAACTCTACGCAAAAATACTGCAAATAACCAAGCTGCCACATAAATAACAATAGGATTACTGCCATATATCTTTAGGGCATTTAGCCCCGTTTTTATTTGTAATACAGACCATAACCAGATGATTATCGCTAGGCATAAACAAGCTGCTGCGCTGCAAACCAATACAAATGATCCAGTCCATAAGCTTTTGTTAATTGGCTGCCAAATTGACCAAAGCAAACCTAACCCCAACAAGGCACAGCCAATCAAAATAAGGTCTATTATTTGTTTTTTATGACTTTTATTTTGTAATGTACTTGAGCAAATCAAATAACCACTTAACACCGTTACACTTGCCCCAATGGTGCTGAGTAAACCCTCAGGGTCGAAAGGTAGTCCACTAACATGCCACATATGGTTACTGCCGAGCATGGCCATATCAAAGTGACGAACAACAGTATTTTCAATGGAGTAGGGTAGCTCTCCTGATGTGGCAAATAACAACCAGTAAGCGAGTAACACTAGTGCACAGGTAAGCAACAAATAGCGTTCTTTGACTATTGCGATGATAGTCGCAACCAGCACAAAACAAAGGCCTATACGCTGCAGTACGCCCATGATTCTCCAAGTGTCAGGGGCTTGGTCGAAGGGAGCTATTTGTAACACAAAACCGATCAAAAATAATAAAGCCCCACGTTTGAAAACCGAAAGCCATGGCATGCCTGAATTTTGTATTTGGCCTTTGAGTGAGCAGGCCATAGAAGCACCCACCACGAATAAAAAGAACGGAAAAACCAAATCGGTAGGTGTTAATCCATGCCAACTGGCATGTAAAAAAGGCGCATATACCGCTGACCAAGAGCCGGGGTTATTTACCAATAACATCAAAGCCAAGGCCAAGCCTCGTAAAATATCAATGGCATCTATTCGTGGTTGAGCTGCTTGTTGCATAATGGCTACTCCTTAGTTGTTTAATCTGGGTGGGATTTTGCAACCAAAAAGCGCGTAATAAAGAATAAACAAATAACATGGCGACATCATCCAATAAGCAGACTGGCTTCCAAAGGTGGTAGATAAAGCACCGTAAACCAGGGGTAAAATCGCGCCACCTGCTATACCCATTATTAACAACGCAGAACCTTTAGCTGTAAGCTCGCCTAAACCTTTTAATGCTAATGGCCAAATAGCTGGCCATACAATGGCATTAGCAAAGCCTAACAAGGCAATGAAGGTGATGGTATTGGGTACAAGCCCTAATCCTGTCCAGCCCCATAAAATTTCAGAAAAGAAGGTATCGGTACTAGATGAAAATACCACGGCTATAGATAACATCATGCCAAGCACGGCTGAACCTAACAAAGCATGTCGTTCAGTCATCACTCTTGGAATTAATATCAGCCCTAATACATAACCAATCACCATAAATGCCATGGTGAAAGACGTTAGGGTAGTGGCATTGGCAACGCCTAAGTTTGAGCCAAATAAACCAATGGTATCTCCGGCAATGACCTCTACACCTACATAGACAAATAAAGTCGCAGCGCCCAATATTAGATGCGGAAAGGCCATAAGTGACTTTTGAGATGTTGCTTGCGGGTCATTGTTTTGGTCTACTTGGTTTAAATTCAGCTCAGGCAAACCCGACTTCAAAATGGCCGCTGCAAGAATAGCTAGGGCTAACGCCATAAACAAGTATGGGTAAATCAGGCCATCAGCCAATGCGGTGATTTTTAGAACACGCTCTGCTTCGGCTAAATCAGCGATAGATTTAGCCGTAACGTCTCCAAAGTCACCTAATACAAGTGCAGTAAAAATCATCGGCGCTACCACGCCCGCTAATTTATTAAGAATGCCCATAATTGAAATTCTAACGGCTGCCGTTTCTTCAGGGCCAATTTTAACAATATAAGGATTAGAGGCGGTTTGTAGCAGAGTTAACCCTGTACCTAAAATGAACTGTGCCACAAGAAACAAAGCAAAAGACTGTGCTTGGGCAGCAGGGATATACACTAAACAGCCCAATGAGATAAAGCCAAGCCCCACCGACATTGATTTTCGATAACCTATTACATCTACTACTTTGGCCATGGGTAAAGCCATCACTACGTAAGCAAAATAAAAGGTTGAGGCAATTAAAATCGCCTGAATTTCGTTTAGATCACATACAATTTGCAAAAAAGGAACAAGCGCACCGTTTAGCCATGTAATAAAACCAAAAATAAAAAACAATCCGCCAATGATCATCATCGGCAAAAAGCTACTGTTTTGCTTGTTTCCTGCTGCTGTCGTTTGCATAAAGTTGCCTTATTTATTATCCGGAATGGGGGTGCCTGTTTTCTGCTGGCTATTTAAGTGTGAGTGCTGATTGTTTTTTTCTAATGCTTGTTGCTGACGGGCAATTAATACAGCGCCGACTTCTGGTGAATTTAACGCTGGGGTGATTTGTGCTTGTATCTCTGGCGTTAACCAAGGCGCTACCTTGTCAGATAAACCACCAATAAGACTCAGACCCTGTGGCTTTTTCTGTAACAGTTGTTGGCAAAGTTGATTAATGTATAAAGAGCCTTCTTTTACAATTTTCACCGCAACCGGATCTTTTAAATCTGCATAATCAAATAATAACGGTGCATATTGCGCAAACTGAGCGGGGCTTGCTTGAGCAAACACCTCTACAATATTTTGTGCCGATTGGCAGTCTAAGGATTCAATTAATTTGACAGTGAATCTACTCGATGGCTGCAGCTTGTCGATGGTTTCAAGTGCATAACGTATAGACTCTGCGCCAAACCAAGCACCACTGCCTTTGTCACCGAGCGAAAAGCCATGTCCGCCATATTCCAGTTGCCTACCTTCTTCGCACACAAGTCCAGATGAGCCGGTTCCAATAATAACAATTGCACCAGAAGTGCGTTCATGGGCACCCACACAAGCAATATGTAAGTCGGTGGTGAGTTGTAATGTAGCAAATGGATGTTGCCACTGACTCATCTTAGTTAAACAGCAGGGAATATTTAAGCCTGCTAGGCCCATCACAGCATGAGTGTTTGCGGCATTATCGATATTTAAATTAGCCGTAGCAAAAACGCCCGCGATAACGTCTTTTAAAGATGTCATAGCAAGTTCGTAATCACGCATGGGATTAGCGGGGCCACTAACGTATTCGCCTAAAAAATTTCCATCTGCATCTTCTAGTCGCGCTTTGCATTTGCTTCCGCCGCCATCGATACCTAAAAAGTAGGTTTTTTCCAAACTATTGTCCTCTCATGATTACGGGTTGATCGCGACTGCTTACTGATGCATTTGGAACGGTTGCCCTGACACGAGTAATCGCCTCTTCTGGCAGCTTTACTGGCGTAGTAAACACTTGCCAATCTTGACCATTTATTTGAAATTCTAACTGTAACCCACTAAATGTTGTGTGCATAAATAACTTGCCTCCTTCCACCATTGCGCCTGGTAATGGCACTCTTGGAACTATTCCATCTGCTATCAATTGCGGCATAGCTTTTGTGCTTAATAGATGGCTGAAGTTAAGCCAATCAATATGCATTGCCTTGGTTTGTGTTTTATCAAAATGCTCAGTTTCGGCAGAGTAACTGACACCCGTTTTGTAATCCTCTGCCCATGTTGGTGTGTGCCAAGCACGCTCAGCTACAGCTAATAAACGGGGGAAAAGCATATAATTTGCCTGAGCATCAGAACGTACAGTTTCACCCCATAATTGTGCTTGAATGCCCAGCACTTGTTGTTCATTTTGAATATTGATAGTGGCGGTGGCTGCATAATTATTGCCAAAATTATCGGTCCAAATTTCTGCATGTACCGGTAAGTTGTTTGGCATAAATTGAAATACTTGATAGCTATCGGTATTTCTTGAACCCCAGTAATACCCGGGCTCTATTGGATCTGCTTCATAGGGAAAATCAAAATACAGCACATCGGGAGTCGACAAAACAACATCCCAATTATCGTTGATCATTTGATGTACTTTGTTATGCCCACCAGAATACAGGGTTTCCCAAGCGTTTGCTTGTACCTTAGCAGGCAAGTTAGCTAAATTTGCGTGCGACAACCCATCACTCCAGCTGGCTGGAATAATGCCTAAGTCACTGACCTGATGTGCAACCTTTTCAATAAAATAAGAACCTAGTTGTTTCGCTTCTGTCAATTCGTCGTTGGCTGCAATAAGCGTTTCACAGGCTGGTGAATTAGTCCATGCGCCAGCGGTTTCATCACCACCAATGTGGTATCGCTTAAGTGGAACGCCAGCTGCAATATGCATCTCTTTTAACTGTTTAAGCACTTCTGTTACAAATGTATAAGTGGAGTCTAAACAAGGATTTAAAGTGTTGTCGTTATAATGCTGTATTGAACGGTACTCGCTTGTATCTTCTGACTCGGTTAAGAAGTATTTTTCTGCTGCTGTTGGGTTTTCCTCAAGCATTAGGCGTTGATATCTTGCATTCATTGACACAATTGCAGCACGTGAGTGCCCAGGCATATCTAACGATGGTAATACTTCGATTTGTCGAGCATGGGCATAATGCAATATTTCGATGTAGTCATCTACGCTATAAAAGCCGCTGTTTTGTTGTGTGGCTGCTAACTTACCATCACCGCCAGCAAGTTGAGGTAACAGGCAGTTTTTTTCAGACTCATCGAAGCACCTAAATGCACCTACGTCGGTTAACTCAGGCAACGATGCAATTTGTAGGCGCCAGCCTTCATCATCGGCTAAATGCAAATGTAGTTTGTTAAGTTTGTAATACGACATTTGATCTAAGGTTTGTAGAATAAATTCTTTACTGCGAAAGTTTCTCGATACATCGATGTGTAACCCACGAAAGCTCATGCTCGGTTGATCTTGCACTAAGCCTTGTGGCAATGAGTTGCTTTTCGCATCGTACAGTTGAGCAATTGACATCATCGCATAATACAAACCTGCTGAGTCAGCATAAGTGATTTGTATATCTTGGCTATTTATTAATAAAGTATAACCTTCAGCAGGCAAGTTTGACTGGAGACTGACTTCTATCGCTAACCCTTGAGCGTCTATTAGCAGTGAATTTTGACTAAACCGTTTGGTTATTGCATTTATTAAAGCCGCGTTCACGCCATCGAGTGAGTCAGCTAATTCTGGAAGTCGAACACCTTGGGTTAACTCAATGCGATTTTTCGACCAGTTGGCAGAATGTAATTTGGGAATAATACGCAACTTAGCCGCTGGTGAGTAATGTGGAATTCTTGACGAAAAGCGAGTGTAACGTTCATAAACATCTGCAATGGCAACCTTATCATTCGCACTTCTGAGCATTTGTTCAGGGGTTGTGAAAGGTTTTATGTGCTGAGGCCTAGGTAATTGATGGCCCTTTGTTAGGCGTTCAGTTGTTGAGGCAATGACGCTATTTTCACCGTTACCGGTAACCAGTAAATAATTGGGGAAAAAAACTGATTCAGACACCAAAGGCGTATTGCCGTAAAACTTTATTTCATACGGGGTGTTAGCATCAAGTTTAGATATTTTGGGTTTGATTTCATGCATATCACCGTTAACGTGCGTAAGGCTAAGTTCATTGCTTATGGCTTGGTTTATAGGCGATAGATTACTGAACATAATGCGCCAATTTTTAGGCATACGCTCAGGAAATGTTAAGGTTATGTTGGCCACATAACAACTACCTGCTTCGTTAGGGCATGCTTCAGTTGCATAGTTATTCTCAATGCCTACACTAATCTGAATTTGCTCTGCCGCGCTGTCTACTGAAAGGTTGGATTCAGTTGCTGAGGGAGCATCAGTAATTTGATCACAACCAACCATCAACATGCCAGCGGATAAGGCCAAACTAGCAAGAGACCTTCGTGTAAAGATGTTATTTGTTAGTGCAGTTATGCGACTACTTTTCATGGTTGTGCCCTATTTTTATAAACTCGGCGTAAATATTGATTTGTTGGCACAAGTTTCTTGTTTGTTCGTTAATCCAGTTTAGTAACCTAAATGTTCTGGTGATAACGCTGTTTTATTTTGTTTTTAATCTCAATGACAGCGTTGTCAGTTTGGTTAAAATTACTATACAATTTGCTTGTAAGCAAGTGAGATTCACAAAGGTTTAACAAATAAGCGCGCTTTTGAGCTTGGCCTAAAATTCATTTCAATTGATTAAGTGCGCTATTTTATTGGTGTTCAGCAATATTCTGCCTAGTCTGAAAATTATTCGTATATAATACCAACGGATTGAATATTTATTTTTTTACAAAAGGAAAAAGTCAGGGATATGAAAGTCACCATTAAAGACGTTGCTATACACGCAGGCGTATCATTCAAAACTGTTTCCCGAGTAATTAATCACGAAGGTACTGTTAAACCTGACACATTAGAAAAAGTAAATACTGCAATTGCAGAGTTAAACTATCAGCCAAATACCGCAGCCAGAAACCTTGCCGGTTCAAAATCTTTCGCCTTGGGTTTTATTTACGATAACCCTAACGCCTATTACGTTATTGATATGCAAAGAGGGATTTTAGAAGAGTGCGGTCGAAAGGGGTATGAACTCATAATTCACCCATGTGAGTCAGATCAGTTTGATATTATTACTAAAATTCAAGATATGGTGAAACGCACACAGTTATCCGGATTAATTGTCAGCCCACCTCTTTCTGAAAACCCTACTTTTATCGAAGAATTGGCCAGATTAGATATTCAATTTGTGCGTTTGGTATCGGGAGATAACAGTCAAATTGAGAATACGTCTTGTGTATTCATACATGACCGCGAGGCCGCCCATTCTATCGTTGAGTATCTGATTTCTCTTGGGCATAAAAAAATAGCTTTTATCAGTGGTGAGAAAGACCATAAATCTACTCTTGAACGCCAAGAAGGATATGTTCAAGCAATGCAATTACATGGACTTGAAATCAACAAAGAGTGGATTGTTGAGGGTCGGTATTCATTTGATTCTGGTGTAAGTGGTGCAGAAAAATTATTAGGCTTAGAAAATAAACCCACTGCCATTTTTGCCTGTAATGATGAAATTGCTGCAGGTGTATTTTTAAGTGCTCGCTTAGCAGGTTTTGATGTGCCTAATCAGCTATCAATTGTAGGCTTTGAAGATAGCCCATTCTCTCGGCAAACAATTCCGCAATTAACCACGGCCGCGCAACCCACCCAACAAATCGGGTCATCGGCTGCAGCCTTACTGATTAGTAACATCACTCAAAATCGACTACGTACTCAAACCAACGAACCCAGACATGAAAACTTTACACCTGAGTTGGTAGTGCGCGGTTCCACTTCAAAATGCAAGTAACTAACTACTGTAGCTGACGAGGTGATGTTGATAACTTTGTTATGCACTTTCTCTTTTTTTTAGTTCTTTTTGGTAATTCTTCTCTGATAGTGTCCATGTTAAATACCCAAAAGCTAAACCACCCAAAGTCCAAATAAGTGCATTTATAGCAATCAGCCCAAATGTCAGATCCCCATTTTTAGGCATATTTACTACAAAAGTCATTACCACAAACATTGGTACACCCCATGAAAGAAGCCCATTGATTAAAATGAATCTCCTTTTTCCTTTCATTCTCATTTTTTGCCATTTATCAAATTGTTTTTCTTTCATCTTATTAACCTTTTCGATACTACGAATATGACTTTATGCTTTTTATTAAAAACTATGTGAAAAATATTTTCCATAGTTAAATTAATAGCATTAGTAATGTCAGGCGCTTTATCACTTTTGTTGTGTTTTATTGAGTAGTCGGTATACACCTCTAATGCAACCACTCTCTGAAGGTGGCTGCTTTTTTTTATTTAAACAAGCATAATTGCAGTGCTGTTCTAGCATGTTTGGTAGAGGTAGATAAGGAATAAACGACTAACGTTTAAAGCAGGGAAAGACGCATAAGGTTAATCAATTATTTTCCATATTGCCCAGGTGTTTGCCCAGTCATTTGTTTAAACGCCTTATAAAATGACGATTTAGCATTAAAGCCGGAGTCCATGGCAATATCTAAAATAGTCTGTGTTCCTTGCATTAATATCCCCTTTGCATGTTCCACTCGCCAGTGATTAACATAATCAAAAAACGACACTTTGAGATTTTCATTTAATGTTTGGGATAAATAATTAGCGGGTACCTGAATTTGCTTTGCAAGTGACGGTAGAGATAAATCGGGCTGTAAATACAATTGTTGGTTTTGCATAGCCGCTTCTAACTTTTTGGCTATTCGTTCAGACTGGGCTAAATCTAACGCTGATTTTTGATATTTTTTCTTGCTGGGCAATAAAACTTCTTCAAGAGATTGCTCAAGTTGCTGATTATTATCTGCGGTTAAATAGCGGCCATGAAAACCAGGTTTTTGGCGCAATCCCCATAGGCCAATCGTCCATACCAAAGCTAAGTAACAGGCTGCGATAACTTCATCACCAAATAGGGCATGCTCGTTAATCATAACTGGCAAGATATAGGCTAAGGTGGTTATCCATGTGCCAGCAATAATCAAAACTAACCATAACACCCAGAATAATTCTCGTTGTTCGTTAGAAGAAAACAGCAATTTAAGTTGCTGTTGATAACGCAGTAAGCGTTTAACCACAAACACCAAATAGAGTGATGACTGAACTAAGAATAAGAGTAATAAAACAAAAAAAGCGACGACCACAAATATGCCCATAGAGCTGGTTGGATCTTGGCCATCAATGAAAATGGGTTTTATGATTGATTCGGGTAAAACAACAATAAAAAGAGACAACAACAAGCCTAAAAATGCAGGAATAAAGTGTCGCCAATATCGCCATGAAAATTGCCAGCGGGTGGGTGAGGTTAAACCTACCACATACAGCCAAAGTGCAACGGGCTGCAATGAAAAGCAGGGTAAAGAAATAAATATGGCGTAAATGGTAAATTCAGGCCAAATGTTATTCAGAGCTGGCAAGGTATAAGAACAACCACTGGCGATAAAAAAGATCACTAAAGGCGTATAAACCGCCGCGACTTTTAACCGCGTTAATAACATGGATAACACAAACACTATTTGACCCAGCGCCGCAATCAGCAAAGCAAAGGTGACAAGGTTAAATGACTCAGTGATGGGTGACATGCCGCTCTCTTATGGTGTGCGTTTGTTGAATACTCAACTCATAACTTTCTTTATTATTCGTTTACTACCATCTGATTATAAAGCTTAAAAAAATAATTTTCGTCCTAGAACGTAGGCATGGACGACATACAACCTAAAGATAATGCAATATTTGCTCAGAGAATGACGAACCTAAAAAACTCTTGGTTTATTTAGCATTAATTGCAACACAAAGGAAAGCAGATGAATAAGATTTCAACCTTAAGAGCATGGCGAACATGTATTTTGTTATTGTTATTGTTATTAGGCATGATATCCATCGCTTTAGGCAGCCTTCAATTGAGTGAAATTAGCCAAGGAAATGCCCAAGGCAGCTACTCAACCATGCCATTGCCCGTGGTAGTGCATATCGTTTTTGGGATCATATTTAATTTATTGTCCCCCTTTCAATTTGCGCCAAGCATTCGTACAAATTACCCTAAGTTTCACCGATATTCAGGCCGATTATTGGTTGTTTCGGCAATACCGGTGGTTTTTAGCGCCTTATGGATGAATCAATATTTTCCTAGTTACGGTGGCACCTTAAAATACACAGGCATTATTGCTTACTGCATTGTTTTACTGGGCTCGTTATTTTTAGCGATTAAATATGTCATGCGTAAAGACATTCAAAACCACCGATTGTGGATGATGCGCGCTATGGCTGCAGCATTAGGTCCAGCCACACAACGGCTGATTATTATCCCGGTAGTTGTGATTTTTGGTGAAGAGGTGGTTACGGATAGGGTCATAGGTTTGCTAATTTGGTCTGGGATCCTCATCAACCTAGCATTTGTAGAGTATTTACGGTTTAGAGAAAGGGGCCTTAGCCATCAAGATCCGCGGGTCAAATTCTTTCAACGAACCTGACCCCTTAGATCGTTAGATCGTGACCCCTTAGATCGGTTTGTTTTTCTTATACACTAAACCCTGTCTCTTCTTTGTTTTTTTATTCACTACTAATATTAGACTTATTGATAATTTTAATAAGTGTTGGCGTTACGTATAGTCTCGGAATGTATCTGAGAGGTAACGCACTATGCCATTTTCGCTTTTAAAAACGCAGTCCGTCAATGAAGAGCTAAAGCCATGGAAGGTATTGATAGTTGATGATGAGGAGGATATTCATACCATAACAAAGATGGCCCTCAAACGATTTGAATTAGAAGGCCGACGGCTCGTCTTCTTTAATGCATATAACTCACAAGAAGCTAAAAACATATTATCCGAAACTGAAGACATTGCCCTTGTGTTTTTGGATGTAGTCATGGAAACCGACGATGCCGGCTTAAACTTGGCTCACTGGATACGTAATGAGCTTGATAATCAATTTGTACGCATTGTCTTGCGCACTGGGCAGCCGGGTCAGGCACCCGAAGAAGAAGTAATAATGCGCTATGACATTAACGACTATAAACAAAAAACAGAATTAGACCGCACAAAACTGTTTACGAGCGTAGTTACGGCATTGCGAGCCTACCGTGACTTGGTAAAAATAGAAGATTCACATAAATACGAAAAACTCTATCGAACAGGGTTGCAATCGGTGATCAGGTCCACTGCAGACATCATGGAAAAGAAAACCCTGAAACAGTTTTTTGATGGGATACTGCAGCAAGTTGTTTCTCTAATGCATATCCAGGAAGAAGGGTTATTTGTTCGCGCTTACAAAGGTGCAGGTACAATATGTAGTAAAGATGATTACAAAATCATTGCTCACTATGGTGGTGTTGGAGAAGGGAGTATCGATGAACATATCTTAAAACTGCTAGACAGAGCGAGGAGAGAGAGAAAAAGCTTATTCGAGCAAGATACATACATCGCATATTTTCCCTCCGAGAGTAAAGAAGACAGTTTACTTTACTTAAAAGGCGTTAAATCGTTAACAGATATCAATATTCAGCTGCTCAATGTGTTTTCCAATAGCATCGGAATTGCGTTTGACAATCTATTGTTGAACAGAGAGATTATTCAAACTCAGGAAGAATTGATTTCTCGATTAGGGGATGCTGTTGAGTCTCGTTCAAAAGAGTCTGGCAATCATATTCGTAGAATTGCTGAGTTTAGCGAATTACTTGCGAAGAAATTTGGATTAGATGAAGTCGAATGTGAAGTTCTAAAACAAGCATCACCAATGCATGACGTTGGAAAAATTGCCACGCCAGACCAAATACTGCTTAAGCCAGGGAAATTGACGGACCAAGAAATGGAAATCATGCGCCAGCACACACAAATTGGGTATGACATTCTGAAAGGATCAGAGAGGCCGATATTGAAAGCGGCGGCTATTATTTCTCAACAACACCACGAGAAATATGACGGGTCGGGTTACCCGAGGAAAATGGTTGGTGAAGAGATTCATGTATACGCGAGAATTGTTGCATTGGCTGATGTTTTTGACGCACTTTTACATAGACGCTGCTACAAAGGCGCTTGGCCAATAGACGATGTAATTAGTCTCATTGAAAGTGAAAAAGGCAAACATTTCGATCCGACGTTAGTTGATATTTTAATCAATAATCTTGATCAATTTATTGACATAAATAGCGCCTTAACATTGCCTGATGAACTTTAGTAACAAAAAGCGATAATCTAATGCGAAATATAGCTCATGCAGAAAATGTCATTCACGCGCTGTTAGCGCTTTCTTCGTTGGTAACGTCTTCCACCAAACTCGCAAAGTTGTATCCAAAAATACACGATATTATGCGTGATATTTTATTCGCGGAAAACGTCGCCATTTTTTTGTATGACTCCGATATGCAAACTATTACTTTTGATTATTTTGTTGATGAAAAGGATGGTAGTTTTCTTCAAAACAAGACAATGCCCCTTGGACAGGGAATATCATCTTATGTGATTAAACAGAAAAAGCCATGTTTGTTGTCAAGTGATGAAATTATACAACTCCACGAGAAGGGTGAAATATCCGCTATTAAAGGAACACTTCCTGAAAGTTGGATGGGGGCACCATTGTTTCACGCTGGCGAAGTTACTGGCTTGGTTATTATCCAACAATACAGTAAAGACTATGAATATGAAGACAAAGATTTGGATATTCTTTGTTTTGTTGCGACCCAGATTTCTACCGTTATTACCCAGCGCCTGTCTCAGAGTGAATTAGAAATGAGTTTAGCTACTATCAAAAGGCAACATAATGATCTCAAAAAAGCGATGGATGACTTGGATAATGCTCAAAACGAATTAGTTCAAAAAGAGAAGATGGCTTCATTGGGAGGCCTTGTGGCAGGTATAGCTCACGAAATCAATACGCCGATTGGCATCTGTGTCACAGGGATCACTAGTCTGGCACATGAATATAAATCCTTCGTACGCAAAATGGAGAGCGATAATGTCAAAAAACGGGATTTGGAAAACTTGCTAGAAGATGTGGGGGATGCCTGTCAAATCATTGAATCCAATACGCATAAAGCAGCAGAACTCATCAATAGTTTTAAGCAAATCGCAGTAGATCAAAGCTCAGATGCAGTGCGGGAATTTGACGTAAAAGGCTACTTAGATGAAGTCTGCCTATCACTTGCACCGATGCTTAAAAAATCAATTCATAAACTGAATGTTGTGTGCCCACAAAACATAAAAATGACATCTAACCCAGGCGCACTTTCGCAAATTATCACCAATTTGATACACAACTCATTACTGCATGCTTTTTCGGATGTTGCGCCGGGTAATATGTATCTGGAAATTGAAGTTAAAGATACGTTGATTTTGACCTATTCCGATGATGGAGCTGGTATGTCTGAAGATCAATTGAGTAAGTTATTCGAGCCTTTCTATACGACTAAACGTAACAATGGTGGCAGCGGACTGGGCGCACATCTCATCTTTAATCTTGTTACTGCAGCGTTGAAAGGTAATGTTTCAGTTAAAAGTAAATCAGGACAAGGTTTACAGTATAAAATTGTGATGCCCCTGATACTAGGATAAGTAGAAGCTTATTATTTGACATTAAGTAGTTAATTCAAACTTCTCTGAGTTATTGCAGTAGTCTACAACAAAAGGACGCCGCCCAAAGCTACTAAGCCTGAACATTAGAATGGCGTGCATGTTGGTCTTGGGCTGTCTATCAGTCAAAAGTTACTGGCCCTCATAGATTCTAATTTGACAGTAAACAGCAAGTTAGGTAAGGGCAGTTGCTTTAGTTTTGAATTGCCATTGGTAGTGTCAATTGAATAAATTTGAGAACCTTTTAACGCCTCTGCATCGATACCTGAAATAAAGTTTGCTTAGGGAGTGCTAACTCAGTTTTCAATAAAGCTTCGGAATAGTTTTGCCGATTCGTGATTGATATTCACTTATCTGCAGCTCAGAGTATCGGGTTGCTCCAATTGAATCGCGAAATTACTCACCTCAAAAGGATTCGGAGTAAATCCAGACCGGTACTTACCTTCTCCTAAAGTTGAATCAGCTATCTTTTGGCCAACACTATTTCCTTGTGCGGTTTTTGCGACATATTAATACTCGGGAGCAAGACGGAAACTAAGCTCATTACCTACGCAAGCTCCAATAACCATCATTAGCCCTCCACCACTGAAGTTGAAATTATTAGTTAGTTCGAATGAAACGCCATAATCACCTTGGATATTTCCGCCGAGTCCCTTACCACCATTACCATTAAATGCTACTTGGGTAAAACCATTGCTATCTACTGTACTAGTGGAATCTTCTACTGAAATTAACCCCGCACTTGCTACATTAATAATGCAGTTGACAGTAAAGAATATGCTAACTAAAGATAGTTTTAAATATTTCAGTTTATTTTATTTCCAAAATGATTACCTTTCATCACTTTTTGATTGGTAATCGTAAAAATAGTAATTCATTTACAAATTTAATCGACCTGATGCTAAACAAATCATTCCCAAGGCAAGAATGGCAAGTGAAGAGGGTTCCGGCACACTTACTGGTGGGCTGATGTCTTCCACGGGAGAAAAGTTGTTAAAAGCAAGGCCTATACCTTCTGTTTTACTACCAGTAAACGTGATATTAATTTGTGTGATATCGCTTAGGCCATTAAAACCGAACGCCCATGGCGAACCATCTAAAGTGTGGTCGATGCCCAGTGGTGATTGAATTGAGTCAAGCAAGTTAGACCCATTGAAGGCTTGAACTAAGAATCTCTCAGTTGCCCTACCTCCATCAATGTCCCAAATCTCACCAGACGCTGCAGTAACAGGGTTATCTGCTTCATATAAAATGGTAAAGACACCAAAAGGTTCGTAAGGAGTACTTTGCCTTAGGAAAAAATCACCTAACAACGAAGTATAACCAGGAGCTGCAGTATCCTTAGCGGCACCAGCGCCCCAGAAACCAGTATCATTGCCAGCATCACTATTCCCAGCGCCCTCAAAAACAGCTTTAGTGTCTAAAACGCCATCGAAATTACTATCAAAACCAAAACGTACGGTTACTCCATCAGCGATAAAAGCATCCGTAAATTCTATTGTTCCATTATCTGTAGGTACACCACCTGATGCTGTTGTCTCAAAATCAATAAGCCCAGCGTTTACGTTTAATGCCATTGGCAAAAAAAGGCTACCGCATAAGATTCGTTTCACATTCATAATAACTCCTAATTACAAAAAAAAGATTTACTCCAATGATACACATCAATATTTGCGCCAACATGTAAGAATAAATAAAACCCTGACTTATCAAGTACTTAAGCATCCCCCTTTTTTGCTGTTTAGATTGTGATTTGCTTTATGCATTGCAATTTGCAAATACCCCAAGCGGACAGACTAAAAAAGAACGTTAGTTACCGTATAACATGCTTAACTTGGTGGTAAAAATTACTGTTCCATACAATGAAGGAATCTTTAGTTATTCGCGTAATTACGTGGATATACTTGGAACTATTGTGAATTTCCTCTTAATCACCCATATATAGTAGTGACATAAAAAATTCCGGAACCACTATGTTGCTGGTTAACTTAACAAACAAAGGCAGCGGATAATCCGCTGCTTTAGGCGTTATGTCTAGGAGGCACTATCGACTCCAGTGAGCAGTATTCTCTTGCCGCTGATGCAATACTTGTGACGCATGTATTGTGCGTAGCCTTCGTCGTAGTCGGATTGATAATTGTTTAAGTGGGTTTGCTTCTATCCTGGCAGTGGGTGAGAAATCCTTGGTTTCGTATTGCGCATCTAGCCGGAATTGGAGTTGTCGTTTTGCATTCTTGGTTTGGCGTTATTTGCCCGCTTGCGATCTGAGAAATGAATATACGAACGAAGGCAAGAAAAAACGTCTACGATGGTTCTTTCGTAACACATTGGTTTACCCAATTTCTATATTATCATGCGCCGTCGCGGGTTTTCGTCACGTGCTACACTGTTTTGGTGGGCTGGTTTTGTTTAGCTAGTTCGTGGTCCGGCCGAGTCCCTTTTCTATAAGGGGGCAGAGGGGGCCTCTTAATCGGGTAGCCGGATGTCTCTAACCTCCAGCCCCACAACACCCCGCATACGGCTCCGCACAGGACGTTCCACTTCTTCCAAGCTCAATATCTGCGGTAATTTACGCGGCGTAGGGACCGCACTTAATTTATCAACAATATCGGGGCGATTGAGGGTTTTACAGTACAGAAACTGCAATCCTGATAATGTGGCATTAATGGTGATTTTCGACGTACCTTGCTCGGCTAATGCTATCTGAAATTGCCGCAACTCTTCTGATGCAGCCTGTGCAGGCGAGTATTTGAGGTACTTGGCAAATCTTGCCACCGCACGAATATAGCCAATCTGGGTTTTAGGGCTGAGTTTACGCATGTTCATATCGTCTATCATGCGTTGACGTAATGGATTAACGGTTTCATTAACCTGAGTCATAATAATACTCCCAAGTGAATTAAGGACGAAAATGCCCTTTACTCAGCATAGAAGTGGGTCTCAAATGATGGGGAGATTTACGAGATCAAAGGGGAAGCCCTACCGCGAGAGCGGTGTAGTCCATTGGCACAAAGTGTGCTTTTGATATATTACAGCAGGTTAAAGCATGCGCTGCGCTAAGTGCCCTCTCGATAATTGCTCCTGCGTTATTCTACCTTCCAACATCCATGCGAGAGGTAAAGCAAAAACATCGGCATCGCCGATACCCCTTTGGTGGCTTCGCCACTGCTCTTTCGACTTTAAAGTTTCAGCTAAAAGTAGCTTATTCTTGGGCCAAATGGCAAGGACGCCATTTGAGTGGAGCTTGAAGTGATACATTCGAAACGCCCCAAAAAAAAATCATTTTTGCGGTTAAAAACTTTAGGAGCGAGCGGCATATTTTGCTTACTTTTTTTGCTGTAGGCAAAGACTAAGTCGCACAGAAAGGATTCTGTGTGAAAACTGCTACGGAAGTCGGTAAGCGTCAGCGCATGCTCTTAGTAACCTATAAACTATCGTTAACCGAAATCACATCCACACTATAATGATTCAGCCACACTTGACCTGTACCGCTCATGATTTCTGTTCCTAGCTGAATATCAGCGATATAGAGATCGGATGGAATAAACTTTTGTGCAATGCCGTGGCGTAACATTTGTGCAGCATCAAATTTAATTAGCATCAGTGGTTGGTTTGTACGAAACGCCAAATAGACCCAGTTGTTGTCATTCTTACCTGAGGTATCCTGCCAGTTTTGATCTAACCACACTTCCCATTCGATGCCATTTATTACAATCTCACCTACATTTTCACCCGCTGGATCGGCATAAAAATCGTCGCTGGCATAAGTCCAAATCATGACTTCGGCGGCAATACTGGATTTATTGATCTGTGTCTGAATAGTATCGGACTGGGTTAACCATAAAGTTGTCGCAAGGTTTAGTTCGCCATCAGTCAAGATATCCACACTTTAGTCAATGTCTAACCTTGCTAATTGATTAACAGAAATAGGATAACCCGTCTTAATCTGATTGTGCTGTAACCAAGGGCTATTGCCTAGGGAGATTTGTGGCTGCGCATAAACTTTGCTGCCCTCTTTTGGCCATTGCTAGTACCAACCATACTGAGTTTTGGCATCAAGTGTTCGCATGGCTAAACACTGGGTCCATTTAAAATCTTCTGCTGAATGGGCATTCCAAATATTGTTTTGTAAATCACCATATGGAGTACTGCGACTTCCATAACCTTCACAAGAAAAAGCTAAAATAGTTTTGTCTTGTTCAATTGCAGCGAGTTTTTGTTTTTCACTCACCCCATCGCTACAGCCTACAAATGCTATAACCAAAATAAAAATTTGAAATTTATCCAACATCGATTTCCCTTTCTACGAAAAGTTTTCTATCAATGCCAGCATACAACATTAGATAATTAAAGGGTAAAACGGGATAGCAATAAAAGGACAGTAATACAAAACTAAATTAAGGCTAATCCTAAATGTATTATGAATAAAGCGAATAGCCCAGCCAACACATCATCAATCATAATGCCAAAGCCACCATGCACATGCTTGTCTAGATAACTAATTGGCCAAGGTTTCAGAATATCAAAAAAACGAAATAACACAAAACCCATTAGTAAGGTTTGCCAGCTTAACGGCACTGCGAGCATAGTTATAAGCATACCAGCCACCTCATCCCAAACGATTGATGAGTCGTCATGTACGCCCATGTCTTCAGCTGTTTTGCCACAGATCCATATGCCCACCAAGCTAACCAATATTGTGACAATTAAATAAACAGAAAAACTAGCAAAAATGCGACAACAGCACCACTAAAGGCAAAGCGGCCAAAGTACCAAATGTACCCGGCATTTTTGCAGCTAAACCACTGCCAAACCCTAGAGCCAAAAAATGCACAGGGTTAAGTAAGCTAAGTCGACTACGTATTTGCTTATCCACAATTTGCCCTTTTGATCGTATTCATCCCAACTGAGAATATTTAGAAGTGTTGGTAACCATTTATAGTATATTCGTAAGGTTTTTCGTCTTGACGCAATTCTAACTTACCTACAGCACCGTTCAATTGACCAATGTAGGTAGCATGAACATTCGCACTGGCTAACGCCGTCTCTAGAGAGCCTTTTTGTTCTTCGCTTACAGTGAATAATAACTCGTAATCATCACCTGCACTCAAGGCATAACCAATCGCTTGACTGTTACTAACTGATTCTTTTAAAGCTTGTGACATTGGCAACTTATCAACATGTATTGTTGCACCACATTGCGAGGCCTTAAGAATATGTTTTATATCAGATACCAATCCATCTGAAATATCAATACACGCACTCGCTATTCGCCTTAGGCTAGTGCCAACCAATAGTCTTGGAGTAGGGTAATTCAATCGATTAAGTAAATAATCAGAGTTGAGTTCGTCATCTAATACACATTTTTGTTGTGCAATATGTAAACCTA
>NZ_CAJWCF010000019.1 GCF_913020055.1 uncultured Paraglaciecola sp. | reverse complement strand
AACAGTATGTTTAGTGTTCAACAACAGTTAATACAAACATAGCCATTAAAAATAATAATTAAAAATATGAACTTAAACGACAATTATATGTTGGAAACCAAGATAAGCCCGCCCGTTCCCTGGGGGACGAATTTGCTTGAGCGTCAGCGATTAATAGAGCTATACCAGCAAAATCATGACAAGAAACTTGTACTTCTGACCGCTTCGGCAGGATATGGAAAATCAACGTTAATGTCTCAATGGCATCAATATCTGCAACAACAAAATATCAACTCTGCCTGGCTCACTCTTGATGATGATGATAACGACTCTGGACGACTTTTTTATTATTTACATCACCTATTGAACAAAAACAGCAACGAGTACCATCCCCTAAAAGATTTGCGTAAAGTGACTAACTGGCACGCTGGGATTCTATCAAACCTACTATCAAATAAAGGAGCACCCAGTGTATTATTTATTGATGAATTTGAGGTTATAACAAACCCTGAATCGATGCGTTTATTGTCTATGTTACAACAACGAATACCACAGGGAAAACAACTAGTCATCGCAAGCCGCACTAAGCCAGATTGGGGCTTAACAAAATTAAAGCTGAACAACGATATATTTGAACTTAGTGATCTTGAATTAAAATTCAGCACCACTGAGGCAACTCAGCTTGGTGAATTAAAATTATCCGGGTCGTTCAATGAATCAATTGCTATAAAACTTATTGAAAAAACTGAAGGATGGATTGCCGGAATTCGTTTGGCGATGCTTTGTTTTCCTCGCATTGAAGATGCCCATGATTGGGTTGAAAATATTACAGGCGAAGTCGATGAAATTACCAATTTCCTAGCCGAGGAAGTATTTCGTCATTTAGGAACGGAGCAGCAGTTGTTTTTGTTAAAAATAGCCATATTAGATCGCTGTAATAACTCGTTATGTGAAGCGTTAACCGGTGAGCCAGGCGCACAAACTCAACTAGAAAGTTTTTGTGAAAAAGGCTTATTTATGCAACCTCTTGATATGCAACGTCATTGGTTTAGACTCCATAAGTTGTTTCGTCAATTTTTACTTAAAAAACTTAAACAGTTAATTCCACAAAAAGTGGCTAAATTACACCATCAAGCTGCGGTTTGGTTCAATGAAAAAAATTATCAACTCGAGGCGATTCATCATGCTGTTGCGGCAAGTAATCCAGTTTTGGCTGCAAATATATTAGAGCAATCAAGTCAAGATTTGGTTAACCAAGGACAGCTTAAAACATTAACGGCTTTAGCCGCTCAAATATCTAAATTGCACACCATTGAAACGCCAATGTTATTGACCAGTTTGTGCTGGTCACATATTTTTCTCCACGAAATGGATGCTGCTCAAGAACGGTTACAACAGCTTCGTGAGATTGTAAATACAAAAAACTGTAGTAAACAATTTATTTCGACCTTAACGACATTCGAGTGCTTGTTCTTAGTGATCAAAGATAAAATTCCACGAGCCGCCGAGTTGGCAGAGCAACAGCTGCCAAATTTATGTGAAAAGAGCCACTTCGAACGAGGCGTGCTAGCCAACATTATCAGCTACGCAAAAATGTGCTTCAATCAAATTGAAGTCGCTCATCAATATCAATTAAAGGCTCGCGCCGCCCACTTAAAATCAGGTAGTTGCTTCGGTCTGGCATACGCCGACATGATGGGAGCAATGCAAGCAAAACATCAAGGAAAACTGCTCCAAGCAAAAGAACGTTTTTACGATATTGGTTTGGGAGAAGACTATAGGCGTTATGATGATCCTCAGGCCGCTTGCGAGGTTGCTAAATCTGTTACCAATGGCTTTGAAGTAGAGCTGTTGTATGAGCTAAATTTACTTGATCAAGCTCAGGTATTGCTCGATAAATATTTTTCCAATGCGGCGAACAATACTGCACCCGATATGGTGATAGCCGCTTATATAACGCAAGCAAGAATCGCCTTTGTTACAGGACACTTTCACCAGGCTTATGGTTTCTTGGAAGATGGCGAAGTCGCCGCTTTAAGTTGGCCTATGCCAAGAATGCTCAGAGATGTTCGCTGGGAAAGGGTACGGTTTGCACTATGCAAAGGTGAAATTGATTCTGCTAAGGTATTTGCTGAGAAAACCAATATTGACGGAACATTTGTGTCTCCTGATGGCTATTTAAACGCTGCTGAACACAACAATGCACCCAATATAAACGCATTGCGAATAGCTATTTATACTGACGATATAAGTAACGCCATCTCACAATTGACCATATTGATAGATCTGGCGAAAAATAGGCCATGTCGCCTGCTTATCCTATTAAACCTTAATGCATTAGCTCACTATAAAACAGGCCAGCATGATCAGGGGCTCGCAATATTGGCCGATGCCATTGATCTTGCCGCTGAAATGGGAGCCGTTCGCAGCATAATTGACGAAGGTAGTGAGCTTATTAAAATGCTATCAACATTATATCAACAATGGCTAGATAACCCAAAGGTTGCTAATAAAAAGCGTAAAGATTATTGCTATTTATTACTTGAGGCATCTGGAGTAAATGTTCGCACAGATCCGAAAATTCAAGTTATTAATGACGAGCTATCAGAGCGTGAACTAGAGATTATTACCCTGGTAGGTGAAGGGCTTAAAAATGATCAGATTGCCGAAAAAATATTTCTATCAGTTAATACGGTAAAATGGCATCTACGCCGGGCCTATGAAAAACTTGGTGTGCGCTCAAGAACAGAAGCACTGGCAGAAGGACGTCGTTTAGGTTTAATAGAATAGTTTTTAAAACTTAAAATTTTAGCTACTTGTTTTATTCGCTTATAAAGGCATGACTGAGCGACGTATTCACCGGTGAATAAAATGTATGGCAAACCCACCACGACTTTATAATCGCCTCAATTTGCTAGACGTTCCGTTTGTGGGTTTGCTAGGCATTAAAATTACAGCCTTGATAGATTGCAGCAAAGTTAAATAACTTGGCACCGATTGAGTTTGAAAGTGCAAGGAGAAAGCGAGTGGCCTGACTTGTTCAGAGCAAGGCAATTAAATGCATAACAGTCAGACAAAAAATTGACGATAATTTCTTGGCGAACTTCCGGTCCATTGCTTAAAAACTATTGAAAATGCCGAAGCTTCTGTATATCCCAATATATTTGCGATATTTTCTATCGATGTATTTGTTTCGGTAATCAAATGAATGGCTTTATCTCGTAAATGTTGAGCTTTTAATTTCATAAAACTACTTTGTTCAGCAGACAAATCTCGCCTTAATGTTCTCACACTTCTATTCATTTGTTTGGCTATCGATACCATGCAAATATCAGACGATAGCTCTATCAGTCTTAAACAGTCATTTGAAACTGAGCGATTTCCCCATTCAAATTCAGCGCGTTTAAACCAATATTCAGGTAGTTGTTCTATGTACCCCTTCAATTCTATTGACGAACGCTGACATGGTAAGTCTAGGTATTGAAGTGGAAAGACTATTTTAGCCGTTTTGGCATTAAAATTTATATTATTCGTTGAAAACATCAATGGGTATTCTTCCCTATGAGCCGCTTTATCATAGGGTAGACAAACGTGGTCAAGAGGTATTTCTTTACCGGCCAGCCAACTCGGAAATCGATGCCAAACTAACATAACTAATTCAGTCAATAAACGTTGGTCTCTTTATTTAACGGCTGAACCTAAAAATGTATGCATACTTGATTTTGTTCAATGGTTAATTTCAATGACAGTTGTGTTGTCATTGCTTTTAACGCCAGCTCAGTATTTTTATAAACGTCAAGTAGGTTACTGCTTCAGTGAGCCGCATTACTCGCTAACAGCGAGAAGCTTCCCAAAGGCAGAGGTTTCTCTGACCCCCCTAAAAACTCATCTTTATTTTTTTTGAAATAGCTTTTATTAACTGACTAAATTGTAATAGCGTTATTCGGTTACGTGGATTTTCGAATAAAGAGGCATTCATGCCCGCCGATAATAATAGCGTTTCAATTTCATCGTTATCATTGCTAAAAATTACTCATCACCCATAGTAATCCAAGCTGACATTTACAGTCATTTGACAATATTTACATGGGCTTTGTTAACAGATATTTTTTCATCTTATAATTTCACATAATTAAGGAATGTAATCAAAATGATGTTTGGAAATAGAAGAGTATTGTTTAATGAGACAAATGGGAGTTTAAAGAATTAATTGGTCGGTGTGATAGGATTCGAACCTACGACCCCTTCACCCCCAGCGAAGTGCGCTACCAAGCTGCGCTACACACCGACCGAAGCTGGGCAGTTTACGGAATTATTTTTTGTTTGCAACGGATAATAGTGCGTAAATGGGCGTTTGCTTAAATGTTAAACAAATTTTTGTCTCGAATACCCGTTATTTAAAACATCTATAAAAAAGCCTCGTTATCACGAGGCTAACTAAACCTAGTCTATAAGGTGCTGCCGTCTTTAAACTCAATTACTGGCCATTCGTCATTAGCTTGGCTAATGTGCTTAGGAATACTCTTGCTCCAAGCCTCTTTAACCGATAGGTTTTTATTTACATATAACACCCCATCAACCACTTCAAACGCCTTGCCATCGATTTCGAATTTTTTACCAAAGGTAGTGCCATACGCACAAAATCCGCCGTAGGCAGGCGCATACTTAGAAGGAGCAGCAGCAAAGGTATCTCTGTTTTGTGCAGAGCTAAAACGGTATATAGCGTCGTTATAAATGGTTGTGTATTGAGCACTTCCTACTACCGCTTTATTCTGAGTAAAATAGGCAACCGCATCATGACCTGCCAAGATAACGCTATTGTTGTCTGTTTCTGTATCAAAACCAGCGAAGGTAAATGAAGACACACTCATCGCTGCTACTGCAAATAATGTTTTGAGATTTACTAACTTTTTCATAATTTATTCCTGTGTTAAAAAATGTAGGCTTACTAAGGTGCAGCAAATATTAGGGACTATCTGGTAAGCTGCATATATCTCAAGCAATAAGGTTTATGTCTAATCGTATATGGATGTCTTAAATCAGCTATTTTCTACCTTTAAGGTTTCTTCAGAAGTTTTTCATAACGGTCAATACTGTGGAAATTGGGCTGTAGATACGTCTGGTTTGCAATATATGAATTTTCATATTGTTAGCCATGGTGAGTGTTATTTAACGGTAGGCGATAATCCCACGGTATATAACCTTGAAGAAGGTGACATGGTGTTGTTCCCAAAAGACATCAAACACTGCATGACTAACGACAACACGTTCAGCCAAACCAATAATGCCAATACACCTATCGATTTTAGTAATGGCAAACTGGCCGATGCTACAGGACTAATTTGTGGATACTTTGCCCACAGTCATCCAATGTTTAGTAACATAACCCAGTTTTTACCTAACGTTATACTACTCAAAAAAATCACAAAAACTGAGACTCCCAGTAGTTTGTCTTATCTTATCGCTGCGCTATTGCAAGAGTCACTTTCGGCAAAACCGGGGGCTAAATTAGTCATGAATAAAATGGCTGAGGCATTATTGGCCATTATATTTAGGCAACATTTACCTGCTGATAAAGGCATAGTTGCCGCCTTGCTACATCCCAAATTAGGCCCAGCTATTCAAGCAATTCATGCCAGTCCTGCGAAAACTTGGACGGTGGATGCAATGGCAGAAATTGCCTTTTTGTCGCGAGCGGGTTTTAGCAACTTATTTAAATCAGTGTTAAACCAAACACCCATAGACTACGTTACCCAATGGCGAATGTGTGTTGCTTATAGAATGTTGGCAGATGAAAAAAGCACAACCCTAGAAACAGCAATAGCCGTTGGCTACGACAACGAATCATCATTTTCTAAGGCGTTTAAACGTATTTTGGGGGTCAATCCTGGTAGTGTTAGAACCGACTCAAAAGCTTTGATTTAACTAAACTGAACATCGACAAGATGTGTAACTGGTGTCAATCCTGTCTTGGTCGAAACAACTCAAATTTTTGCAGTTCACCAACAGAAAAATAATCCGCTGGCCCACCACCGCGCATAACCGGCTCCATGGCAGCTGTATCGTAAATGCCTTGATTGATTGCTGACTTGTCGATGTGTACACCGACTACTTCGCCTAAAACCATCCAAGTTTGGCATTTATCACCACTGGCAGATTGAAGTTGGATCACTTGTGAGGTTTTACATTCCATCACCACAGGGCTTTGTGCCACATGGGGTACGTCGATTATCTTTGAGCGCCCTTTGACAAGATTAGCCAGCTCGAACTCGTCAACATCTGCATCTACCGCTGCGCTGGTTTGATTCATTGAATCTGCCAGAGAACGTGTAACAAGGTTCCAGCAAAACTGTCCGGTTTCAGCTGCATTTTTCACACTGTCTTTGTAACCAATACTGGAAAAACCAATGATAGGTGGGTGATAGTTAAAGGCATTAAAAAAACTATAAGGGGCTAGATTAACCTGCCCAGTTGCACTTTTGGTTGATATCCAGCCTATAGGACGCGGAGCAATAATGGCATTAAAGGGGTCGTGAGGTAATTGATGACCGTCCTTTGGTTGGTAAAAATGAGCATTATTTGGCACAAAATCTCCTACTTAAATATTAATAACTAAGATTTATCATCAGCACTGATACGACTAGCGTCAGCGCCATCCTGACCTTTGTATTTTGCGTCACTACGTGAATTGTAAGGTTTTTCGGCATGACCCGACATCACTTCAAAACTGACCGCGCCGATTTTCATCATGGGTTTTAAGGCTAGAGGTAATTTACCACCGTTAAAAAACTCTAATACTATATTACCTTCCCAACCCGGGTCGATTCTATGGGCTGTCACATGTACCATTAAGCCAAGACGGGCTAGTGATGAACGACCATCCAACCAACCCACTACATTAGCCGGTAAGGTAATTGATTCATGGGTGACCGCTAGTGCTAGTTCACCTGGATGCAAGAAAAAAGACTTGCCTTCTTCAAGCACGATTTCATCACTCATCACAGAATTGAGCGCCGCTTGCATGGACTCTTTTGAACCACTTAAATCAATGTATGGCGCCTGATGATCTTCAAATACACGGAATTTATTGCCTAAACGGATATCCACTGTGACACCGCTGATTTCTTCATAACTTGGCTCGGGAGATATCTTAATTTTTCCGTCTTGGATGTATTGATAGATATCTTTGTCACATAAACGCATAGGAATTAGCTCGTTAATTATTGAGTTTTATACTAGTCCGAAGACCATTATTTTTCAGTGCTGAAAGCTTACGCTATTTGCACGCTTTGTAAGTAACAATATTTTGCCGTTTATAAGGCAAATTGTCGATAGGTCATATTTATTGAATAGCCTTACCTATATTCAAGATAAAAGGCGAACTCACGGATTTTAAATTGGTTACTTAAACATTTTTCCTGTTCTTAATGCCAAATAACATGTGAAGGCTTAACTTTGTTTAACTGAAACCGAATTTCGTAATGCAATGAGGGCGTATTTTCGCTACTATTTGCGGCCTTTTTTAGAAATCGATTAAACATAAGTCACCATGCCCGAACAAACTCGCAAAATTCTCGTTACCAGTGCCCTTCCCTATGCCAATGGTTCTATTCATTTAGGCCACCTTTTAGAGCATATTCAAACCGATATCTGGACTAGATTTCAGCGAATGCGCGGTCATAGCTGTTACAGCGTATGTGCCGACGATGCTCACGGCACGCCAGTTATGCTCAAAGCTCAACAGCTTGGTATTACACCTGAACAAATGGTGGCACAAACCCGTGATGAACATCATCAGGATCTTATCGACTTTGGGGTAAATTATGACAACTATCATGTCACTCATTCAGACGAAAACAAAGAATTATGCGAGTTGGTGTATAACCGATTAAACGATGCAGGCTTTATTAGCAAACGTGTTATCAGTCAGTTGTACGACCCTGAAAAAGAAATGTTTCTACCTGACCGTTTTGTTCAAGGTACCTGCCCAAAGTGTGACGCAGAAGATCAAAATGGCGACAGTTGTGATGTGTGTAGTGCAACTTACGATCCCACTGAATTAAAAAACCCTCGTTCTGTGGTATCAGGCGCAGAGCCCGTATTACGCGATTCTGAGCATTACTTTTTTGATTTACCGCAGTTTCAAGACATGTTGCAAGATTGGTTGCAAAGTGGCGCAATTCAGCCAGAAATTGCCAACAAATTAAAAGAATGGTTTGAAGAAGGCATGCAGCAATGGGATATCAGCCGTGATGCGCCTTATTTTGGTTTTGAAATTCCTAATGCACCAGGCAAGTTCTTTTATGTATGGGTAGATGCCCCAGTCGGTTATATGGCCAGCTTTAAAAACCTGTGTGATAAAACAGACGGCTTAAACTTTGACGAGTATTGGAATAAAGATTCGGATGCCGAGCTTTACCATTTTATTGGTAAAGACATTACTTATTTCCACTGTTTATTCTGGCCAGCCATGCTTGAAGGCGCTGGGTTTAGAAAACCAACGGGTGTTAACGTACATGGTTTTGTTACGGTTAACGGTGCAAAAATGTCTAAATCAAAAGGGACCTTTATTAAAGGGCGTACTTATTTAGATCACCTTAATCCTGAATATTTGCGTTATTACTTTGCTTCAAAACTAAGTGATGCGGTGTCGGATATTGACCTTAACTTTGAAGACTTCGCACAAAAAGTCAATTCAGACTTAGTTGGCAAAGTGGTGAATATAGCTAGCCGCTGTGCGAGCTTTATTACTAAACGTTTTGACGGAAAGTTATCGAATAATGTGCTGGAACCAGAACTGGTTGCAGAATTTCATCAAGCACAAGCTAGTATCGCTGAGGCTTTTGAAAAACGTCAGTATCACAAGGCGGTGCGTGAAATCATGGCATTGGCCGACAAAGCCAACCAATTTATTGATACAAACGCCCCTTGGGTAACCATTAAAGACGAAAGCAAACAGCAATTTACCCATGACGTATGTTCGTTAGGTATTAACCTTTTCCGTATCTTAGTGGTCTATTTAAAACCTGTTGTACCGATCTTGGCCAGCCAATCTGAAACCTTCCTTAACGACGAACTCAATTGGGAAAGCTCACAAAGTGTCTTAACCGATCACCCAATCAATAAATTTAAAGCCCTGATGCAAAGGGTAGATATGGATAAAGTAAACGCCATGATTGAAGATTCAAAAGAAAACTTAGAGCCAACCGTACAACTTGATCCAAATAGCCCACTAGCAAAAGACCCTATTGCTGAAACGATCAGCTTTGAAGACTTTGCAAAAATTGATTTGCGTATTGCGCGTATTGCTAAAGCAGAACACGTAGAAAAAGCCGACAAACTGTTACGCTTAGAATTGGATTTAGGCGGCGAAACACGTCAAGTGTTTGCCGGTATTAAATCGGCCTATAAGCCTGAAGACATTGAAGGTAAATTAACGGTAATGGTTGCCAACTTAGCGCCGCGAAAAATGCGTTTTGGGATGTCTGAAGGAATGGTACTAGCAGCTGGACCTGGTGGTGAAGAACTTTGGATATTGCAACCTCATGAAGGTGCACAGCCGGGAATGAAGGTTAAGTAATAGAAAGCAAGTGAGACTCATAGTAGGAATAGGCAAGAGCTTACTATGATGCGAACTTGCTCCATTACTTATATATCTTAATAAAGTCTTCCACGTCAATGTGGCTAATAAAAAGTGTAGTGTGACCACTTGGGTAATATCGAAATTACCACCAAATTGTCTTCTTGGGAGCTTTTCAGCGTCACAAAAGCTTAGATAATAAAAAGCGTCTACATCTATTAAGGATGCAGACGCTTGCGCTGTATAAACACACTTTAGTTTAAGAAAGCTAGAAGTACCCTTTCACCCCAAGGCTAACATTTCTGCCAGGCCTTGGCGCTAAGTTTTTCAGATAGGAAGTATGCACACGTGCCTCTGTATCGGTTAGATTATTTCCTTTAAAGTAGACTGCCATATTATAGGCCGGTATGTCGTAAGACACATTTAAATCAAGCATGGTGTAACCGTTGGTTGAAGACTCATATTCCGCAGTATGCTCTTGCGATTGATAACGAGTGATGTTCAAGTGCCCGCTCAACTGCGTGTTTTTATAACTCAGCTTAGTGCCAAAACGCATTGGCGACGTTTGTGGAAGATTACCACCATCTTTGAGTCTGGCTCGGACAAAATCAGCAAATACTTCAGTTTTAAACGTGCTGTTCACTTGCCATGCAATTTGTGCTTCAAAGCCATTTAACACTACATCTTGTTGATTGAACACGAACAAGGGTAATTCATTTTCTTCGTCATCTGAGTGTTCGTCATCTGAGTGTTCTTCATCCGAATGTTCCTCTTCATCAGATTCTCCATGATCATGGGCTTCAACATGCACCACTAAACCACTGTCCTGCTGATACAAGTAGTTATCGATACTGTTATAGAAAACATTAAATATGAAGCCAACATCACCTTCTGTTTTACGGAAAGTCAGATCAATATTATTCGAGGTTTCAAGTTCGATTGTCATATTCGACAATTCAATGTGGGTTTCGTCGTCCTCTTCATGCAGTTCAAACAAAGCGCCTACTTCGTAAGTACCAGTACCTATGTGCGGACCAAACGAAAACAACTCTGCCGCTGAGGGTGCGCGCTCAGAACGGGAGACAGAAATACCAACATTGTACTCGGGAGCAAAACTCCAGACTGCACCAGCGGATAATGATATAGGCGTATAACTTTCATTAAACGCAAACGATGCGCCGCCATGTTCATCATCATGATCGTCATCGTGTTCATCATGCTCGCCTTCATGTTCGTCATCGTGCTCGTCTTCATGCTCTCCTTCAGCGTGCAACTCAATACTGGATAGCAGAACTTCATCGGCTTCCAAGGTTACCCGCTCAATACGTCCACCTAATTGCAATAAAACGTCACCGAAATGGCGCTCTTCCATTAAAGCTAACGCCAGCATGCTAGTGTCTGATGGAGGAGTGAAAGCTTCTTCGCCTACGGCTGAAGATTCACTGTGTTTGTAATGCAAGCTTAATCCGCCTCGCCACTCTTGAAAAGGTCGGTGCAGAGCGTCTATTCGAAATTCCTGCGTTTGGTTTTCAAATACAGTACCCGCTTGTCCTTCTTCAATTTCGGCGTGTTCGTAGTCTGTTAAACCGGCTCGTAATTTAATTTGATTGATAAAACTATTTTGCAGATCAAATTCACTTAAAAGCTGTACCCGCGTTTGTTTAAGATCGGCAAAAACATTCTCCTGTGAATGCTCTTCATCGTGCTCTTCCTCATGGTCTTCATCTTCGTGGTCTTCATCTGCGTGTCCTTCTTCGCCATGTGAATGGCCGGGAATACCGTATTGCCGATCAAGTTTTTCAACCGATAAACCCACAAAGCCATTCTCAAATAAGTAACTACCGCCAAAAGTGAAGCCGTATGACTCTTCGGAACTGTTTTCAACGGTATACTTACCACCGTGTTCTTCGTGCTCGTCGTGATCATCTTCATGAGATTCGGCTTCGACAGGTATTTCATAGTCGTCTGAGTCGCGTACAAAACCATCTGCATAAAATGCAAAGTTATCGGTGCCAGTAGTCAGATTAAATGATGCAAGTTTTTGGTCATCGACTGTGCTGGTTTGAACTAACCATTCGCCTCGTGTTTCGCTGTCAGTTGGTACACGGTTATCCACCACATTGACTACACCGCCAATGGCACCACTGCCATAAAATAAGGTGGCTGGACCGCGTAAAACCTCTATCCGTGTAGCAGTGGATGCTTCACTAGCGACGGCATGATCCGGGCCAATGCGTGATGCGTCGCTCACATCAAGACCATTTTGTGTAATCAATACTCTAGGCCCACTTAGCCCTCGAATTATTGGCGTACTGGATACTTTGGCATGAAAGCTAGAATGCACACCTACCAAACTATTCAAGGTTTCACCGATAGTCGCACTTTGCTCTCGACGCAATGCTTCTCCAGACAACACACTTACCGGCAAAGCAGATTCCATTGAGGATAAATGCAGTGGCGTCGATACAACATCTACCACTTCAATGGGAGAATTTTTTAACATGAATGAGATATTTTTCGTGCCAGCACTAGGTACATCAATATCTTGATGCAGGTGGGCAAAACCCGCTGCTGTAATATGCAGTTCGTTAACACCCGGACTCAATCCTTCAAACACAAAACGGCCACTTGTATCAACAATGGCCTCTATGCTGGAGCCTTCTAGCTTTACTTTTGCGCCTGCAATCGGCTCTCCAAAACTATTTTTTACTACTCCCTCTATGGATTGCGCAAACGCACTAGCCGGCAGCAGTGCAGCAACAATGACCGCTAATGATGAAACTTTAAACATTTTCCTACTCCACATTTGTTATGTTATAACATTTTACTTTAATCAATGTTATGTTATATTATAACAATAAGCTAATCAACCGCAGGGTTTGAAAGATTTGAAAATGACAAAGCTGCAAATGCTAAGTGATAAATTGGCGATAGGTTTTTCTATGGTATGTGTGGTGCATTGCTTGGTATTACCAATACTGCTTATATTACTGCCACCTTTTTCTGGATTATTTGCTTTAGATGACGAAATGTTTCACCAGTGGATGTTATACGCAGTTCTGCCTATCAGCATTGCGGCATTAATGATGGGCTACTTACATCACCGCAGTTATAAGGTTTTTCTAGTGGGCTCTATAGGACTCACGTTGATTATTATATCGACCACCTTAGGCCATGGTGTATTAGGCGAGGCAGGCGAAGTTGTTTTATCAATACTGGGCTCTATGATTATCGCTTATGGGCACTTTCGGAACTACCAATTAAGCCGCGTTAAACATGAAACTCAGTAAAATGTGCAGAAATGAAAGCTTAATCAATGCTGTCCTAAACACACTAATTATAACGTTGAAAAGGAGTAGTAACGTGACAACAATACGAACGAGTGTCGGTGTTTTTTCAAGCATCTTTGTGGTTTCTTGTCTATCTCTGGCCCGTGCTCAACATGCAAATTTAAGTGCACATGTGCATGGTGCGTCTGAACTTAATATCGTCATTGGAGGAAACAAACTCGAAATACAATTACGATCGCCGGCAATCAATATCCTTGGCTTTGAACATAAAGCGAGCACAGAGCAGCAAATTAGAAAAGTGAAACAATCAGAAGTAAAGTTGAATGACCACAACGCACTTTTTTCATTTTCTTCAGGAGGCTGCAGACTTACTCAAGCTAAGATAGACCTATCAGATTTAATCGAACACAAAACAACAGAAAAAGACGCTCACGATCACCACAAAAACGACCTTGACCATAGTCAGGAGCAGGAGGATGAGCATGGCGACCACAGTGAAATCGTCGCGCATTATTATTACGACTGTGAAGACATGGATGAGTTGTCGTCAATTTCCCTTGGTTTTTTTGATGTATTTCCTGCTATGCAGCAGATCAAGAGCATGTTGATAACAACATCTGGGCAAGGTGCGGCATCCCTTACCCGCAGCAATAAAACGATTACATTTTAGGTATCTTTATGAATAAGCTGGATGCAACCATTAACCAAGCAGAGCGACAATGTAAAGTTCATGGCACACGTTTGACCAATAAGCGAAAGCAGGTTTTGGCTGGTCTTTTAAAGTCTGCCAAAGCACTTTCTGCCTATGAACTGGTTGATTTTTGCAAAAAGGAATTTGGCGAAACAATACCTGCCATGACGGTCTATCGAATATTAGAATTTCTTGAGGAAGAAAATCTGGCGCACAAGTTAAAGATAGTGAACAAGTATGTTGCCTGTTCACACATTTCTTGTGGTCATAACCATCAACCGCAATTTTTAATTTGTACCCAATGTCAAAAAGTAGAAGAGATCAACGTTGACTATTCCATTATTCAAGCACTCGAAAACTATGTAATTAAAGCTGGGTTTCAGGTGGTTAACTCGAAATTTGAAATGGATTGTGTGTGTGATAAATGCAAAGAAGGTGCAATCAAACCAGCTGATATAAGGCGCAAGCTAGAAGTATAAATTAGCTTAGAAGAACAATCTTACTATGACAAACAACCATAACACTTAAACAAATGACCAGAGGAATAAAGATGTTAACCAGAGATACCCATTTATGAGTTCAAAGAAATTTTTTGCCGATAAACTTGCCATAGGTTTGTCGTTAACCTGTGCTATTCACTGCGTAACTTTGCCATTTTTATTGATTGTATTACCCAACTTTGCTGCGTTAAATTTGGATAATGAGGCGTTTCATGTATGGATGGTTGTTGCCGTTATCCCTACTAGTATCTATGCACTTTTTATGGGATGCAAGCAGCATAAAAGATACGAATTACTAAAATATGGATTCATTGGGTTAACCTTATTGGTTTTAGCAGTAGCGATGGGAGAAGAGGTAATCGGTGAGCTATGGGAGAAGCTACTCACTGTGGCTGGGGCCATGTTTGTTGCATACGGACATTATCGTAATTTTCAGTTGTGCCAAAATCAACAAAACTGTCAATGTGATGACCCAGAACATGATAATTCTCGTGTCTAACGCCTAACATTAACGGTGTATAAACACTTATTTAAGCTAATGCAAAGTGCTTGCAAACCCAGACGATCGTATTTGCATATCTTTGACTAAAATTTGTATTTATCACAGAAAATAACCAAGCTTGCACGGGAACAAAGATCATGAAAAACCTTTTAAGTATGGCGCTAGTCGTTTTGACTTGCACTGCTTGTTCGGCAACAAACAATAGCTATCTCACCGCAAAATCAGTCCCGTCGGTTAAGCCGATTACTGTTGATGAAATGACCTTAGCCACCTGGAATATTGAGCACCTTAGCTTTGCTGCCAAACTGGGTTGCAACCCCCGTAGTCAAGACGAAATTAATGCAATGAAAGCCTACGTAGACAGATTAGATGTTGATATTTTCGCTCTACAAGAGGTCGCTTCAAAACAAGCAATACAGCAAATTTTTGCCGCTGATGAATGGCAAATTATTGTATCTGATAGAGCGCCGAGTCGGACGTACACTTGCCGAGGCAGTGATAACCTGTCTACTCAACAAAAAGTGGCTTTTGCGGTTCGCAAACATATACCTATCTCAGCTAGCAAAAACTACGCTGATTTGGCGATAGACAGAGAAGGGTTACGTTATGGCTTGTCTGTGACTGTACCCACACCTAAGGGCGAGACAGAAATTCTTAATCTGCATCTTAAGAGCGGCTGCTTTGTGGATAACTATAGCCGAGCTGATTCAGAGGCCTGTCAGGTATTTGCCAAACAGGCACCGATTTTAGATGCATGGGTAGAAGCAAAAGAACGCGACCAACAGCCCTACATAATGCTTGGTGACTTCAACCATCGCTTAAGTGCACCTTATAATCAGCTTACCCAAGAGCTATTTGTTAATACCAATGGCAGCGCCTCTACGTTGTTTAACACCACAGCCAATTTGATAGGTTGCCATCCTTACTATCCGGCTCCTATCGACCATATTTTGGCGGGTGGTTTCCAGTCACCTTATGTCACGCTTCACTCGCAAACGCACAAGTTTGACAATATGAAAGTTGATGACATGTTGAGTGATCATTGTGCGGTCACTCTGTCGATTAGCTCACAACCTTTACCGCTTTCGCCAGCAGTAAGATGGTTAACCACCAGCAAAGAATACCAATTTCTCACTCAGGATATTTATCAACAAGCTAGCAGCACACTAGTACAACTATCCCCACAAAAAGATAGCTGGGTGGTGGTAATGGATGTAGACGAAACCATTCTAGATAATAGCCCTTATCAGGTATCGCTGGATAAAACGGGGGCTAGCTATATCCCTAAGACGTGGGAAAATTGGGTAAAACAAGCCTCAGCTGGTTTAGTTCCGGGCACTGCTGCCTTTATCCAAACAGTATTAGATAAGGGTGGCAAGTTGGCCCTTATCACCAACCGAGAAAAAGAGGTTGAGTCATACACATGGCAGAATTTACGCGTCTTGGGTTTACCACTTACCCCGAGCAATACCTGCTTGTTAGGTAGAGCCGAAGCAGATAAGCGTGCTATTGACGGCAAAGCTATGATAAATGACAAAGACTTACGCCGCCAACAAGTCGAGATGGGCAATGCACCTTGTTACCGCCCCAAAACATCATCTACAGGCACACAAGAATGGTCGCAATCGCAGCAAATATTGATGCACGTGGGCGATAATATTAAGGACTTTCCAAGCATTACTCAAGAAGATGCCGATATCGCTGATTTGTTGTTGCAGCAACCACGTACATTTATTTTATTGCCTAACCCCATGTATGGGTCGTGGTAACTAATTCTCTGGATTAAGATCTGGATTAGGAGAAGGTGATGCTTAATAGACGACAATTTAATCAAGGTTTAGTGGCCATGGCGTTTGGAGGCTTAGCATCACACCTGCATGCCTCACAATCTAGCTTGCAAACAACTGCTATGGCTCAAAATTCCGCATATGGGAAACTGATACCTGATCCTAATGCGTTATTAGACTTACCCTGTGGTTTTAATTATCAGGTTATCTCGCGTCTAGGAGACAAAATGCAGGATGACTTGGATGTGCCTGATCGTGCTGATGGTATGGGTTGTTTTTATCTTGATGATAAACGAGTGGTGTTAATCAGAAATCACGAAATCGCAGCCAATAAACTGATTAAAAAACATCATGGTGACAAGCAAGCTATAATGCTTGAGTTAGCCTATGACAACCTTGAGAATACTTATCCGTTGCCCGGCGGTACCAGCTCCATTGTTTACAATCTGCAGTCGAGACGTGTTGAACAGCAGTTTATGTCGCTAATCGGCACGATCCGCAACTGTTCTGGTGGTGTTACGCCTTGGGAAACATGGCTGACGTGCGAAGAGTCAGTGGATAAAGCAGACAAGATGATCAGTAAAGACCATGGATATGTGTTTGAAGTTCCCGCCAATGCCACCAAGATGGTGAATGCCATCCCTATTAAATCGATGGGCAGATTTAACCATGAAGCCGCTTGTGTTGACCCACGAACAGGCATTGTTTATATGACCGAAGATAGAAACGATAGCCTGATTTATCGTTATATCCCCAATCAAAAAGCTAATTTACAGGCAGGTGGTCGTTTGCAAGCATTGGTGATAACACAACAACCTAAATTCGATACACGTAACTGGCATTCAGAATCTATGCTATTAAACCAAGAAATGGCCGTTGAATGGATTGAGTTGGATCATCCTGAAAGTCCAGATGATGACCTGCGGTTACGAGGTTTTAACGCAGGAGCAGCGCTGTTTGCAAGAGGCGAAGGCATACATTGGGGTGATAACGAACTATATTTTTGTTGCACTAATGGCGGTGCAAAAAAATTGGGACAAATTATGCGTTACGTACCTTCTTTAGTCGAAGGTAGTCCAAGTGAAAACAAGCGTCCGGGCAAACTGAGTTTATTTGTTGAAAGTGCATATCCACAAGCTATGAATTTTGCAGATAATGTTACCGTAGCGCCTAATGGCCACTTAATTGTGTGTGAAGACCAATATACTGATCACAAAGAAAATCATATCAAAGGTGTAACACCAGATGGAAAAACCTATGATTTAGCCCGCGTAAAATTGCAAACCGAACCTGCCGGTGCTTGTTTTTCGCCAGATGGGCGTACCTTGTTTGTTAACTTATATTCCCCGACTACTACTGTTGCCATAACCGGCCCTTGGGATAAATTTATAAGTTAACTTCAAGAAAAACTAATGCATACGGAAGTTATCTGGCTGGTCATAAAACCTTTCTACCGTCAATAAATCCAAGCTGTATGCTGAGGTGCCTAATGGGTCTTCATACAAGCCTTTTTTGAGAATGCCCGAAATTGTGTATGGCATTTGAAAATCGGATGCTGGCATGCCATTAGGAATGGTCACATAAATCAGTTGATTAGGTGGTGGCGGAGGGTAATGGAGACAGGCTCCAAAATAAGGAACTAAAAAAAAGCTAGTCATATTTATATTCTCTTGCACATCGATAGGCACTATAAACCCTGATATCGATATCGCTTTGTCGAGAAAGTTTTCAACGATATTAGTTGACTGCAACGTCGCTTGATAGGTTCGATCTGTAGTCGCTTGCAGAGACAACAGCACTTGATCCGTTAAGTCAGTTGGCAAGTTTTGCTGGTAACGACTTAATATTTGCTTTTCCTCTGCGGGTAACAGTTCACTCCATCCAATGGACATGGGCGGTACAGCAGAAAAACCTTGGGTATTGGTAGCGTTATTTGCTTCATAAAGTGGAGGTTCATCAATAACAATACGTTCTATACAGCGCAAAATCGTTTTTGAGTGCTGCCCTGCCCACACACCACATAGCAGAAATATAATTAGAATAATAAGGGACTTAATCATGGGTCTCAGAACAGTAATGATATAACATAACAATACTAAAGAATCCTGACAGCATACATCAATTAATTGGAAACCCATGGAAAAATTGACCTCACAAACACTGCCAATACCCACTAACATAATTACGGGCTTTTTGGGTGCAGGAAAAACCACGCTTATCCAACATTTATTAACACTCAAACCTGCCAACGAAAGATGGGCTATTTTAGTCAATGAGTTTGGTGAAATTGGCATTGATGGTGCATTTTTTAAAGGCCGTCCAGAAAACAATATTTATGTACGAGAAGTGCCCGGCGGTTGTATGTGTTGTACATCAGGTTTGCCCATGCAAATCGCGCTAAATCAATTAGTATCTTATGCCAAGCCCCATCGGCTGATCATTGAGCCGACTGGCTTAGGTCATCCAAAAGAAGTGTTGGCCAGTTTACAGCAAGCTCATTATCAAGATACATTCTCTATCAACAGCACACTCACGCTGGTTGATGCTCGCTTGGTCACAAAGGAACGTTATAGCCAACATCAAACTTTTAGGGAGCAGTTGGAAATTGCTGATCATATTGTGGCAACTAAAGCGGACCTTTATGAGGAGAATGATCAGGCCAATCTAACCGAGTATCTTAATCAATTAGATTTAGCCGCAACACCACTGACCGTTTTGGATAACAACAAAATTCCATTATCCATGCTGTCTTCTAAAACGAAGTTTAAGCTGCCTGAGACTAGCCATCATGAGCACGGCGCCAGTGCTGAATTAATGGATATAGAAGAAGAGTTATCAAACCATAGCACAGTAAAAGTGAGTAATGCTAAAGATGACTTCTATTCTTGTGGCTGGGCATTTCGCCCCGACAAAGTGTTCGATTTCAGGCAAGTAATGAATGAACTAACGACCTTGGATGTATATCGATTAAAAGCCGTGATGATAACCGACAAAGGCATTTTTACCTTTAATAAGCTCGATGAAGTGCTAAGTTGTAACGAACTAGATGAAAGTATGGACTCACGACTTGAGGTCATCACCACAGGACAAATAGCACTTAACCAAATCGTCGATATCTTGGAAAATACACTTTTTGCAGAGAAGTAAGTGTTCAAAACCCATAGCATTTTTTTCAAAACACACTTTGGGGTATCAATCTGCGAGTCGATTAGATTGAGCGCACTGTAATATGGCGTTCTTCATCGACTGAACTTGCATCACTTAATCCGGTAATGTGCACTTTAATATGCTGATCGCCAATTTCCTTAGGAGTGAAGTGTAACTTATAAACCCCACTGGATTTCGTCAATATAACCTCTGAATCTTTAAACAAATCGATATCTTTATCGCTACTAAACTGAAGTTTGACGTTTATAAATGAGCTGGGTACTTGATATGAGATTGCCAATACTGAGGGCGAACCATTAGGTACAGATAAAAAACGGTCGTGAGTAATATTTAATTTTGCAGTGCTATGTTGATTTCTATCCATTTCATTGCGATCAAGCATTGAAAAACGTGGGCCAAATGGGCTAAATCCATAGCCACCTGAGCCATGTAAATCACAAGCGAATGCTGGCGATAACATGGCCTGAATGCACACCATAGCTATGATAAAAAAGCGTCGTTTAATCGTCATTTAAATTCTCCAATTACGGTTCTTGATATGGAATAACTTGATGTAGTGTCATTGAATAGGCCGATAAGCCGGTTTCTGTTTCGATGATTTTAAGTGCCAAACGGCCTTCGAACCAAAACGGGTCGTATAAATTTTCTAGCTCAATTCCTTCATTCACAACAACATGAATAATTTGGTTAGGTGGTGGAGGTGGCATATGTAAACATGCACCAAAATACGGGACAATAAAAAATTCCGTCACCATTCTTTCATTTGCGCTCTCAAGAGGTACTATAAAGCCAGGTATACGAATGGACTTTCCATCATATTCGCTGACCACTGTGGTAGACACAAGCGCTTCTTGGAATCGTTTACCTTGGGCATCTAATTTCGTGTTTTTTTGCAATAAATTCACCGAATCTTGATCCGAGCCATCTGCGATATCGTTAAGAAAATCAGGTGGATTAAGCAGCGCGTCCAGATCATCTTTTGGGATTAAGGCTACCCAGTCAATTGTTTGGAAGTTCTGATCTTTTTCTGGCAAGTTGGCGTTGGCCAAAGAGATAAGCAAGGGAAGCAATAAAAAACCCAGCCCTGCTTTGCCGATGTACGATTGCATAATCAAAATAAATTACTCAATATTTAAGTTGTGTAATGTTATAACATATCTATCATGGGTTAGCGAAGAAATGAACAGCATATGCAGTTAAACGAAAATTCCACGAGTGTGACGGGTAGAGTAACGTCTCAGCCACTGTCGATCGAAGTTGAAAATCTACAACATGGTTATACTAGAGGCAGTATCGATTTGAAAATTGAGAACTGGCAAATACAGCATGGGGATAATGTGTTTTTGCATGGTGAATCGGGGTCGGGTAAAACCACTTTGTTGAATTTGATTGCAGGTATTTTGACTCCCCAGACAGGCGAAGTGAGACTATTGGGCCAAACTTTTTCTGGCCTTTCTGCCCGTAAACGAGATCAATTTAGAGCCCGGCATATAGGCGTGGTTTTCCAGCAGTTTAATTTGATCCCCTACTTAACCGTGCTGCAAAATATTATGGTCGCCGGGTATTTTGCTAAAAAGTCTGACGATATTGAACGCCGTGCTACGCAATTACTAACAGAGTTAAAGCTACCCACGAGTATTTTACAGCAGCAAGCCAGTCAACTCAGTGTTGGGCAACAACAAAGAGTTGCGATAGCCCGGGCTTTGATTAATCAACCTGAATTATTAATTGTAGATGAACCAACTTCTGCACTTGACGCAGCAGCAAGAGATACCTTCATGCGTATCCTATTAGGCATTTGCCAGTCTAAGCTCACTACCCTACTTTTTGTTAGTCACGATATGAGCTTAAAGCGCTATTTTTCGTCCAGTATTGATATTCATTCACTGAAGCAGTCACAGGGGTCAACTGTATGTTGATGTCTTTGGCGGTAAGTAGCCTTAAAAATAGACGTAAATCGATTTTACTGACTTTTCTCAGTCTTCTGATCAGCATCAGTGTGTTGCTTGGTGTGGAGCACATAAGACAACAAGCAAAAGAGAGTTTTAGTCGCACTGTATCCGGTGTTGATTTAATAGTAGGGGCGCCTAGTGGGCAGCTTAATTTGTTGCTTTACTCCGTGTTTAGAATGGGCAGTCCCACTAACAATATCAATTATGAAAGCTTTCAAGTTCTGCAAAATAATCAACAGGTTGAGTGGGCTATCCCAATCTCATTAGGTGATTCACATCATGGTTTTAGAGTGATTGGCACTACCCAAGACTACTTTACTCACTTTAGATATGGCAAAAAACAATCGCTAGAATTTGTGCAGGGACAGGCTTTTTCTAGTCTTTTTGAGGTAGTGATAGGCATTGACGTGGCGAAAGAACACAACTACCAAGTGGGTGACGAAATAGTGGTCGCCCATGGTGTGGGTTCAGTCAGCTTTATGCATCATGACGACACACCTTTTGTAGTCAGTGGCATACTTAAACCAACAGGCACACCCGTTGACAAATCATTACATGTGACGTTAGAAGCGATTGAAGCCATTCATTTATCTCCGGCTAAGCTCAGGCAACTCATAAACGATGTCGATGCCATCGACTTGAGCCCAAACAATGTAACCGCGGTGATGTTAGGTTTAAAATCTAAGTTCGCTACTTTTACCTTGCAACGAAATATTAACAGTTATGCAGACGATCGGTTGATGGCTATCTTACCTGGCATTGCCATGTCAGAACTGTGGAGCATGATGGAAAATTTTGAAAACTTACTGCGGGTAATTAGTATCTTGGTGCTATTTGCCTCATTGTTTGGCTTGTCTACTATGCTGCTAGCATCGATGGATCAGAGAAAATCAGAAATTGCGGTGTTACGGGTACTGGGTGCAGGACCGGGCGTGATTTTTTCTTTGGTACTGATTGAAGCATTAATTTTAGTGAGTTTTGCTATCGTTGCATCGGTGATGACCATTAGCCTAGCCTTAGCCCTTTTGGGAGACTGGCTGGCATCAGAATATGGCCTTTTTCTCAGTGCTAACTTGTTGTCTATGGAAGCATTGACGGCAATTGGGATCGTCTTTATCGCGTCTATTATTACCTCGACTATTCCAGCTTTTGAAGCTTATAAAAATGCTCTGCATTCCACTTTATCCGCTAAAAATTAAAATGACGCTCAGCGTAGTTAAAGTTATAAAAGGCAAAACAGTTATGTGGTAATTAATAGAGAACTTGCAAAAATTGATTTGCGTATTGCGCGTATTGCTAAAGCAGAGCACGTAGAAAAAGCCGACAAACTGTTACGCTTAGAATTGGATTTAGGCGGCGAAACACGACAAGTGTTTGCCGATATTAAATCGGCCTATAAGCCTGAAGATATTGAAGGCAAATTAACGGTAATGGTTGCCAAGCTAGCACCGCGAAAAATGCGTTTTGGGATGTCTGAAGGAATGGTACTAGCAGCTGGACCTAGTGGTGAAGAACTTTGGATATTAAACCCAGATGAAGGCGCGCAACCGGGAATGAAAGTTAAGTAAATAAAGCTACCTTTTGTTTGAGGTTAACAATTCGTTGTTAGCCTCACAAAAAATTAAAACCTGTAAACCACTGTATTCACAGTGGTAATCACGCGCTATTTGTTTACTGGTTTCCAAGGTGCTTCAACTTGCATCGCACCGCTTCTAACACTTGCTCCTAAGGTGGAAAACTTAGGGTTGGCTTTCCACTTAGGTTTGATCATCGATAATGGAATAACTCTTTTTCTGGCGACGATAATATACATGCTGGTTAATAACGACAAATATTGGTGACACCAGCTATTCCATTTAGAGTCCCCCATCAGTTTTCGCTTTAGAAATAACTCATTAAACAATAAGTGTTTTACATCAACTATTTCAAATCCTAATAACTGCAGCCAATCTTTTACCCTAGCGCAGCTAAAAAAGCGGGCATCGTGTAAAATGTTGCCTTTGTTCATGGGTAGATATTTAAATAAGCCACATAGGCTAAACGGATTAAAACCAGTAATGACCAAATAACCATTGGGCATAATAGTTCTATCCACTTCTCTCAGTATTTGATGAGGATCTTTAGCAAAATCTAACTCGTGAGCCAACAAAAATGCATCAACACTGTTCTCACTTAATGGTAAATCTGTAGGCGTGCCAATTAGGTGGGTGTAAGTTTGCATATTGGAAGTGATATTCACTTGATGTGTTATCGGGCAAGTCGAACATTCAATTTGACTACTTAAATCGCCTAAACGCACTAAGTGATAACCAAAAAACTTGCTGCAAATTTCGGCTATTTCTTTTTCAATCAGAGACTTAAGCTCATCACCTAAAGGTAAATCTTGCCATAACTCTGGTTTGGTTGGATGGTTTTTGATTAACGCTGATTTCATAAAATTTATGGTACTCTAAAAGTATGAAACTGTTAATCCCCATGTTTATGACTGGAGACACAATATGTCTATAAACGTATTCCCCATCAAAGCATTTAATGATAATTATATTTGGTGTCTGCGTAACCAAACTCACTGCGTTGTGGTAGATCCCGGCGACGCAGCACCGGTTTTAGCTTATTGCCAAGACAACCAACTTATTCTTTCAGCGATTTTAATTACTCATCATCATTGGGACCATACAGGTGGCATTGATGCTTTGTTAGCAGCCTTCCCTGATATTCCAGTGTATGGCCCGCAAAACAAAAATATCCAACAAATTACCCATCGCTTATCCGATGGTGATGACATTGAGCTGGCGTTACTTGGCGTTAAATTCTCAGTTCTAGAAGTACCTGGGCATACCTTAGACCACATAGCCTACTATGGTGATACAGGTCTGTTTTGTGGGGATACATTATTTTCTGCTGGTTGTGGTCGCTTATTTGAAGGCACACCCGATCAAATGTTTCATTCGTTAGCTAAGTTAACGGCACTTCCAGCTGATACTGCTGTCTATTGTACCCACGAATACACTATGGCGAATATTGCATTTGCTGAGGCTGTAGAACCGAATAACCAAAAATTAACTGATTACAAAAATTGGGCAAACCAACAACGAGAGAGAAACAATCCAACTTTGCCATCTAATATTGAGAAGGAGATGGCGATAAATCCGTTTTTACGTTGTCATAGCACTGAGTTGGTGACAAATGTAAGCCATAATTTGGGAGCCACCTTGACATCTGAACAGGCCACCTTTGCTGCATTAAGAAGCTGGAAAGATAATTTTTAACGGGTAATGCTAATCCATATAGATATCTATATAGATTGGTATAAAATAAGCATTTAAGGCAACGTATACATGCCAAACCTGCTCATAAGATAAAAAAAAATCACAGCAGACAATAATAAAAAAGGAAATACATTGCGTTTACATACACTCCTATCACTCGCCTTAATTGGTACTTTGTCAGCCTGTAATGCGACAACACACAGTGATGGCCAAGCCAGTCAGCTTGAACAAGAACATCAAATCGCCGAGCAAATTTTAGTATCGTGTGAAGAATCTAAAGAGCAAGCAGAAGACCACTTTGATTGTGAGTCAGCCCAATCAGGCACCATACCTATTACTCACCCAGTTGAACCAATCGAAGTAGCCGTTGAAGTGCCAGAAAAAGTAGCCGAGGCGGCTGCTGAAGAGGAAATTAAAGATCTATGGCAAAGAGTTCGTAGCCAGCTTAGATTTACGTTTGACGATAACAAACGCATTGCTGCACAACGTAATTGGTACCTTAAACACCCTAGCTATATGAAACGCGTGGCAGTTAGGGCCAAACCTTTTTTGCACTTAATAGTCGAAAAAATTGAACAGCAAAATATGCCTATGGATCTAGTATTATTGCCCATAGTAGAAAGTGCTTTCGACCCATTTGCCTATTCTCATGGTCGTGCAGCTGGCATGTGGCAGTTTATCCCTTCTACTGGTAAACGTTTTGGCATGAAACAAACATGGTGGTACGACGGCCGCCGTGACGTAATGGCATCAACCCAAGGTGCCATCGATTACTTAAATTATTTAGTGAAAATGTTTGATGGTAATTGGTTACACGCATTAGCCGCCTACAACAGCGGAGAAGGACGTGTACAAAGAGCTATCAGAAAGAACAAGAAAAACGGTAAACAAACTGATTTTTGGCATTTGGATTTACCCAAAGAAACCCGCGCATACGTGCCGAAACTTCTGGCTCTTGCCGACATACTCGCTAACGGTGACAAGTATAATTTTGACTGGCCAGAAATTGATAATATCCCTTTGACTCAAGAAGTAGCAGTAGGCTCGCAAATCGATTTAGCCTTAGCCGCTGACATGGCCGGACTCACAGTCAAAGAGTTGCATGCTCTTAACCCTGGATACAATCGCTGGGCAACTGATCCAAATGGCCCCTATAATTTATTATTACCAATAGATAGAGTTGAAAACTTCACTGATGAACTTGCCAAAACAGACAGTTCACAGCGATTAAACTGGGTCAGACATCAAGTAAAAAGTGGTGATAGTTTATTAAAACTTGCCAAGAAGTATCACACTACTACCGATATCATAAGCCAAGTAAATGAACTAAAAAGCAACGTGATTATTGTCGGTAATCACCTGATCATTCCGGTGGCGCTAAAATCCTTAGATTCTTATTCTTTGTCGCAAGATCAACGCTTAGCCAAAACCCAGTCGAAAAAAAGTGGTGCATACAAACTTAATCATATTGTAAAAAGTGGTGATACGTTTTGGGATCTTAGTCGTGAGTACAAAGTCAATTTACGTCAATTGGCAAAGTGGAATGGCATGGCACCAACAGATACTCTACGCCCAGGCAAAAAGTTAGTTGTGTGGGTCAATAACGTACAACGCAAAGATGCAGTGATGCGCTCGCTAACTTACACAGTCCGTAACGGTGATTCACTTGCCCGTATTGCCGGGAAATTTAAGGTCAAAGTGACAGATTTACAGAAATGGAATCAAAGTAAACTGAAAAAATATTTACAGCCTGGACAAAAATTGAAAATTTTTGTTGATGTAACCCGTACTTAATAGATAAAAACGGCTGCTTTATTAATGCTTAATTTCAGTTATTCCAAACTTAAATCCAGCCATGAAGGCCCATGGATAATGGTCGACCTGATAATGCTAGGTTTACTATTCATCAATTTGGTCTGGCTGTTATTTGATGGTTTATTTGCTACTCAAGCATTTAAAGCCGTCTTATCTAGTCTAAGTCCAAATATAGTGCAGGGTTATGCTCCGATTCATGAAAACTTTGTATTGTATGACCTAGCCTTTGTTGTTGTTTTTCTAACTGAGTTTTGTGTTCGTTGGGTGGCAGCACTAGTCCGCAAGACATATATGCGCTGGTATTTTTTTCCCTTTATTCATTGGTACGATTTAATCGGTTGTATTCCTTTGGGCGGAGCAAGAATATTCCGGTTTTTACGGATTATTTCAATTTTTTATCGATTGCAAAAATATGAAATTATCGATTTACGCAATACGGCTATTTATCGGTTTATCCTATTTTATTACGACGTATTTGTTGAAGAGCTCAGTGATAGAATTGTGGTTAAAGTGTTATCTGATGCGCAAAAAGATATCGCTGCCGGCTCTCCATTAATAGAAGATATTAGTCAACAGGTCTTGGCTACTCGTTTGCCAATTTTGACTCAGTGGTTATCGTCGATAATGGTGCATATTGGTGAGTCAATCGAACACAACGCTCATGGTGAATCAGTACGCAGTCATGTCCAGAAAAGTGTAGGTAAAGCAGTACGCAGTAACTCTCAGGTTTCCACTTTAAAATTGGTACCCGTGTTAGGTAGCACAATTGAAAAAACACTCGAGCAATCGGTCACTGATATTGTGACACAATCGATTATTAACCTACTAAAAGACATCACACCAGAAAAAATAGATGATTTTGTCGAGCATGGCTTGGGCCGTTTTTCCAGTGAAGACCACATGTTAGATCAAGAAGTGTTATTGATAGTTAACGAGTGTTTAGAGCTAGTTAAACAACATGTGTCACAGCAACGCTGGAAAGATTCATTTAACGCACAAGATATACCCGCAGATGAAATCCCTTGAGCTGAAAGTCCATCCCCCCATAGTGTTAGCCCTTTGCCTTGGTTTGGTATACGGACTAAGCCACTATTTGCCAATATTAGCCATACCAACCCTATTGTCTGACCTGTATTTGTATATTGGGCTAACTGGGGTATTAGTCGCGTTGGCGGGTATCTGGGAGTTTCGAAAAGCCAAAACAACTATCAATCCTACTAAGCCAGAAAAAACCAGTCACTTGGTGTTGAGTGGTATCTATCGGGTGACGAGAAACCCTATGTATTTGGGTATGCTGTGTATCATTATTGCGGCGATTTTTAAATTTGCTAACTTCTACGGTGTTATCGCCCTTCCCTGTTTTATGCTTTACATCACACAATTTCAAATAAAACCTGAAGAACGCATTATCGAAGGTATTTTTGGTGAGCAGTACGTGTTGTACAAAAAGAAGGTTAGGCGCTGGCTATAACTGGATAGCTTTCAAGTCAGCAACCAATAAACCAGAATAAGGCAATGAGAGAGCCTCATTGCCAATACTGTATAGACTACACCTCTAACTATTCTAACTTCTGCGCCAAGTAGTGCCGTTTTCTCCATCTTCTAATACCACTTTTAAGGCATTCAACGCATCTCGAGCTGCATCAGCAGCAGCCCAGTCTTTATTAGCTCGCGCATCGTTACGGGCTTTGATCAAGGCTTCTATTTCGGCCACATCATCTTGCTCGCCACTTGCAGAGCCTTGCAAAAACTCATTCGGTGATTGTTGTAAAATGCCCAAAATGTCTGCCAGTTTTATCATTACACCGGCTAAATCAGACGCCTGTTGTCCTGCAGATTTATTGATTTCTTTGGCTAAATCAAATAACACTGCAAAGGCTTCGGGTGTATTAAAATCATCATCCATTGCTTGGTTGAAACGAGTTTGATAATCCCCCATTGTAATATCTACGTCCATATTGGGCGTAATGTCGCGTAAGGCGGTATATAAACGCTCCAAAGAAGCACGGGCTTGTTGGATAAAACTATCTGAATAACTTAACTGGCTACGGTACTGAGCGGACATCAAGAAATAACGCACAGTTTCGGCATCGTACACATCTAATACATCGCGCAAGGTAAAGAAATTGCCTAAAGACTTAGACATTTTTTCTTGATTCACCTGCACCATACCTGTGTGCATCCAATAATTCACATAAGGCGTGTCGAAAGCACAGCAGGACTGAGCCACTTCGTTTTCATGGTGAGGAAAGATCAAATCAGAACCGCCACCATGGATATCGAAATGTTCACCCAAATGTTTGTGGTTCATCGCTGAACATTCAATATGCCAACCAGGACGACCATTACCCCAAGGAGATGACCAAAATGGTTCACCCGGTTTAACTGATTTCCACAACACAAAATCTAATGGGTCACGTTTTTCATCGACTACTTCAACTCGGGCGCCAGAGTTAAGCTGATCTAGGTCTTGTCGTCCCAACTTTCCGTAATCGGCATAGGTACTCACTTCAAACAACACGTCACCACTTGGCGCTTGATAAGCATACCCTTTATCAATAAGGCGCTGAATCACGTTAATAATTTCAGGGATGTGGGTGGTAACGCGAGGCTCTACATCAGGCTCAATCAAACCTATAGCAGCAAAATCTTGGTGCATACGGTTTATGGTTTTTTCAGTAAATTGTTCTGCTGTTAAACCTTGCTCATTCGCTCTTGAGATGATTTTATCGTCTACATCTGTAATGTTGCGAACATACTTCACTTCAAGTCCACGAGAGCGCATATAGCGAACCATTAAATCAAAACTCAAGTAAGTACGGGCATGTCCAACATGGCATACGTCATAGACTGTAATACCGCATACATACAACCCCACCTTACCTGCTTGCAATGGTTTAAATTGCTCTTTCTGTCGGGTTAGAGTGTTGTATATATGTAACATTGAATCAAAATCCTCTGATGAGTGAATACAAAAAAAGGGATTCTATCACCCAGAAACCTGTGCTGCATCTGCCAATCGCCCTTAAAGCCTTAAAAAACCTTCAGTTTTAAGCTAGAATGCGCGTGTTATTTTTTATTTTGCTAATTGAGGATCTATTTCATGGTTAAAATCCATACCAATTATGGCGTTATCACTCTGACTTTGTTTGCCGACAAAGCACCTCTTACTGTTGCCAACTTTTTGGACTACGTGAAAGAAGGTTTTTACGACAACACCATTTTTCACCGGGTGATTGACGGTTTTATGATCCAAGGCGGCGGATTTGAACCGGGCATGGAACAAAAAGAATGCAAAGATACTATCCCAAACGAAGCAAATAATGGATTAGCCAACAACCTTGGCACAGTAGCTATGGCTCGCACCAATGAACCACATTCAGCTACCGCTCAGTTTTTTATTAATGTAGGCGACAACAGTTTCTTAAACTTCCGCAGCGAAAGCGGTGATGGTTGGGGTTACTGCGTATTTGCTGAAGTGTCTGATGGCATGGATGTCGTTGAAAAAATTAGAAGTGTTGCTACTGGAAATTCTGGCTATCATCAAGACGTGCCTGAAGAAGATGTTGTTATTCAAAAAGCTGAAATAGTCGAATAACAAGCAAAAGGCTAGAGAGTCGAATTTATCAAACAACTCAACTCTCTTGCCACTTCTTATCAACATCCAACATTCTGTCTCATTAAATGATCCCTTTTACTTACTTTATTTCCGACCTACATTTATCCGCACAAAGAGATGATATTAATCAATGTCTGTTTACGTTTTTGCGTGATCAAGCACCTCAAGCTGATGCTTTATACGTATTGGGCGATTTGTTTGAAATATGGATTGGTGATGATGATGAAAATTGTTTTACCTTAAGCATAGCGAAGGCATTTAAAACCTTAAGGGAATCTGGCGTGCCGGTATATTTTATACATGGCAATCGAGACTTTTTAATCCGACAGCGCTTTGCTAAAAAAGCCGGCTTCACACTATTACCAGAACAAGTGGTCATTGATTTATACGGTGTACCCACCCTTATAATGCATGGCGATGAACTTTGCACCAAGGACACTGACTATCAAGCTTTTCGTAAAAAGGCACGCAGTTGGTGGTGGCCAAAAATCATATTGAGTATGCCTTTATCGACTCGTCGAAAGCTCGCTCAAAAAGGTCGAGCCACGAGCAAACAAAAACAGTCCATGCTGAGTGATGAGATTATGGATGTCACGCCTCAAGAAGTGACCAATCAGATGCAACAGTTTTCGGTTAAAAGGCTCATTCACGGGCACACCCATAGGCCAGCCATTCATGATCTAATACTAAATGATCAACCAGCTCAGCGTATCGTTCTAGGTGATTGGTATGAGCAAGGAAGTATTCTCAAAGTGTCTGAAGATGGTATCGATTTAACATCAATGAATTTGTAGTTTTTAAATTTTAATATCGATAACTCAAAGAAATCATTGAGATAGATAAAATATACTGGAATGTAACGAACTAGAGAGGGGAATCAAATAGCGAGGATCTTAACAAAATGTTTGTTAAGATCCGGTTCAAGCTACGAACCTAAATCGCTAGTTTTAAAAGTGGTTTCTTATAAAGGAACTACTTTATTTGCGCATGGGCCTTTTTGACCTTCGCCAACTTCAAACTCAACAGCTTGGCCGTCAGTCAAAGTAGCGTAACCGCCACCAGCTTGAATTTCTGAATGGTGAACAAATAAGTCTTTGCTTCCGTCTTCTGGAGCTATAAAACCGAAACCTTTATCTGCATTGAACCACTTTACTGTACCTTTACTCATTTTGAACTCTCTTCTTATAGTGAAAAATTTAATACTGACTGCGTTATCACCATCACGCAAACAGATATAGAATATCGAGGCGTAGCTTAACAGCTTAGTTACAAAATGTCGGAATAATTTGAACTTTAATGACTAAATAATTGATTAAGTCCAAATATCCACACAATAAAGTACTAAAAACCCCTTAAAACTCATAATAAATACTTGCCAACTAAGATTACACATGTAATCCTACAGCCAAGACTACAAATGTAATCAACAAAACACCTTACTTAAGACATAAACTATGACAACAGACATCACTAAAACAGAATATGAAGTGCTAGATGCATTATGGGAACACTACCCCGCCTCAGCCAATGACATTATCCAGCGTTTAAACCAAAACAAACAATGGCATGACAAAACGGTTAAAACCTTACTGAGTAGATTAGTCAAAAAACAGGTTATCGATTTTGATAAACAACAACGTAGTTACCTGTATTTTCCACTAGTTGAACGCAGCACCTATACCCAAAAAGAAAGTAAAAGTTTAGTCAGCCGTTTGTTTGGAGGAAAAGTAGCGCCATTGGTTGCGGGTTTTGCAAATTCAGATTCATTGTCCAAAGAAGATGTGGCTGAACTTAAGTCTCTAATCAAAAAATGGGAGCAAGATAATGACTAACTGGTTAATGGAACAACAACTTGTTATCAGTTTATTACTGTTAACCTTAATTACTCTAGAAGCAAAGGCGATGAAAAGCTTAGGAGCCAACGTAATATATGCCCTTTGGCTTCTGGTCCCGTTATTATTGATTACCAACAACCTGCCGCAAGATGTCATTAGAGTAGATGACAAATCTATCTACCGTTATATTGTGGAAATAGGCGGTAAATCAAACACAGTCCATATTAGTTTTAACTGGGCTTTGGTATGGCTTTCAGGTTGTCTAGGTATATTGGCTCTTGGCGCTTTTGCACAGTGGAAGATTTATCGCTTAGCCCATTTCGAATCTAACAGCATTAAGCTTAATGTTGCTTTACCCAAGTCCTTAAAAGTAGTTAGCAACAAACAACTCTCCAGCCCAATATTGAGCGGAATTTTAAAACCTACATTGCTTGTTCCCGTTGGTTTCCAAAGTCAGTTTAGCGCTCGTCAACAACACTTAATGATACGCCACGAATTAGTGCATTTTCACCGTGGTGATAACCTTTACAACCTGCTTGCTTTAATATTTTTGGCGGTATTTTGGTTCAACCCTTTATCTTGGATGGCTTACCGTGCTTTTAGGCGTAGCCAAGAAATCGCTTGCGACGCTGCTGTACTAAAACAGTCGACTACCGAAGATCAAATCAACTACAGCAAAGCACTAGTGCAATGCGCAGAACGTTCACTTCACAGCTTTTCTATTTATTCACCCTATGGAGAAAAACACACCATGTTTAAACGTATCAAAAACATTCAAAACCCAGCTAAAATAAAACCTGCATTGATAGGGCTTACAATCGCCCTAAGCAGCACCCTAGTAGCTGGCGTTGCTTTAGCTAATTTAGCTGAAACTGCACACTCAGTAGACAAATCATCAATGGCTGCACCAGTAATTAGAATTGAACCAAAATACCCCATTGAAGCGGCACGAAATAATCAAGAGGGAGCAGTAATATTACAGTTTGATATTGCCAAAGATGGCTCAACCGACAATATTCAAGTGATCGAATCATTTCCTCAGCAAGTGTTCGATAAAGTATCAATTGCCGCCCTAAAACAATGGACCTACAAACCTAGAATTCAAGGAGGCCAAGCACAAAGACAAACAGGTTTAACGGTACAATTAGATTATAGAATGAATCCACCTCATTCGGCACAGACTGCAAAAACCTCTACTCTAGAAAAAATCAAAGTCCAACATTAAGTAAATTAAGGCCCCGCGTATTTTGAAATACTTGATACTCGTGGCCTTGTTTCTTAGCGGATGCAGCCAAACCACAGTCCATCTTTATTCCCGTTATTTATCAGATGCACAAATTAAAGAAATAAATAAGGAATTAGTTGAGGCTGATTTCACCGTTAAGGTTAACCAGTTAACATTCCCTGCGTCCATTACGCAATCATCATTAACCTATTCACCAATTATTAACGACCGAAACGCAGTAAACAAAGTCATCAATGCAATGAGTAATATTGCTTGGGACATACACCATACCAGTATGTTATTTACTGATAACCATTGGTACAAAGAAGATTCAATTGCTTTAATGCTGGTGCCGTCAGGGGTTGAACCGCAGGCACAAACACATCAACAAGACTGGGCGAATGTGTATACAAGTCAAAATTGTGAGCTGGATTTAACCATTCACCTTAAACAAAAAGGGCAATATAAGATTTTAAATGCCCAAAATTTACCGATCAATCATGACTACGCGACAGGTAAATGGAACATCAGTGTTTTCCCCTATCTAGAACTTCGAGCCAAAAACTCTGATTGGGGTTTCTTCTTTGAATTATCAAACAAAGTGAAAACCGACCAAATAGGTGAGGTGCATCTATCAGAGTTAACCCCAATGAATAATTACCTTGTTTTGGCGGGTTGTACATTTGTGCATGGAATACGTTTATAAAATCATGCATTTCTGCTCCATTTATAAGATACCTCTCTTTACATTGGCTCGGTTTGACAATCAAAAAAGTATTCTTCAGTTAAAAACAGTCAATAAATTACGACGACCCACCAAAAAAACAGGTTGAACGAAAGCGAGTGTAAAAGTTTCGTAAAGCGCAATTTTAGGGATATACAATCATTTATTCTGTAGGTCTATTTTTCTAATGGTTTAAATATTCAGTGAAGTTAACTCCATCATTATTCGTTGTGGTTTGGCTTAGTGGGTGTGTTAAAACTAGCCAAGTGGACAACGAAATCCGCAATGCTGGCGTGCCGCAAAACTGGCAAGTCAGTGAAAAAACAATGCCGGCTACTGACAACTGGTTTGCGCAATTTAGCCAGCCTAAGTTAAGTCGCTTAGTTAATGAAGCGCTAGACAACAACCAATCCCTTCGCCAGAAAGCCTACGACGTAAAAATATTAGAACAAAAACTCGTGCAAGCGGACGCAAACTTTTGGCCAGATCTTGACCTTGGCCTGAACACAGGTAGATCCAAGTCAATAAGTGGTAGCGTCAGCAATAGCAGCTCAATCGAACTCGAGGCAAGTTATGAGCTCGATATTTGGGGCAAACTCTCAGCCGCTCAACAACAAGCGAATTTAGACTATTTTGCAGCCAAAGCTCAATACCAACAAGATAAACAAACACTAGTAGCAAACGTGGTGAGCAGTTGGTTTGATTGGATTGCGGCAAAACAGCTTACTAATTTATTTGAACAAAGAGTGAATAATGCAAAACAAAACTTAGACATTATAGAGTCAGGTTATCAACAAGGTCTAAACGCTGCTTTAGATGTTTATTTATCACGGAATGAACTTAACAGCGAATTATCAAACTATGCAGAGCAGCAAGATAAACACTTACAATCGGTTAGAAACATAGAACGTTTGTTAGGCCGTTATCCGGATGCAAGTTTAACCTCAACACAACTGACATTACCTTTGCTTACTACTGATATTCCATTAGGCATGCCGTTAGATATTATTAGTAGAAAACCAGAATTGTTAGCCAGTTGGTATCAAGTATTAGCCAAAGATGCGGGGGTGGCATTTGCTCATAAACAGCGCTTCCCTAGCATAAACTTACGAGCGTCTATCTCTAATAATGCAGATGAGTTAACAAACCTATTATCAGGTTCATCTCTCGCATGGTCATTGTTAGGGGGGTTAACGGCGCCATTGTTTCGAGCTGGAGACCTAAAAGCCAATGAAGAAATTGCTCGCTTGCAACTAAAGCAACAAGAGCAAATTTACCTCGATACTTTATACAATGCATTTTCTAATGTGGAAAATGCCATCACCGCAGAAAGCAGTTTAAAAAAGCGTTATCAATCTACGTTAGCCGCCCAACAAAACGCAGAAGCGGCCGAAACTTTAGCTTTTGAACAATATCAACGGGGACTGGTTACTTATACAACGGTGCTTGAAGCGCAGGGGCGTTCTTTCAACGCTCAAAGCGCATTGATCCAAATTAAAAATCAGTTACTTGCCAATCGTATTAATTTACACCTTGCCTTAGGTGGTGATTTTTCTAACGACAAAAATATACAAGATAACAAACAAGAGGATGTGTTACCCAATGAGTAAGGTCAAAAAGTGGCTAATTCCACTGGCTATATTAGCCATTACACTAATTGCTTCCAAAGTTATCCTTAATAACCCACCAGAAAGTAGTCGCGGTGGCCCATCAAGTGCGTCACAACTAACGGTTGAAGTACAACAACTAAAACCGCAGCGTTTTACCGTAGTGGTCGACACCTTTGGTACCGTACAACCCAAAACCCAAAGTGCTTTAGTGGCACAAGTATCTGGGCAAATTAACTATGTGAGTCCTCAATTTAGAAACGGAGGATTTTTTAGCAAAGGCGACGTATTACTTAAACTTGACCAACGAGATTATGTTGCGGGTGTGAAAATTGCGGAATCAGATTTACTCTCAGCTGAACAAACATTGTTAGAAGAACAAGCGAATGCAACACAAGCGGCAAATGACTGGAAAAGATTAGGAAATGGTCAAGCACCTAGCGACCTGGTGTTACGTAAACCTCAGTTAGCAGCCGCTCAAGCAAGATTGTTATCAGCAGAAGCGAGCCTCACTCGCGCCAATCTTGCATTAGAACGCACCGAAATAACGGCACCTTATGACGGCAGAATACTCAAACAATTAGTCGACTTTGGTCAAGTATTGGCAGCGAATAGTCAAACGGCGGAAATTTATTCAACTGATTCAGTGGAAATTCGCTTACCTATTAATAACAGTGATATTGATTTGGTCAATTTTCCAGAAGAATTTCGTACCAATAATAGTTTACAGCCGCTTATCGAGGCGCGTTTCACCTCTAGTTTAAGCAAAAGCCAAACATGGCTTGGCAACATCATTCGAACTGAAGGGGCGATTAGCAGCGACTCACAACAACTCTATATTGTGGCGAAAATTGAAGACCCTTATAACCCACAGTTACATCCTGGTGCTTCCATAAAAATAGGCCAATATGTTACCGCTGAAGTGCAAGGTAAAACCTTGGATGATGCAATAGTGATTAACAATAGTACGATTTATCAAGGTAGTTACGTTTATATAGTTGTGGATGGATTGTTAAAAAGAAGGGATATCAATATTCGCTGGCAGAATAGTCAAAATAGCATCATAGACAACGGCCTCAATGCAGGTGAATTATTAGTTACCACACCGTTAGGGCAAGTCAGCTCTGGCACCCGCGTCAGTATTGCTGGCGAAAACAGACCGCAAAATCAGCGTCAACGGTCACCAGAGCGAGATGCCAAGTTACAACAAATGGCCAAGAAAATGGGCCTGACCGTGGACGAGTTACGTGCCAAGCGAAAAGCTGACAGAGCCGGTTCTACTGCTGCTAACGTGGAAAATAACGAATAATAATGACTCATTTCAATCCTACCTCATCTATTAAGACTGGAGAACTGACATGATTGCTTGGTTTGCCCGAAATCACGTCGCAGCAAATTTGCTGATGATAACAATATTATTTGCAGGTTTTTATAGCCTAGCCAGTCGTATTCCTTTAGAAGTGTTTCCATCATTCGAAACAGACCGTATCAATGTTTCTGTAACCTTACGCGGCGCGACTCCTGAAGACACCGAGTTAGGCGTGGCAATTCTAATTGAAGAAGCAGTACAAGATCTTGAAGGCATAGAACAAATTACCAGTGTGTCATCTGAAGGCTCAGCTAGTGTGAGTATTGAAGTGGACTCTGATTACGATGCCAGAGAAATGTTGGCAGATATTAAGTCTAGAGTGGATGCGATCAACACCTTCCCCGGCGATGCAGAAAACCCTGTTGTGTCTCTAGCGCAGCGTAAACGTGAAGTGATTGCTGTTTCCATAGCGGGCATTTACGGTGAAAAAGAAATCAACGAATTTGCCGAACAAGTGCGTGATGATTTATTACGGATCCCTGGCATCACTCAAGTTGAATTAGCTGGCGTACGTAACTATGAAATAGCCTTAGAGATCCCGCAAGATAGATTACGTCAATATGGTTTAACCTTGGCACAAGTGTCTGCAGCGGTGGCTAACTCAAGTAGCGATATTTCTGCCGGTAACATTAAAACCGATGGTGGCGATGTGTTAATCCGTTCTAAAGGCCAAGCCTATCGTAAAGATGAATTCGCCGACATCCCAATTAAAACCAACAGCGACGGGTCTATCTTACGCTTAAAAGACATTGCAGATATCCAAGATGGTTTTGAAGAAACTCCCATACGTACTCGCTTCAACGGTAAACAAGCAGCCTTTATTGATGTTTATAGAATAGGCCAACAAAGTGCGGTTGAAGTAGCGGATAAAGTGAAGCAATACATAGAAGACAAACAAGCTCTGCTGCCAGAAGGTTACGAATTAAGTTATTGGGATGATGACTCACAAATCGTTAAAAACCGTATCGCCACCTTAGGTGGCAGCGCGCTGCAAGGTGGCATATTAGTGCTACTGTTACTCACGTTATTTTTACGCCCTGCCATTGCATTTTGGGTATTTATTGGCATCCCAGTGTCTTTTATGGGGGCATTCTTAGCAATGCCATTTTTTGGTGTATCTCTGAATATTATGAGTTTATTTGGTTTTATATTGGTACTCGGCATAGTGGTCGACGATGCCATAGTCACCGGGGAAAACATCTATACCCATCTGCGAACGGCGGAGTCAGGTGAAGAAGCAGCAATTAAAGGCACACAAGAAGTAGCAACACCTGTCACCTTTGGAATTTTAACCACTATTGCCGCCTTTATACCTTTTGCATTTATTGAAGGAAATCGCGGTGCGCTGTTCTCACAAATTCCGGTAGTTGTTATTCCGGTATTATTGTTTTCGTTGATTGAATCAAAATTTGTTTTACCTTCTCACCTTAAACGCATCAAACTGCGTAATGCTAAGTCAGACAAAGGTAACCGTTTCGAACAATGGCAGGAACGTTTCGCAGATGGATTTGAGCGTGCGATATTACGTTATTATCAGCCACTTTTGGCTTTCAGCTTACGCCACAAATTCGCTACGCTCGCCGTATTTATCGGTACATTCTCGATTATAATGGCTCTATTGGTGAGCGGTTGGACCAAGTTTATCTTTTTCCCTCGTGTACCCAGTGAAACCGTTAGAGCCAGTTTAACTATGAGCACCGGCACCACTTTTGAGGTGACGAATAAATACATTATTGAAATGGCTGAACAGGCTGAAGTATTACGAGAAAAATACACTGACGAGGAAAGTGGCGAAAGTGTGATCATTAACATTTTAGCCTCTACTGGGGGAAGAGGAGGCGCGTCAAACTCTGGTTCAGTGCGCTTTGAGATCATTCCACCTGAACAAAGAGAGTCAACCATCACGTCGCGAGAATTAGTCAGTGAATGGCGGGCCTTAATCGGTCCAATACCCGGCGCAGAAAGTGTTACTTATCGCGCTGAGATTGGTCGTTCATCTGATCCTATAGACATACAGCTCAGTGGCAATTCACAAAGTACATTGCAAGAAATTGCCGATAAAATAAAACAACGCCTAACCACCTACCCCACTGTTTTCGAAATTGCAGACAGTTTGTCAGACGGTAAAGAAGAATTACAGATTGAACTGACCAACCAAGGTAAAGCATTAGGCTTAACCCGAGTCAGTATCTCAAACCAAGTGCGTAATGCATTTTTTGGTAGCCAAGTACAACGCATTCAACGGGGACGAGACGATGTAAGAGTTATGGTGCGATTGCCCATTGATGAAAGGCGTTCGTTATCTGATTTACAAAATATCTTGATAGCCACACCATCTGGCGGTGCGGTGCCGTGCCCTTGTCCCACATTGCCACATTAAAACCAGGAAAAAGCCCATCGAGAATTAGGCGTATTGATAGATTCCGAACCGTTAACGTGACCGCTGATGTGGAAAAAAACAAAACCAACATGACAGTGCTACAAGCTGATTTAAATCAATATGTGCAAGAAATTGTCAACCAATATCCGGGAGTCACCTTTAAAATGGAAGGCGAAGCTCGTGAGCAAAGAGAATCTTTCTCATCTCTCGGAATAGGCTTATTAATGGTGTTTTTTGCGATTTATGGACTGTTGGCTATCCCCTTTAAAGATTACGTGCAACCTATTATTGTAATGAGTGTTATTCCATTTAGCATGATTGGAGCGGTGATGGGTCATTGGTTAATGGGCATGGAACTCACCATCATGAGTATCTTGGGTATGTTGGCATTAGTCGGTGTGGTGGTGAATGATTCTTTAGTACTAGTGGATTTCATCAACAAAAAACGCCTAGAAGGGGTCACATTAATGGAAGCGGTAATCATCGCAGGCGCATCTCGTTTCAGGCCAATAATGCTTACTAGCCTGACTACGTTTATTGGGCTAACGCCGCTATTATTTGAAAAATCGACTCAGGCACAGTTCTTAATCCCTATGGCAGTATCACTGGGTTTTGGGATCTTATTTGCTACCTTTATTACGCTTATTCTGGTGCCAATCAACTGCATGTTAGTTGAAAAACTAAAAGGTAATTCAGCAGATAGCCGCCAAGTAACCCACTTACCTGAGGTACAACCTATCTGAGTTTGTGAAACAAAACACAAAGCAAAAAAAAAGGAGTGCCTAAGCACTCCTTTTTATTTCTGTATTGGCCAATAAGAGACACAAATACCTGTTTAGAAGTTGTTTAGATAACAGCGGCCAACTCTGCGCCCTGCCTGATGGCCCGTTTTGCATCGAGTTCACTCGCTACATCTGCACCACCAATTAAATGTGTTTTGATGCTTTTATCCTCTAAACCTTGTTGCAAGGCTCTCAGAGGCTCTTGACCAGCACATAAAATAATATTATCCACATCCAATATTTGTGGTTTATCGTTTATTTCAATATGTAGACCTAGGTCATCCACCTTCAAATAATTCACTCCGCCCATCATTTGTACCTGTTTCCTTTGCAGAGCAGCACGATGTATCCAACCAGTGGTTTTACCTAAACCTTTGCCAACTTTACTGGTTTTGCGTTGTAGTAAAAATATCTGTCTGGTTGGCGGTGAATCTTTTGCTTGTGTTAATGCGCCAGCTTGCGCATATGTTTTATCAATGCCCCAATTTTCAAGCCACTTATCTGGCTCGGTAGTCAATGAATGTTCTTCAACTAAAAACTCAGCTACATCAAAACCAATTCCCCCCGCCCCTATAATCGCTACCTTTTTACCGACCGCTTTGTTGTCTCTAAGCACATCAAGATAATTCATGACTTTAGCATGCTGTATGCCTTCAATATTGACATCTCTTGGTTTGATCCCTGTAGCAAGTACTACTTGTTCAAACTCTGCATCTGCTAACGACTCAGCACTTTGCTCGCTGTCTAAATGTAGGTGCACACCGGTCACTTCTAATCTCTTATTGAAATATCGCAAGGTTTCGAAAAATTCTTCTTTTCCGGGTATACGTTTAGCGTAGTTAAACTGGCCGCCAATTTCGCTGCTTTTTTCGAACAAGTGCACTTCATGCCCTCGTTCAGATGCATAACAACTAAAAGCTAGACCAGCCGGCCCTGCGCCGACCACAGCCAATTTTTTCTTGTGTGTGGTTAAGGGAAAATTGAGTTCGGTTTCATAACCGGCTCGGGGGTTAACTAAACAAGTAGCCCGCTTGCGGGCAAACCCATGATCCAAACAGGCTTGGTTACAAGCAATACAGGTATTGATTTCGTCACCACGGCCTTGCTGTGCTTTGCGTACAAAGTTTTCATCGGCCAAAAATGGCCTAGCCATAGAGACCATATCAGCTTGGCCACTGGCCAGTATTTTTTCCGCAATTTCGGGGGTATTGATCCTATTGGTCGCGATCAGCGGCACACTGACCTCACTTTTCATACGTTCGGTTATCCAAGTAAATGCGCCTCTTGGTACCATAGTTCCAATGGTCGGTACGCGAGCTTCATGCCAGCCAATGCCGGTATTGATTAATGTGGCACCACAGCTCTCAATTAACTTTGCAAGGGCAACTACTTCATCCCAATTGCTGCCACCTTCTACTAGGTCCAACATAGACAAACGAAATATAATGATAAAGTCAGTGCCAACTTTTTGCCTAACCGCATTGACGATTTCAACCGCAATCCGCGAGCGATTTTCAAAACTCCCACCCCATTCGTCATCTCGTTGATTAGTCCGAGGGCATAAAAACTGATTAATAAAATAACCCTCTGACCCCATAATTTCTACACCATCATATCCAGCCTGCTTGGCCATAGCGGCGCAATTAGCGTAATCATTAATGGTGCTAACAATGCCTCTTTTTGAAATTGCTTTAGGTTTAAAAGGATTAATAGGTGATTTAATGGCCGACGGTGCAACCACAAAAGGATGGTAGCCATAACGACCAGAGTGTAATATTTGTAGGCAAATTTTACCTTGGTGTTGATGCACAGCTTCGGTAATGACTTGATGTTCTTTAGCGTGTTTTTTATTGCTCATTCGGGCTGCAAAGGGCAATAACCACCCTTGTCGATTAGGACTCACACCACCAGTAACAATCAGCCCTACCCCTCCAGCGGCACGTTCTGCATAAAATGCGGCTAATTTCTCTAGGCCATGTTTTTCTTCTTCCAAACCAAGGTGCATAGAGCCCATTAACACGCGGTTAGGCAACTCAGTAAAACCAAGATTAAGGGGGGCAAATATATGAGGATAATGGGTGTTTGTTGTCATATCTAAAATGGCCTAATGTTTTGCTGGACTTGAGCAAGTCTATCGCAAATTATTTACTACGAAATGTAAAAGTTACAAAGAATTACATTTGAGAATGTTCACCACGTACTTTTTTCGATAGGATGCCGTATTATTTTGTAACTAGTGTGTATACCTATTATGTCTTCAGGAAACAGTTGGACTAAGTCGTTGTTTGTCGGTTTATGGACCACCCTTAATTTTAGTCGAAAGTTATTTTTAAACATCATTTTCATCGTTATCTTTATTGCCTTTATCTCGGTATTTTTAAAAGATGATAATAAAATTACAGTACCAACTGGTTCAGCGTTAGTGCTGAAATTAAGCGGTAACTTGGTTATAGAGAAGGAAGCTGTCGACCCCTTCACAGAATTTATGGAAGAAGCCTTTGAGCAAGAAGACGATAATCCAGAAATCTTATTGCAAGACGTTTTACTGACAATAGAAAACGCCAAACAAGATCGCAGAATAAAAGCCTTAGTTTTAGACTTGCATGGATTAGGCAGTGCTGGTTTAGATAAGTTAGAACAAATTGCTGTGGCATTGGAAGGCTTTAAAGAAAGCGAAAAACCGATTTATGCGATTGGCGATTACTATAGCCAAAACCAATATTATTTAGCCAGTCGTGCTGATCACCTCTACCTCAACCCTATGGGTTTTATGATGTTTGAAGGTTATGGTCGTTTTGGAATGTATTTCAAATCCGCTATCGAAAAACTAAAAGCAGAAACTCACGTATTCAAAGTAGGTACCTATAAATCAGCAGTAGAACCCTACATTCGTGACGACATGTCAGACGCCGCAAAAGAGGCAAACAAAGCTTGGTTAACGGCTATGTGGACACAATACAAAACCAGTGTGGCTAATGCGCGTGGATTGAATGCCACTGAGTTTGACGAAGAGTTAGACGTATTCCTAGAGAAATTCGAACAAGTTGGTGGAGACTTTGCAAAATACGCATTGGATTTTGGTTGGGTAGATGCGCTTAAAACCCGCGAACAAGCTCTACAAGAAATTATTGCTGTAGTAGGTAAAAACGATAGTGGCATGGGATTTAATTCCATCAGTTATAAAAGTTACTTAAAGGTAATCAAACCTGTAGTACCGAATATGTCTAACAACCTAGATAAGGTCGCTATAGTCGTAGCCAAAGGCACTATTTTAAACGGTACCAAAAAACCAGGCCAAATCGGCGGCGACAGTACTGCTAAGTTACTTCGCAAAGCTAGATACGACGATAGCGTTAAGTCAGTCGTATTGTATGTTGACTCACCTGGTGGCAGTGCCTTTGCTTCAGAAATTATTCGTCAAGAAGTTGAAAACTTACAAGCTGTCGGCAAACCAGTTGTGGCTGTAATGAGTACCTATGCGGCATCTGGTGGATATTGGATTTCTGCCGGCGCAGACAAAATACTAGCGGCACCTAGTACTATCACAGGTTCAATTGGTATATTTGGCATGTTCTTGACCTTTGAAAACACCTTGGATTATTTAGGTGTGCATTCAGACGGCGTCGGTACAACCGAATTTGCTGGTATGGGCATCACTAAAACCCTTAACCCTAAAGTCGCCGCTATTATGCAAAGAGGTATCGAACACGGTTACGACCAATTCATCTCATTAGTGGCTGATAAGCGTGAAATGAGTAAAGAACAAGTAGACCAAATTGCCCAAGGACGTGTGTGGATTGGAGATACAGCCCTAGAGTTAGGTTTAGTAGATGAACTAGGTTATTTAGAAGACGGGGTGAAAGCTGCTGCTGAATTAGCTAATTTAGAAACCTACGATACTCAATACATCCAAAGAAGCATGTCTAAAAGTGAGCTGTTCTGGAAAGAGTTGTTCCAAAGCGTTTCTGTGTCATTTGATGGCGCTTTCGAAATGGAAAAATCCAGTACTATCTTAAGCCTTGTTAAAGAATTAACAGCTGACATTGAAGCTGTAGCTAAACTGAATGACCCTAAAGGTGTTTATGCATACTGCTTAGCTTGCGAATTATAGTCATAGATATTTATTCATTGCTAAGAAACGTTGCGCAAGATTAATAAAATACTTTAATTTACTACAAATGAGATTTTGCTAGAAAGCTTAAAAAGGACGTTGGGTTTTCTAGTAAAAATTAAATAATCGAGGAATGTTAATGAAGCATTGGTCTAAACCCGTTATTCTCAGCGTTGCTCTATTGTTAAATAGCTGTACAACATTATTAGGTGTAACTGGAGCTAATGATGGAAGGATAGTAGAGGAAAAATGGGTAGAATATGATGTCACTCACCCAGGTTTGTCTATTACCATTATCGAAGCTTATTCATCAGACTTAATGCATATATCGACAGTCGGTAAAAGCTCACCTTCCCCATTAAGACATACTGTTATTTTTGGTACAAATTCGAATCCGCATAAACTGGAAATCATAGGTAAATACCAAAAAGACTTATACCTAGATGGACAACATTATGGTTCAATTTGGTCTGGAAGTATTACCATTAAAGAGGGTATATTAAGCATAGATAATAAGCTTGTATCGCCAAAGAAACCCTCAGCATAACGGTAGTAAGAAACTACAAATTAACTACTCATCTTCACTCAAAGCCACTAATAACTCCTTATCTAAACTTTGCGCTGACTCCTTAGCCTGAATAGCATATTTTTCTAACGCAAAATCTAACTTTGATTGAGGCAACCAAGTGGGTACTTCGACCGGGTAGCCTGCTTCATCACTGGCCACAAAAACTATAATACAGTGTCCAGTTTCAACCATTTTACTTTGTTTTGGATCACCCGCCACAATCCGAATATAAATATGCATGCTTGTTTTACCGGTATACACAATTTGCGCAGTCAAGGTAACCATCTGGCCTACTAAAATCGGTCGAATAAATCGAATACCACCAATAGATACCGTCACGCAATAATGTGCACTCCATTGAGCGGCACAGGCATAACCGGCCTGATCCATCCATTTCATCACAATACCACCATGTACTTTACCGCCAAAATTAACATCGGTAGGCTCGGCTAAAAAACGAAAGTCTAATGAACGGCGTTGCTGTTGGTCTTGCATTGATAGTCTCAAAAGGATTGGCTTTAACTAATTATTGGTTAAAATGACCCCATTGTCAGTAACTCATCTTATATGCAGAGCTTTTTTGTCATTTAATCCCCAACAATTAGTCATTCAAAAAGTTGAACAATGTATTGTTCATGCCTCTGCATACTTTGGCAGAAATTTTGTATTACCCAAAATAAGCTTTAATCAAAGGGGCAAAATTGCGGGTTGTGCTCGGTTACAAATTAATGAGTTACGTTTTAATCCTGTACTGCTGTGTGACAATGTGGACGCATTTATAGAGGAAGTTGTGCCCCATGAAGTATGTCATTTATTAGCTTATACACTTTTTGGAAAAGTTCGCCCTCACGGCAAAGAATGGCAGGGTTTAATGCTTGAATTATTTGAGTTAAAAGGACAAACCTATCATCAGATGGATGTCAGCAAAGTAAAAGGTAAAAGCTTCAAGTATCAATGTGAATGTGGGCCAATAGAATTAAGTATAAGAAGACACAATAAAGTGGTTAGGGGAGTACAAACTTATATTTGTAGAAAATGTAAAAGCCCCCTAAGAACCGAGCTATGCCTTTGACTTTTGGCTAGTCGCCACTTCCTGAGGAACCTGAGCTTGTTGTGGCTACTATTGTGCTTGACGCTGCAGCTTGTTGAGAAGCGACTTGGTTGGAAATTGCGGCTGCCGAGCTTTGACTTTCACTGGCAATGATACATGCACCAAAACCGTAACCACTTAAACCGTTTTCCCACATGATTTCACCAGTTCCGGCGTTTAAGCAAAACAAGTGCCCGCCAGAATAAGCAAAAACCTGATTTTCTTCATAATAGACATTCGTCACGCTACTAGATGACTTTAACTTAGTCGACCAAAGAATATCGCCTGTTGCTTTGTCTAAACAAACGGCTTTACCTTGTATTCCAATAAAAAGCCTTTGCATACACCTTACTCCCTGTTTATGCGTGTAGGGTTTAAAACCAACGTTTAGTAAATGCTTTATCTAATTCATCAAATGCTGTTTTTAATAATCTCGCCAACTCATTATACTTAGGTTGTTGTTTCGCAGACCTAAGGTCACAACCTTGCATTTGCATTTTATGGTGAATGTCTAAATACCAACTTTTTAAGGCAGGTGGCAAATTTTGATTTGAACGATGTCCTAACCACATTAAACCTTGCATAGGTAGAGATAAAAAGAACGCACCAATAGCTAATGCTTGAGGCAATCGTTCAATTCCTTGCAAATTAATTAATGCAGCAACGGTTAAAACAGCCAGAGCAGGCATCACTTTTATCGAAAAATTGGTTGCTGAAATAACCCGGCACTCAGGAAACATGCCATACAACTGTTGTTGCATAGGCCAAGTCTGCATATACTGCTGACCGTCTTTCACCATTGCTGTGATAGTTTGTGCCAACTTGGGTACTCCATAATAAAGCTCGAGTCTATTCTAGCGGCTAAGTCACACATTAGCTAACACCCTAAAGTTATATAAAATCAACAATCGATACCCAAAGATTTCTCATGACGTTATTATGTTGGTCTGTTCCTGACAAAAAATAGCGGTTAAAGCCAACAATATTTGTTTTGCCCAATCCGAATACCAGTAATCAAATGAACAGAGTTCGTGAATCCCAATGCTATCTTCAACAGCATTGGGGATAAGTTACAGGGAACGGGGAAATACGTTGATTAAATTTAGTTACCCTTTACATGTTGAAAGTGCCAGACATGCCCACATGTCTAGCCAGCATAAGACTAATGAAATTTGGGTCATCGAAGATGGCGCTTAAAATAGAATATTTGGAGAGTCAAATGTCTGAAGCAAGACACGTAAAACTACTAATCTTGGGCTCTGGTCCAGCTGGTTACGCCGCTGCTGTGTACGCTGCACGTGCAAACCTCAACCCTGTATTGTTGACCGGTATTCAGCAAGGTGGGCAGTTAACCACTACCACTGAAGTAGAAAACTGGCCTGGCGATCCTGAAGGATTAACCGGTCCTGCTTTAATGGATCGTATGCAAAAGCATGCCGAAAAGTTTGATACTGAAATTATTTTTGACCATATCAATAAAACTGATTTATCAAAGCGACCTTTCACATTAACTGGCGACCAAGGTACTTATACTTGTGACTCCTTGATTATCTGTACTGGTGCCTCAGCTAAATATCTTGGTATGGAATCAGAAACTGCCTTTATGGGTAAAGGTGTATCAGCCTGTGCAACCTGTGACGGGTTCTTCTATCGCAATCAAAAGGTTGCCGTTGTAGGCGGCGGTAATACAGCCGTTGAAGAAGCTCTGTATTTATCGAATATTGCCTCTGAAGTGCATGTTATTCATAGACGTGACTCATTCCGTAGTGAAAAAATACTCGCTGACCGTTTAATGGAAAAAGCTAAAAATGGTAATGTTACTTTGCATCTAGACCGTCAATTAGACGAAGTTTTAGGTGATCAGATGGGCGTGACCGGTATTCGCATCAAACACACAGACTCCGACGCAACAGAAGATTTAGATTTGATGGGGGTATTTATTGCAATAGGCCACCAGCCCAATACTGGCATCTTTGAAGGTGAGTTAGAGATGAAAGACGGCTATATCAAAGTGCAAAGTGGCACTGAAGGTAATGCCACCCAAACCAGCGTTGAGGGTGTTTTCGCCGCAGGTGATGTAAGCGATCATATTTATCGTCAAGCGATTACCTCAGCCGGAACAGGCTGTATGGCAGCATTGGATGCTGAGAAATTCTTAGACGCTCAAGAGTAATAAATTAATAACCTACAAAGGCCTCGACTTGAGGCCTTTTTTTATTCACTCTTTATATAACAATCAACAACGATATTCTCATGCTGACGCTGACTAAGCTCGACCAACAACTAATATTCCCCCCCGTAGACATGGCTCATACCGATCCTAATGGCTTGTTGGCATTTGGAGGAGACTTATGTGCCGAACGTTTGTTATTGGCTTATTCATCTGGAATATTTCCATGGTTCAGCCAAGATGAACCTATTATGTGGTGGTCGCCAAATCCACGAGGCATATTGCCGTTAGATAGCTTCAACTGCAGTAAAAGCCTGAAAAAATTCGCCCGTAACTGCGACTATCGCTTCACCATCAATACCGCCTTTGACCAAGTCATTGACATTTGTGCCAGCATCCCCAGAAACGATTCTGGTACGTGGATAACGGATGACATGATTAACGCCTATAAAAACCTGCACCAGCTTGGGCATGCTCACTCTGTCGAAGTGTGGAGCGAAAATAGTTTAGTGGGTGGACTATACGGCGTAGCAGTGGGCAAAGTATTTTGCGGGGAGTCTATGTTCCACAAAGCAACCAACGCATCTAAATTAGCCATGCTGTCTTTAGTTGAACTACTTAAATCACAAGGGGCCGAATTTATCGACTGTCAGATGCAAAACCCTCATCTCGCCAGTTTAGGCTGTATTGAAATATCAAGAACGAGGTTTTTAAGTATGTTATCTCAGCAAAGCCAGCAATCACTTGATAAAGCCGTTTGGCAGCCACAAATACTTAACTTGCATAAGTACATATAACCTATGGGCATGAAATTCGGCATTACCCCCCCTTTTACTTGTAGCTATTTACCAGAGCAAGACGAACAGTTATTGGTTTTCATCAGTGATACTCAACCTACTTTACTTGAGTACGATTTATTAATTGGTGCCGGATTCAGGCGCAGCGGTACTCAAATCTATCGACCTCACTGCGGCTCGTGTAACGCTTGTGAGTCAATTCGTTTACCAGTTGACCTATTTGTACCATCTAAGAGTCAAAAGCGCATAATGAAGCGCAACCAAGACCTAACAATACGTATTAGTCACGATGACAAACCAGAATATTATCCGCTGTATGAATCCTACATCAATCAACGTCATGACGATGGCAGTATGTACCCGGCAACGTTAGAACAGTATCAAGGGTTTATATTAAGCCCTTGGAACAACGCATTATTTATTGAAATACTCGAAAATGAGCAGCTTATTGGTGTTGCCGTCACCGACAACCTTGTAGCGTCGTTGTCTGCTTTATATACTTTTTTTAAACCTAAAGAACAACAACGTTCGTTAGGCACCTTTGCTATTTTGCAACAAATTGAACTTGCCAAGTCGCTAAATAAACCATTCCTGTATTTGGGATATCAAATAGATACCTGTCAGAAAATGAGCTATAAACAGAATTTTTTGCCCCATGAGCGCTTTTTTGACGATAAATGGCAACTAATTACAAAAAAAGCAGGGTAAAGCTTTACACTCGCCACCTTATTGGGCAAAATCTGCGCGGCATTTTTAGACACTTATTTTATTGATTAGAGGTAACAGAGTTAGATGGCGAAAGAAGATTGTATTGAAATGGAAGGCACTGTGTTGGATACCCTTCCAAATACTATGTTTCGTGTTGAATTGGAGAATGGTCATGTTGTGACTGCCCATATCTCAGGTAAGATGCGTAAAAACTATATTCGTATTTTAACCGGCGACAAGGTAACAGTAGAACTTACGCCTTATGACCTTTCTAAAGGTCGTATCATCTACCGCGCAAGATAATAAATTATCATTTTACTTTTGGGCTAATCAGGTCAATCCTCTAGCCCAATTCTAGATTGTAAAGATACAAAAAAAACCGATATTGAAAAATATCGGTTTTTTTATATCTGTTTAACGAATATTAAGAATTAAGCGCTGCAGGTTTTTCTTTGCTGTCAGAGAATATCTCGAAACTTAACGCTTCATTTTTCAGCGCTATCTTCACACTTCCGCCTTGAGTCAAACGTCCAAACAATAATTCGTGAGCTAATTCTTTCTTAACATGCTGTTGGATAACACGTGCCATAGGACGTGCGCCCATGTTTTTATCGTACCCCTTATCACCCAGCCAATCACGCGCTTGATTAGAGACTTCTAGTGACACACCTTTATTATCAAGTTGAACTTGTAACTCAACGATAAATTTATCCACCACTTGTAAAATAACGTCTCTATCAAGGTGATTAAACCAAACAGTTGCATCCAATCTATTTCTGAATTCAGGTGTGAATATTTTTTTGATTTCAGACATGGCATCATGACTATGATCTTGCTGTTTAAAACCAATAGATGTACGAATGGTTTCTTGCACACCCGCGTTAGTAGTCATTATTAGCACAACATTTCTAAAGTCTACTTTTCGGCCGTTATTATCCGTTAAGGTGCCGTGATCCATTACTTGTAATAATATGTTGTAGATATCACTGTGAGCTTTTTCTACTTCATCTAACAAAATTACTGAATAAGGATTTTTAATCACCGCGTCGGTTAATAAACCTCCTTGATCGAAGCCCACATAGCCTGGAGGAGCACCAATCAAACGACTTACCGCATGACGTTCCATATATTCAGACATATCAAATCGTAACAACTCAACCCCCATAACTTTGGCAAGCTGAGCGGTGACTTCTGTTTTACCCACACCAGTAGGACCTGCAAACAAGAAGTTACCAATAGGTTTGGTTTCATTACCCAAACCTGAACGAGACAAACGTATAGCATCCGTTAAGGTATCTATGGCTTCGTCTTGACCAAATACCACTAATTTTAAATCACGGTCTAAATGCTTCAGTACTTGTTTGTCAGAAGCCGAAACAGACTTTTCTGGAATACGTGCAATTTTAGAAATGATATGTTCAATGTCACTTACACCAATCGTCTTTTTACGTTTAGAAGCCGGCAACAAACGTTGACTCGCGCCCGCTTCATCTATGACATCGATAGCTTTATCGGGCAAATGACGTTCATTAATATACTTAGCGGATAATTCAGCTGCTGCACGAATAGCTTTATGGGTAAAACGCACGCTATGATGTTCTTCGTAACGAGATTTTAATCCCATCAGAATTTTGGTTGTATCGCCTACAGTCGGCTCAATCACATCTACTTTTTGAAAACGACGGGCTAAGGCGCGATCTTTTTCGAAAATACCTTGGTATTCTTGATAGGTAGTGGATCCCATACAGCGTAATTCTCCACTACTTAATTTTGGTTTAAGCAAGTTAGAAGCATCCATCACTCCCCCCGAAGCTGCACCCGCGCCTATAATAGTATGGATTTCATCAATAAATAAAATCGCGTCTGGACATTCAGCCAACTCTTTCAAAATACCTTTAAGGCGTTTCTCAAAGTCTCCGCGGTATTTAGTACCTGCCAACAACGCACCCATATCCAAAGAATAAACTGTGGCTTGTGAAATCACTTCTGGCACTTCATTGTTGACTATTCGATAAGCTAAACCTTCAGCAATAGCCGTTTTACCTACCCCGGCCTCACCCACCAACAATGGATTATTCTTACGACGACGACATAAAATTTGAATACTGCGCTCTAATTCGCTATCGCGGCCAATAAGCGGATCAATTTTGCCGTCTTTGGCACTTTGGTTGAGGTTAGTGGAATACTTATCCAGCATTGACTCAGCTTCTTCTTGCTCGCTGGTTTCACCATCACTTTCGCTGTGCGTTGGAGATTCATCATCAATTTTAGACACACCGTGAGAAATATAATTCACTACATCTAAACGTGTCACATCAGATTTTTTCAATATATAAACAGCTTGAGACTCTTGCTCACTGAAAATGGCTACCAATACATTGGCACCATTGACTTCTTCTTTGCCCGATGACTGAACGTGAAAAACAGCTCGTTGCAATACACGTTGAAAACCAAGTGTAGGCTGAGTTTCGCGTTCATTACCCTGTTCGTCTAATAACAAAGGAGTAGTATCTTTAACAAAATCAGTCAGTTCTTGTTTAATTGACTCAATATTGGCACCACAGGCCTTCAATGCATCTTTAGCTGCATTATTATCAAGCAAGGCAAGTAAGAGATGCTCTACTGTCATAAATTCATGACGATGCTCTCTGGCAAAAATGAACGCTTCGTTTAGCGTCTGCTCTAAATCTTTATTTAACAT
>NZ_CAJWCF010000018.1 GCF_913020055.1 uncultured Paraglaciecola sp. | reverse complement strand
ATAAAAGAGGTAAAGACTATGGGTATCTTCTCGCGTTTCACAGACATAGTGAACTCAAATATTAATTCCATTTTAGACAAGGCTGAAGATCCAGAAAAAATGGTGCGTCTAATCATTCAGGAAATGGAAGACACTTTGGTGGAAGTACGTTCCGCTTCAGCAAAAACTTTAGCTAGTAAGAAAGATATTTCTTCACAAATTAGCAAAGCGCAAAATGAAGCTAAGGATTGGAAAGCGAAAGCTGAGTTAGCGATCAGTAAAGATAGAGAAGATTTAGCTCGAGCTGCATTACAGGAAAAGAAAAAATGTGATGAGCATGCCAGCACATTATCATCTGAACTAAAGGTGGTCGATGAACAAATCACTAAATTACAAAGTGAAGTCGGTCAGCTACAAGATAAGCTAGCGGATGCTAAAACACGTCAGAAAGCCATTATATTGCGCCAGAAAACGGTTAGCTCTAGACTTGAAGTGAAGAAAACCCTAGATAGTGGCAAAGTTGATGCGGCAATGGGACGTTTCGAACAATATGAGCGTAAAATTGATGACTTAGAGTCACAAGTAGATGCTTACGATTTAGGTAAAAAGACCCTTGCTGATGAATTTGCAAATCTTGAGTCAGATGATGAGATTGATGATGAACTAGCGGCGATGAAGAAAAAAATGCAAAGCAAATCAACGGCTAGTAAAAAGTAAGACATATACGAGTAAAAGGAGATAAATTGTGGAAGACGTGGTTGGAATCATAATAGCACCTATCATTATTTTTATGATCTTTGTCGCTCCGATTTGGCTGATAATGCATTATCGGAGTAAAAAGCAAATGAATCAGGGATTGACTGAAGCCGAGTATGGCACATTACAGGAATTAGCTGACAGAGCCGAAAAGATGGCAGATCGCATCCATACATTAGAGTCAATTTTGGATGCTGAGGCACCAGAGTGGAGGAATAAAGTATGAAAACTTTTGGCAGTTTACATCGAGACCCAAGTAAAGGAAAAATAGCCGGAGTATGTGCTGGGATAGCGGAATACTTTGGCATGGAAATTTGGTTAGTACGAATTCTGACCTTAACTGGGTTTTTCTTGTTAGCACCGCCATTTTTCTTCGTAGGTTATATAGCAGCTTGGTTTATTTTAGAAAAAAAGCCACATGGCTTTTCAACTAAGTCTCGAAACGAAGAATCTGCATCCAGAAGCTCGCACAATAGAGCACAAGGTAAGGGCTGGCATAATGTGTCTGAGCAAGAGCCTGAAAAAGTAGTGGTAAAGTCTAAAGTTTGGCAAGCAGGTGAACCACCTAAACAGGCTTTTATGGATATAAAGCAACGCTTTGCTAAGAATGAAACGAGACTCAGAAAAATGGAAACTTATGTGACTTCACCGCAGTTTCATCTCAACAGAGAGTTAAACAAACTATAAAAAATTGTTAATGGGGCTAGTTAATTACTAGCCCTAAGTGTTGCGCTTTTCTAATAACATAAGGCTAATACAGTTTTCATGCAAACGTCCTTTTTCCAACACCCAAACATTCAAAGTACTAAACAAAAACTAAAGCTAACGACTGCTAGATTGGTTAATCACCATGTTAACTTGGCAGTGACAGGCTTGAGTGGTAGTGGAAAAACTGCGTTTATTACCTCTTTAGTTAATCAACTTATTGAAGCAAATGAAGCGGCGCAACTCCCCTTTTTCTCTGTAGTAAGAGAGTCACGACTCGTAGGGGTAAAACGCGATGTTCAACCCAACCTAACGTTTAGTCGTTTTGCCTATGAAGATGCTATGGCTAATTTGACTCAATCTTCACCTGAATGGCCCTCTTCAACAAAAGGTATCTCCCAGGTAAGGCTGCAAATAAAGTATAAAAAGAGTAGGGGGTTGAGTAAATATCTTACTGAGGATGCAACGCTAACCTTAGATATTACCGACTACCCAGGTGAGTGGCTGCTAGATTTGCCGCTTTTGGACATGGATTATGCTCAGTGGTCTACGCATTGCCAAGGCGAACTTAGTGACCCAATAAGGCATGACTTAGCCAAACCATTCTTTGATGCTGTAGAGCATTTGGATTTAAATGCAGTAGGCGACGAATTAGCCTTACAAAAAATCGCTGAGGTGTATAGCCAGTACTTAGTTGATTGTCAAAGTCGTGGTTATCAATTGTTACAACCCGGTCGATTTATTTTACCGGGTGAATTGACTGGTGCTCCGGTTTTACATTTTTTTCCTATTACTGACAAGCAACTTGAACAACAAGGAGTTGATCTTAGTAAACCAGTACAAAATAGTAATGCGGAATTATTGAGTAAACGTTTTAAACATTATAAAACCCAGGTGGTTCAACCTTTCTACAAGGAGCACTTTAAACGTTTTGACCGACAAGTAGTGTTAGTTGATTGTTTGTCAGCATTAAACCGTGGTTTTCATAGTTATCAAGACCTACAAAAAGCGTTAGATTGGCTGATGGGCAGTTTTAAATATGGCTCATCTAATGTTTTGCAACGTTTGTTCAAGCCTAAAATCGATAAGCTTGTATTTGCGGCAAGTAAAGCCGATCACATCACACCTGATCAGCAAACGAATTTGGTTAAACTGCTAGAAAGTATGCTGCATAGTGCAAGAAAACAAATACAGTTTGAAGGCGTGGTAACTGAATCGACAGCTGTGTCAGCTATCCGGGCTTCAAAGTCAGCTCTTGGTCAACTAAACGGGGAGAGCATCCCACTGCTGCAAGGAAGAAATGAGCAGGGTTCTGCGATTACATTGTTTCCGGGAGAAGTTCCACAAAGTTGCCCTGATCCTGAATTCTGGAAACAGCAACAATTTGAGTTCCCTAAATTATCACCCCCTCTTTTAAACTCAGAGCATGCATTGCCGCATATTAGAATGGATCAAGTGCTCGATTTTCTATTGGCGGATAAATTAACATGAAACAGTCTTCTCAATCCGAGGAACAAAATCAGTTGCAAAATAAATCACCTAACAGACTAAAAGGTGCATATGTGTTTAACACCCAAGAGACCGATATTCAATCACAACCTATTGTAAAACCAGCATTTATTGTGACCGATATTGACTCAGTTGAAGTAAGCGAAGATCCAATTGAAGACGGATTGTCATTGCAGTATTCAGAAAAACTTAGCGCCAAAAAAACGGGCAAAAAATGGCTAGCATTTTTGTTTGTCTTTGTGCTGTTGGCGAGTAGTGCTGAGTTAGTTTTGTTTATTATGGCACTGATTGAGCAAATGGATTGGTTAGCCGGTGTTTGGTTAGTTATTTTTTCTGCTCTTGGGATATTAGTATTACGCCAAGTCTTTGTTGAATACAGAGGATTGAAGCAACTCAAACGTCAGAACGATATTCGAAGTGAATCTGCACAAATGGCCAGTTCTAGTGTTATTGGTTTAGCTGAACAACATTGTTTGAAAATAGCCCAAACCCTGCCAACTGATTATCAGATTTTGGTAGGAAATTGGCAGGATAATCTAGAAGCGCATCACAGTGACAGTGAAGTGTTAAGTTTGTTTGAACACCAAGTGTTAGCGCCTATTGATAAATTGGCTTTAAAACAGGTCAGTAAAAATGCTTCGGCAGCAAGTGTCATGATCGCTGTTAGCCCTTTTGCTTTGTTGGATATGTTGATTGTGCTTTGGCGAAATCTGCGGATGATGAACCAAATTAGTGAAGTATATGGTTTACAACTGGGGTATTGGGGAAGAGTTAAGCTTATCCGAAAAATATTCCACACTATGGTATATGCAGGAGCTGCCGAAATCCTATCTGATGCGGGTAATTATGCCTTAGGTGCAGGTGTAACTGGCAAATTATCGACCCGAGTCGCTCAAGGAATGGGAGCTGGAGTTTTGACAGCCAGAATAGGTTTAAAGGCGATTAATGAAAGCCGTCCATTGCCTTGGTTATCCCAAGAAAAGCCCGGTTTGTCGGGCATCAGCAAGCAGTTGCTGGCTGATTTACACAACCAGTTAAGATAAACATTTTGCTTCGATGTCCCAGTGTTATTCCTTGTGAAAGAGTGTGTTTGTAAGCTTATATTTACAATTAACTAACAAAGTGAAAACACCCACTAGTCTTTTGATTTTGCGTGGGACGAGTACAATTTTGCAATCGTTAGCTAAAAAATTATTGTAATTGCATGTCAAAGAATACTCGTTATAAATCTCATCAACCAGATGAGAGTGGTCTTGTAAATTGGTCTGCTGAAGAAAATAAAATATGGGCGGCATTGTTACAAAAACAATCGAACTTACTTAAAGGAAGGGCTTGTGAGGAATATTTACATGGGCTTGAATTATTGGACTTACCCTCGGATCGTATTCCACAGTTAGCTGAAATCAACTCGGTATTAACTAAAGCTACGGGATGGCAGGTAAAACAAGTGCCATCGTTAATAAATTTTGATGAGTTTTTTAGTTTATTAGCCAATAAACAATTCCCAGTAGCGACCTTTATTCGTTCAAATGAAGAGTTTGATTATTTACAAGAGCCAGATATTTTTCATGAAATATTTGGTCATTGTCCGCTATTAACCAATCCTGCTTTCGCACATTTCACCCATACCTATGGAAAACTTGGTTATGCGGCTAGTAAAGAAGACAGAGCCTTTTTAGCCAGACTGTATTGGTTTACTGTAGAGTTTGGTTTAGTGAATACAGCGCAAGGAACTCGTGTTTATGGAGGTGGGATTTTGTCATCACCTGGTGAGACACTCTATGCCATTGAATCAGATGATTGTGTGCATCTTCCAATGAATCCTTTAGATGCATTAAGAACCCCGTATCGAATCGACATTATGCAACCAGTATATTATGCCTTGGAATCATTTGACTCTCTGTTCGATATTGCAGAAATGGATATTATGGAGTTAGTCAGCCAAGCTAAAAAGCAGGGGCTATTTACACCTAGGTTTTTACCTAAGGAAAAAAAAGTTAGTTAATTTTTGTTTAAAGTGAATGTTTTTACATACACCCACACCATTTTCATATTTGCGTTTCAGAACGATTGGAGCGCCCAAGCGTAGTTGGCCATGTAGACTTAGATTGTTAAGTCTACAAATGGTTGTTGCCTGAACCGATTTACACTCCCGCAAAATCAATCACTTTGAGATTGTCTGGATATAACCCTGCCCAAAATAGATTTGCTTGGTAGTGAAAAACGCCAAGTAATAAAGCTGTCTTAGCTCCGTTAATTGTAATAAAATCTTTACGCTAGTCTAAGTTGGGCTAGTCTAGTCTAGTCTAGTATTCAATCGGGGTTGTAAATGCGCTTAGAAGTAAACTGCCAGGATCGTTTGGGCATTGCCCAAGATGTGTTAGATATATTGGTAGAACATGAAATCGATTTGCGTGGTATTGAAATTAACGAGCTTGGGAAAATATTTCTTAACTTTCCGAATATAGAGTTTGCAGATTTTCAACATTTAATGCCTAAAATTCGCAAAATTGAAGGTATAGAAGACGTCAAAACTACGCCTTTCATGCCAATCGAGCGAGAGCAATACCAGCTTAAAGCGTTATTACAGACCTTACCCGACCCGGTATTTTCAGTGGATACTAAAGGTAAAATCATCTTGATTAATGACGCGGTTGTGTCAAGTCTAGAACTGCCTAAAAGTGACATTGTGGGTAGCGACATTGCCGAACTTCTTAAAGGGTTTAATGTTATTCGCTGGTTGGAAAGTAAAAATCCCCAAGCTCAAGCACAAAGGATTAGATTTTTAGAACAAGATTATTTGATTGATATGTTGCCTGTTATGGTGCCCGACACAGAAGGTGCAGATATATTGGCGGGAGCCGTGTTCATGCTCAAGTCTGAGCTCAGATTAGGTCAACAACTCACCGTATTTCATAAGGCAAGTGTAGACAGCTTTATTTCTATCCAAGCGGATAGTAAAGCAATGAAAAATGTGGTGAAAGAAGCCAAAAGAATGGCTGAGTTGGATGGGCCCATTATTATTTTTGGTGAAACGGGCACAGGTAAAGAAATGCTTGCTAAGGCATGCCATGAAGCCAGTAGACGTAATGAAGAGGCTTTTTTAGCATTAAATTGTGCGTCTTTACCGGATAATGTTGCTGAAGCAGAATTATTTGGCAGTGCCTCAGAGGTTAGCGGACAAGCTGATAGTAAAGTGGGGTTGTTAGAAAGAGCGAAAGGTGGCACGTTATTTTTGGATGAAGTAGGCGATATGTCTGCACAATTACAAGTAAAGCTTTTACGGGTATTGCAAGAGGGGAGTTATCGAAGAATTGGCGACGACCATGAGTTGCAGTTCGATGTTCGGATTATTTGTACTACGCAAAAAGATTTAGGTAAATTTATACAGGAAGGGCATTTTAGAGAAGATTTGTTTTACCGGTTAAATGTGTTGAGTTTAGTGTTGCCTCCTTTGCGAGAGCGCAAATCAGATATTATTGCGTTAGCAGAACGTTTCATAAAACAACACAGTGTTAAATTAGGGAGAAAGGCGCCTAAGATGACGAAAGCATGTGTTGATTATTTACAAACTTATCCTTGGCCGGGCAATGTTAGACAACTTGAAAATGCGCTTTATCGAGCAGTGTCGTTGTTAGAAGGCAAAGAACTTGAAAAAGAAAGTATTCAACTGCCGTCGTGCTCAGCAACAGTCAGTTTTGTTTCAGAGGAATTTGCTGGAAGTTTAGACGATGAGGTGAAGCGTTTTGAAAAAGATATTTTGATGCGTTTATATCCTAGTTACCCAAGCACTAGGCAGTTGGCTAAAAAACTAGGCTTAAGTCATACCGCAATCGCTAATAAATTGCGTGATTACGGCATTAATAAAAAGACGGTAAAGATTGTGTGAGCTATTTGCTTATCTATCAAAGTTGGCAGTAAACCTATTTATGCATATACACATCAGTAAATAGGTTTTCTACAAGTTCTTAATGGGCAACTCAGTGGTGTTTTTAACTTGCTTAAGGGCAAAAGTAGAACTTAGATGATCGACTAAAGGCAGGTTAGTGAGCTTGGTTTTTAGTAAATGCTCATATTCTTCGATACTTTCAACTATGACTTTTAACAAATAGTCTTTGTCTCCACTTGTGGTATGACATTCAACTATCGCATCTATACTCTGTACCGCTTTTTCAAAATCATTTAAAGACTCACCATCATGATTTTTTAAGGTGACATATATAAAGACTGATACGCCTAAATTTAACTTTTTGCTGTCTAGTAGCGTCACTTTTTGCAGAATGATTTTATCTGCTTCAAGGCGTTTTACTCTTCTCCAGCAAGGAGTATGTGATAAGCCTACTTTTTGGCTTAAGTCAGCCATTGATACCGTCGCATCCTTTTGCATGACGCGCAAAATTTCTCGATCGAATTTATCTAGTTTCATAAAATACTTTGATTAATTGAAAGTGTTAACTTAATTTCTAGCATGATGAAAGTTTAATTCTTTTTCAAGACAAAAAATAGGATATTTATCCTAGTGACACAATTCATCTGTGTTTTATCTATGCAACTAAATTTTCTGCTCAATAAAGTCGCAAAAGATGTCCTATATCTAATGAGATATGATTAGACCATGTGAACACTCATCTGGAGAAAAGAATGTCGGTTTTTGAGCATAGTGAATATGATGGACACGAACATGTGGCTTTTTGTCAGGATAAAGCTACGGGACTAAAAGCAATAATTGCTGTGCATAATTCAAACCTTGGCAACGCTCTTGGTGGTTGCCGGATGTGGCCTTATGGTAGCGACGAAGAAGCCTTGCGTGATGTACTGAGATTGTCTAAGGGAATGACTTATAAAGCAGCAATGGCGGGCCTTAAACAAGGTGGGGGTAAAGCGGTCATAATCGGTGACCCTAGGACTGAAAAAACGGTTGAAAAAATGTTGGCAATGGGTAAGTTTATTGACAGTTTATCTGGGCAATATATCAGTGCAGAAGACTCTGGTTTAACCGTTGATGACCTAAAGATGATGGGGAAGAAAACTGAATATGTTTCAGGTATTCAAGCCAAATATCATATTAATTCTGAACCTGCGGATGGGAATCCAGCTCCATCAACCGCTTATGGTGTTTTTGTAGGTCTAAAGACAAGTGTTAAACATGCTATGAACTCTGAGCTAAAAGGTGTGAAAGTAGCCATTCAGGGATTGGGGCATGTTGGCATACGCTTAGCTAAGCATTTACACAAAGAAGGGGCCCAGTTATACGTTACCGATATCCATCCAGAAAACATTGAAAAGGCAGTGAGTGAATTTGCCGCTACGGCGGTCAAACCAGAAGATATCTATGATCTAGATGTTGATGTCTTTGCCCCCTGCGCAATGGGAGCAATACTTGATGCTGAAAATATTTTCAAACTAAAAGCAAAAGTAATTGCTGGAGCGGCGAACAATCAATTAGCCAAAGAGGAGTTTGGTCAATTATTAGTGGGTAAAGGTATTTTGTACGCACCGGACTATGTAATTAATGCTGGGGGAATAATAGATATATACCATCAATCAATATCTAGCTCCGATCAAGCATTGATAAATCATATAAATAAAATTGGTGATACTTTATTAGAAATATACCAACGTGCTCAGACGCAAGGTATCGCTACCAATATTGTTGCTAACCAAATTGCTGAGGAACGATTTAGTTAATAATTAAATTGTCTTAAAAAGTGGGTTGCATCTGACATGAGCTTTGTTCATAATGCGCTCGCCTTAACTAGTCTAATTAGTTTTAGTTAAGGTTCTTCAATGGTGACCTTTCGGTCCCCTCGCAATGATACTTTGTGAACCCGGTCAGACCTGGAAGGGAGCAGCCGCAGCAAACGACTCATGTGCCGAGGTGTGGCTGGAAGGGCACCACCAATTCCTTTATCTAACTATCTTTTTCCAACTTTTTTCTAAACTATTCTGCTCTAAAAAACTCATCGCTTGTTTGACTGCATTGACCACGTTCATTTCCATTTGTTGACGTTCACTTTGGGGCATGTAAAACGACATATCCACTTCAAATCTGATATAGCGGGGCGGTATCTGATTTAACGCTAGGCAACACAAATCGGCTAAGTAATCTTCGCCTTTAGTCTTGTTTAAACCTAATAATTCAATTCTTTCTAATACTAGGTGCTCATAATAGTTATGGATATCATCATCTAACTTCATGATTTTTGGCCTCTATCGTTTTTATCCGTTAGCTAACTATAAACATGAACTAATGGTTTCGTATAGTCATTTTACAAATTGTCATTATGGTATTAATACAAAATTAGTATGCAGAAGAAATCTTTTTTCAAAACAAGTGCTTTAATAACAGGTGTAAACTAATTTTTACTTAAATGATATAAATAGTGAGCTTTTATTTATATCTTATAATCTAACTCGTTCAATAGTTGACCCTAATCCCCACTTACGTATATCATCACCTGTGAGGTTCACTACCTTTTCTATATTAAAAGTCGTTATAACGACAAAACACACTAAAAATTTGTGGTCCAGGGAGACATACATGTTTACAAATTCAAAATTGGCGAAGTCAATTCGTCTAGCTATGGCTTTTGGTGCAGCATCAACAGCTATGATTGCATCAAGTGCAGTTGTTGCTCAAGAAACACCTAGCGCAGAAGAAAAAGAGTCTTTTGAGAAAATTTCAGTTACAGGTTCTCGTATTAAGCGTATCGACGTAGAGAGCGCAAGCCCTGTTACTATCATCGGTCGTGCTGAACTTGAAGTAACTGGTTTAACTGATATCGGTGATTTTCTTCAGAGCATCCCTTCAATGTCAGGATCACCTATTGGTACAACTACCAATAATGGTGGTAATGGTTCTGTACAAGTTGATTTACGTGGTATGGGTACAGCTCGTACACTTACGCTAGTCAACGGTAAACGTGTTGTAGATGGTGGTGATTTCCAAGCAATCCCTTCAACTATGATCGAACAAGTTGAAATCTTGAAAGATGGTGCATCAGCAGTTTATGGTGCAGATGCGGTTGCGGGTGTTGTTAACATTGTAACTCGTCGTGACTTCAACGGTATTGAAATTACAGCTCAAACAGCTGATTGGAACAATACTTCCGGAGCTGGACAGAATTCATTATCTCTTATAGCAGGTAGAGAATTTGATGAAGGTAACTTTGTATTTGGTATGGAGCGAGTAGAGCAAGACGAAGCGTTCCAACGTGATACTCCTTGGGATTTCATGCAGAATTCTTTCTACATCTATCCAGGTGGTTGTGAAGCACAAGTAGCTGCTCCATATGACGGCACACCACAAGGTGGTTGTTACCCAATTGGCTCATCACGTATTCCTGAAAGTCGCTTACCTTTTTACAGCCAAGGTTTATTCTTAATTGGTACGCCAGCTACGACTCCAAACGAAGTGGGATTAATGACTCCTCACGACGGTCGTACATATAACTATGCGCCAGTAAACTATTTGCAAACTCCGTATGAAAGAACAAACATTTTCGCAGAAGCGAATTTTGAATTGTCTGATAGTGTTCGTTTCAAAGCAGAATTCCGTGGTAATCAGCGTACTTCAGCACAGCAGTTGGCTCCTCTACCATTCACTGGTGGCGACCCAATGTATAACGGTTTCTATGACGACCCAGAAACAGGCAATACAGTAGGTTTTACTGGTATTTCACAGGATAACTACTACCTTCGCCGTGCGGTTGATTCTTATAATACTGCAAACGGTACGTCGTTAGTGTACGAACCAGTAGTTAACCCTCGTCGCCGTATGATTGAAACTAACAGACGTTTCGAACAGACCATTACTCAGTACCAATGGACTGCTAGTCTTGAAGGTGACATCAATGATGATACAAGCTGGGAAGTGTTCGTAAATGAAGGTCATCGTAATAACGCTAGCCAAGACTTTGGTCAATTTGCTGGCTCGCGTTTGTTTAACGCATTAGGTCCATCAGCTGATTTGAATGGCGATGGCGCACCTGAGTGTTATCAAGATATCAATAACCCTGGTACTTTAATTGTTGGTTGTGTACCACTTAATTTGTTTGGTGGTGGTGTTGTTGATGCGGGTGGTAACCCAACCGTAACAACATTGACGCAAGAAATGTTAGATTATGTATCATTGGATACTGTAGATACAATCAACCAAGACCAGCGCACTGCAGGTGCTAACATCACTGGTATAGCAATGGAGTTGCCAGGTGGCGATTTGGGTTGGTCTGTAGGTTACAGTTACTGGAAACAGGATCTTGCTGTAATACTTGATTCAGCTAAAACAATCGGTGCAGTAACAGGGAATGTTGGTGCAAGTACCAATGGTTCTCTAGTTAATAATGCATTTTTTGGTGAGTTTTATGCGCCAGTATTTGATAACGGCGAGCAGAGTTTAGCCATAAAAGGCGGTCTTCGTTATGATGACTGGGATCAATTTGGCGAAGATACAACTTACCAAATTGGTTTAGAATTCTCGGCATCTGCTTCACTTAAATTGAGAAGTACTTACGGTACGGTATTTAGAGCGCCAACTATTGGTGATTTATTTGGTGGCCAAGTAGATAGCTTCCCAACATATAATGATCCATGTGTACCACTTGCTGGCGAGTCATTACCAGCTGGTTGTGCTCAAGTAGGTGTTCAAACAGATAGCCAAGTGTTAGCACGTGTTGGTGGTAACCCTAACCTTAAACCTGAAACAGGCGATTCATTAACTGTAGGTGTTGTATGGAATCCTGAGTTTGGTGATCACAACTTCACATTTATTGCTGATTACTGGGAACTTAGCCTAGATCAAGGTATTAGTTCTTTAGGTGTTCAATTTACCCTTGAAGATTGTTACGTTGAGCAAAATGCTGCAGCATGTGCTTTGATTACGCGTAATTCTGATTATTCAATTAACAACATTATTGATGCTCAATTGAACGTGTCTACAGAGTCGGCTGCTGGTATTGATACTGAGTTCCGTTGGAATTATCCAAGTGAAATCGGTGATTTGAGAGCAACTGTATTGTGGACTCATATGTTAGAGCGTGAACAAGTTCAGTTTGCTGGTAATCCAGTAGATGATTTTGTTGGTCGCTATGCTGGTGCAGCATTTGCTGAAGATAAAGCTAACTTTACTCTTCAATGGACTAAGGGTGATTGGTCTGTTAGTTATTTAGGTGAATACATCAGTGGATTGGAAGGTGGAACTGGATTTGGTCTAGATTACACTCAACAAATTCCATCACAGTACTACTCTGATATCGTAGGTAGCTATACTTATGAAAACATAGTTGTATCTGCTGGTATTACTAACATTACTGATGAAGCTCCTCCTTTCATGGATACTGGCTTTAACGGTAAAACTGATCCATCTACTTACCGTATGTTTGGTCAAGGTTATTACTTGCGTCTTAAGTGGACTTTCGAATAAGTCGTTAGATATAACAGAAATATGAAAAGGGCCGCTATTTAGCGGCCCTTTTTTTATATGGTGAAAATATATTTGAAAACTGACTAAGGTTTGAAGAAGAGTTGTTTGTGCAATATTGGACTAATTGATACTACTGAATAAAAAAATCAATCTTTTGCAACAAACCATCCTGTCAGTGATAGACGTGGTGCAGCAGCATAAGGTGTAACATAAGTAACAGAATGAATGTGACTTACATCAAAGATTGATAGAACGTTAAACTGAGGGGCCCATGCATCGCGTGGTGTTCCATCTTTTTCATAGAACTGCAGTAATCCGCCCCAATCAGGATGCCAGTCTTTGGTCAATCCAAGTACGAAGGCAAAACGTCTGCCACTACCGGCAATAACATCTAGATGACGTGTTAAAAAATGTCCAGGCGTGAAGCGGGTGTATTGTGTTTCAGCACCAGTAATTTCTTGGCATCCAGTAATTTGCCTTATTTTGCTTAAAACCTCTTCACTACTGATATAATCAAAAATCTGATGTAGAAATGACAATTCAACGTTAGATTGTTTGTTCGGACCGGTATTAATTCTTCTTTTGAGATAACCTTCGTATAGAAAACCTATTCCCTGGCTTGCAGCTGATGAAACTTTATTATTGATATCCCTCGCATCTTGCGGACTGAGTTTGGCTATTTCTTCCGGCGTTTTACTTTGATATTTACCGTCAATAACATAGTGCATGGAGAATGGCACGTTTTTCAAACAGGCATTATGCATTCGTTCGGCAATGCTTTGCTGCATAAAATTAGGAACCATAAGCCGCTTGTCGGTTTTAAACTCCTTAGCTAACGTTTTAATATCTAGAGCAGGATTTATCATTCTTTCTCCATTCGGCGATCATATTATTTATCTTTGCTGATTAACGTTTAATTTAACCAGAATATTACATTTCTTATAATGACTGGGCGTGTTTTTTGGCTATAAGAACCCAAGCCATTGGTAACTCTTCACCGGGAATATAGAGTTTGTCCGCAGTCTCAATAACAAAGCCTCGTTCCGTTAAATCATCTTTAATCTGTTCGAATTTTGAGTTGTTGATTGCTGATTCGCTCATAGATGACATCCGTTTTGCATAAGCACTTAATTCTTCTTCCATTCTATTAAGCCAGGCTAAAACGTCTGCTGATTCATAATGTTGAATGCGTTGGTGAATTTGCCCCACATCGTTATATAGTCGAGAAATTGAGTCCCCAGCGACGTGTGAGCCATATTCCCGCATAATTGACTCGAGTTCCATAATAGCAGGAGCGAGTTGTTTGGAGGATTGCTCATAGGGTTTACGATCTGCACCCTTGATCGACTTGAATCCAGCATCAAACATTTCTATGGCTAATTGAATGAAGCCTGACGTTTGGGTTCGTTCAATAGCAATGAAACTTTGTTGGCACTCTAGATGAATACTACTTGCATCACAATGCATCAGTAACACCATGGAGCCACTATCTGCTAACAATCTTGCAGCTTCAAGGATGGCATCATGACCGGCATATTCAATACCATATTGACTGGTTACTATATCAAAACTGCCTGTTTCTTTAGGTACTGAGTTGGCATTGGAAACAATGCCTTTAACTTTTGGGTATCGGCTGTGAATATTTTTAATTGCAGCTTCAGAAACATCCAAAGAATAGAGTTCGTTTGGAATTTGCTCGAACGCCTCCAATGCACATTCGATAACAGCTCCATTACCGCTGGCAATATCTAAAATATTAGGATTATTATAATTCTGTTTTGCACTGTTAAAAAACTCGATCCAGAATGCTCGAATGGCAGGGTGACTAACACCACCACTAGTGAAAGCACCAGTGTCGTTCGTTCCTCGCCAGTATTTATCCCAGCTTTTACTGGTCTGAGAAGTGTTAGATATCATATTATTCATAGTGTCCAAACTGCATTAATAATGCGTTAGTATAACAACCACATTTCTTTAATAACACTAGCATTCTGCATCGAATAGATTAATTTTCTGAATGAGGGTTTTGCCTACAAAGTTAAAGCTTTTAATGATAATTGCTGTAATAATATTTCATAATGAGACGTAAAAATGACTTTAAATAATGACTATAAATTCCACACAATTGAGTGAAAAAGCTAGACATGCAGTGCGAATTCAAGACTGGGGAACAGTTTCAGCTTGCGCTAATTCAATTATTCAGCAAGACATCAACAATCCAGAAGGCTACTTTTTATCTGGTTTAATTGAAAGAGTCTCAAACCGCCCTGCAAAAGCGGCAAAGGCTTTTGAACGGGCCCTCGAATTGGATGAAAGACGTTATGATGCCGCCATTGAATTGGCTAACCAATACTCGATAGCGAGACGCAACGGCGATGTTGCAAATCTTCTGGCTAAATATGAAGATAAGTTGGCAAACAGTTCAATGTATCTGGATTTAGCTGGGACGGTTTATACTGACATCGGAATGCCAGAAAAAGCTTGGCCTTTGTACCAAAAGGCGAATGAATTGCAGCCGGGAGTTGATCTTTTTCAAGCAAATTTGGCGGCTTGCGGTGTATTTTTAGGTAAAATAGATGAATCTAAAAAAATATACCAATCTCTACTAAAACGTTTCCCGAATCATCAACGAAATCACTATCAATTGGCGCGTCTTAGTAAAGCTAAGGACACATCGCACATACAGCAGATGCAGGAAATACTCAAAAGCACAGGTGCTACAGAAGACAAAAATATCTTTATGTATTATGCGCTTGGCAAGGAGCTTGAAGATCTTGAACGTTGGCAAGAATCATACAGCTATTACAAAAAAGGCGGGGATGCCGTATGCAATGTTGCCAAATATGAGATAAATAATGACATTGCCTTAATTGATAAAATTATAGATGTTTGCAACAAGGATTGGTTGGTTCAAGGGGCTGTAAAGCAGAGTAAATCTCCATCTAAAAAAACGCCCATATTTATTGTTGGTTTGCCTCGTACCGGAACAACATTAACTGAACGAATAATTTCAAGCCACTCACTTGTTGAGAGTGTTGGTGAAACACAGTTTTTGCAAATGGTATTACGTCGTGAAAGCGGGGTGCAGAGCATTGAAAATATGACTGCTGAGATGATTGAAGCATTAGTCGATTCAGATCCGGAAACTATCGCCAAATGTTACATTGACAGTGTTAATTATAGACTCGCAAAAGAACCGTTCTTTATAGATAAACTGCCTTTTAATTTCTTGTTTCTGGGTTTTATTGCCAAGGCTTGGCCTGACGCGCGAATAGTTCACCTTGGTCGTAATCCCATGGATGCCTGCTTCTCAATGTACAAACAAATATTTACTTGGGCATATAAGTTTTCATATTCGCTCGAAGGATTAGGGCAGTATTATGTGGCTTATGATCGGTTGCGCAACCATTGGCGTGACGTATTGCAAGAACGCTTGATAGAAGTTGAATATGAATTTTTAGTTTCAGATACAGAAAATCAAACACGATTATTGCTTGATAAATTAGGTTTAGATTTTGAGCGGTCTTGTCTTGATTTTGATCAGAATAAAGCGCCTAGCGCTACCGCAAGTTCAGTGCAAATTCGAGAAAAAACACATGATCGCTCAATTAATAAATGGCAGCGTTTTAGTGATGAACTTAATCCATTAAAAGAGTATTTAGAAAGTGCAGGTATTAATGTTAAATAATAAAAATACAAACGTTCAGGCTACCTTGGTTTCAAATGGATAAACAAAGAGTGCACCAAGAATTGTCACAGCTAAGCCAGCAAGCTAGATTCTCAGTACAACAAAAAAATTGGCCAAATGTATACGCGTTTGCTCAAAAAATTATCGCTTTAGATAAGAATGACCCAGAGGGATATTTTCTTGGGGGCTTAGCTGAAAAGGCTGCGGGAAGATATGAATCAGCTATCGAAGCTTTTACTCGGACACTTAATCTTGGGCCGCAAAGATATGATGCAGCAATAGAACTATCCCAAGTCTTTTTATTGTTACTAAGGCATAGTGAAGCCTATGATTTACTTAATAATTATGAACAACAGCTAAGCAACAGCCCATTTTATCTAAATATGGCGGCGAATATTTTCTCAGGCCTTGGATTACACACCAGAGCCTGGCCTTTGTATGAACAAGCTAATATGCTTCAGCCCAATATAGATCCGTTCAGAGCCAACCTTGCAGCTTGTGGCGTTTTATTGGGAAAAGTCAAAGAATCGAAAGCTATTTATAGGGATCTTGCTAACAAATACCCTCAACATCAGAAAAATCACTATGAACTTTCAAAATTAGAACCTGCAAAAAATGACATGCATATTGAACAAATGCAGAAGATTCTCAAAGATACTAAGTCTCCTCCAGAGAAAAATATTTTTATGTATTATGCCTTAGGTAAAGAATTAGAAGATCTTGGGCGTTGGAAAGAGTCGTTTGAATATTATCAAAAGGCAGGGGAGGCAGTTTTAAGTGTCGCTAATTATGATGTGGCTGATGAAATTAGAGTGATTGAAAGTATTATAAATACGTGCAATCTAGATTGGTTATCGACAGGTAAAACTCCTAGTCCAACACTGAAATCGGTCAAAACTCCTGTTTTTGTTGTTGGTTTACCTCGAACAGGTACTACATTAGTTGAGCGTATTTTGTCATCTCATTCACAAGTTGAAAGCGCAGATGAAACATTCTTTATGCAAATGGCTATTCGACATGTCAGCGGAGCCGTTGGCATCAATGAGCCTGGCGAAAAAGTGATTGAAAAGGCAGCGGGTAAAGATATTCAGCTCATCGCTCGACATTATATGAATTCAGTTGAGTATCGCTTATCTGATCGACCAATGTTTATCGATAAGTATCCTTATAATTATCTCTACCTTGGTTTCATTGCAAAAGCTTTTCCTCAAGCCAAAATTATTTACCTTAAACGAAATCCAATGGACGCTTGTTTTGCAATGTTTAAACAATCGTTTTTTAAATTTGCTTATTCTCTTGAAGATTTAGGCAGATATTATGTTGCTCAGGACAAATTACGAAAGCATTGGCAGTCAATGCTTGGTGACCGAATAATTGAAGTTGATTACGATTCGCTTGTAGCGAATCAAGAATTCAAAACAAAAGAAATGCTAAATCAAGTAGGGGTGGAATTTGAACCTGCTTGTTTAGAATTTGAAAAAAACACTGCGTCTAGCGCTACAGCCAGTACGTTACAAGTTCGTGAAAAAATTCATACCCGTTCGATCAATAAATGGAAAAATTTCGTTGATGAACTAGAGCCGTTAAAAACATTTCTTACCCAAGCTGGTATTAAAATAAAGTAACTATTTAAGTTTCTACACCAAGATATCAACTTAATAATATGCGTAATAATGTTGTGATATCTTAAACAATTAAATTGCCAAGCTTTTTTATTAGGCTCCAACAGATGGCAATCTCATTGAGATCTAGCTAACAGACAATGAGATGATTTTAGCCTCTATAACTGAACGAAATTTTGCTCGTATCAGCTAAAATAGTGCATACCACCAACAGTTGACGGTTAGCTAAAATTAATAACAGACTGAAGTTGCTTCATAGTGACTATATTCAGAAGAATTTACATATTGGCAACATCTTTGTGCTGGTGGAAAAATTCGCGCCTGTAATTTTATTTGGCAGAGTCAAAGGACTTTATTCGAGCTATTTACTGTTGTTCTAGATGCTTAGGTGACTATTTTATGAACGTCCAGCCATCAAATTTAATAAATAATATGTTTATGGACTGTAGTTTCTTGACAATTTAGTTACATACGTGTGAATATTCCTAGGTCTTAGTCTCTAGATCTATAGAGTCTAAGCCCCTTTAACAAACAGAACTTTAAAGCCCCTTGTCGACGAAATACATGGCTCGACGAGGATTCAAAACAAGAAAATTGGTTGGGAATTATGTCCAAAATGAGCAAGAGAAACCTTATTGCTTCTGCCGTCGTTGGTGCTTTAGCACTGGGTAGCAGCGCCGTTGTCTCTGCAGATCCGTTAAATGAGCTTCATAAAGAAGAAGCTAAGATTCATGCGGCTGCAGCGAAATCCCAAGAGAAAATAAACAACCTGTATGAACAGTCACAGGAGTTGTTTGTTGAGTATCGTGGGATCGTTGACGAAACAGAAAATCTGAAAGTGTACAACGACTATGTTGCAACACTTGTTGCTGATCAGCAACGCAGCATTGATTCATTGCAAACTCAGATTGATGGTATTGGTGGCATTGAGCGTGGCATAGTTCCGCTAATGTTTAGAATGATTGATAGTTTAGAGCAATTTATTGCTCTTGATGTGCCAATCAATCTTGAAGAACGTAAAGAGCGCGTAGAGCGTTTACGTGACATTATGGCGAATTCAAATGTCACAGTATCAGAACGTTTCCGTCAGGTTGTTGAAGCGTATCAAATCGAAAACCAAATGGGTGCTGCAAGTTCAATTCGCGCTTATCAAGGTAAGTTGGATTATCAAGGTACTGAAATTACGGTAGATTTCTTCAATCTTGGTAGAACAGCACACTTAGCTTTGTCCCTAGATGGGAAAAATGCTTGGGTTTGGGATAATGATAATAGAGCTTGGGAAGAATTGGGCGCTGAGTACATAAGCGCAGTTGTTACAGCTGTGAAAATGGCGAACAAATTGACACCACCTGATCTTCTTAAACTACCAATCAAAGCTGCGGAGTAATATTGATGAAAACTGTATTTAAATCCATATTAGCTGCTGCGTCGATCACACTAATGGCGTCTTCAGCACAAGCGGCGACTTCGTTAGAAGATCTTCTTCAAGAAGTTAAAAATAATCGTGTATCCGAAGCACGCATAAATAAACAACGTGAAGCGGAGTTCCAATCAGCTCGTGCCGACAAACAAGCTTTAGTTAGAAAGGCGAAAGCCGACCTCAAAGCTGAGAAGTCTCGCGGTGACAGATTGCAAAAAGCATTTGCCGACAATGAAGTTAGATTAGCCGAAAAAGAAGTTGAATTAATCGCAGCTACCGGCAATTTAGGTGAAATGTTTGGTGTAGTTCGTCAAGCGTCACAAGAAGCTTATGGCCAAATCTCTACTTCTATTGTTAGTGCTGAATTCCCAGGGCGTGGTGCATTTTTGAAACGTATGTCTGAAGAATCTAAAGGCCTTCCTAATATTAAAGAGTTGGAAGATCTTTGGTATGCACTACAAACAGAAATGACCGAACAAGGACGAGTTTCGCGTTTTACTACTGAAGTCGTCAGCTTGGATGGTGGTTCTACACAACAAGAAGTGATTCGAGTTGGAACATTCAACCTAATTGGTGAGCAAGGCTATTTAGCTTACGATTACGAAAATGAAATGGTTCAACCTTTAGGTCGTCAACCTGATGGATACTTAGTGAGTTCTGCTTTTGAGCTTAGAAATGCCACCTCAGGTCTTGTTCCTTTTTATGCGGATCCTTCAAGCGGCGGTATTCTTAGTTTGTTGAAAGAAAAAGCAACAATGGAAGAACGTTATCATGCAGGTGGTCCAGTGGGATACACCATTACTGTTATGTTGTTTATCGGACTTCTAATAGGTATCTACAAAGTTGTTACTCTTACCTTAGTTGGTGGAAAAATGAAGTCGCAACTTAAAAATATCTCTAATCCATCAAGCAGTAATCCTCTTGGACGTATATTGAAAGTTTACGGTGAAAATAAAACCGCTGATGCTGAAAGCTTAGAGTTGAAGCTTGATGAAGCGATTCTGAAAGAGTTACCTAGAATTGAAAGTGGTATCAATATCATTAAGATTTTTGCTGCAATTGCTCCTCTATTAGGTTTGTTAGGAACCGTTATTGGTATGATTGAAACTTTCCAACAAATTACCTTGTTCGGTACAGGTGACCCTAAATTGATGGCGGGTAGTATTTCAATGGCATTGGTAACTACTGCATTGGGTATTATTGCTGCTTTACCATTATTGCTGACGCACAGTATTGTTGCCGGACGTAGTAAGTCAATTGTACATATTCTCGATGAGCAGACTGCTGGCATCATAGCTACGCATGCTGAGACGGAGAAAGCCTAAATGTTATTTCTGATAGAACAATGGGAGTCTGTCAGGGATTTTATTGCTGCTGGCGGTGACGTGCTTTATGTTGTCGCAGCTGCGCTCTTTCTTATGTGGGCATTTATGATAGAGCGCTTTTGGTATTTAGCTTCAGTTTTCCCAAAACTCAGAGATAAGATTATCTCTGATTGGGATTCACGTGAAGACACTACCTCATGGTATGCGCATAGAATCCGTGATACATGGATTTCACAAGCTTCAGATGGCCTTGGTACAAGAATGTTATTAATTAAAACGCTTGTTGCTATGTGCCCTCTAATTGGTCTGTTGGGAACAGTTACCGGCATGATCGGTGTGTTCGAAACCATGGCAACTCAGGGTACAAGTAACCCTCGTCTAATGGCTGCGGGCATTTCTATGGCGACTATTCCTACTATGGCAGGAATGGTAGCTGCTTTATCTGGTGTTTTCTTTAGTTCTCGTTTAGAAGCTAAAGTGAAGATGGCTAGAGAAAAGCTAGTAGATGCCTTACCCCATCATTAAAGAGAGGATCTTATGGGTCGTAAAGTTCGAGTAGAAGAAGATGCAACAATTGATATGACACCTATGCTAGACATAGTGTTCATCATGTTGATCTTCTTCATTGTTACCACTGTTTTTGTGAAAGAAGCGGGGATTGAAGTCAATAAACCTAATGGTTCACTGGCTGTTATGCCCAAAAATGCAAATATTTTCATTGCAATAACAGAAGATGGAAAAGTTTGGATTGATAAACGTCCGGTTGAAACGGATCTTGTTCGTTCTAATTTAGAGCGTTTAATGGCTGAACAGCCTTCTGACGTAATCATCATTCAAGCTGACAAAAAGGCCGAACATGGTCTGGTTGTTGAGGTTATGGATCAAATAAAAGCGGCTGGTATTGATCGCATCTCAATTGCAACGGCAGGTAGTTAATATGGGTCGGTTAATAGTTTCTATATTGTTAGGTGGTGTAATCGCCTTCATACTTTTTATTGTCATGGCAGAGTTGATTTCTAATTCTGGAAGACCACCTCCAAAAGCCGGTGAAACAGTTGTAATTGATATTGTTATGGCTACGCCTGACGATGCGACACAGCTGAGACAAAGGGTGCCACCACCACCACCACCACCGCCTAAACAGCCTCCTAAAATTGAGCCGGTTGAGCCGGATGTGGCTGAAGTTGATGCAGATGGCTTAAGTTTCAGTATGCCTAGTGTTGATGTAGGTGGGGCGTCGGTGAATATTGGTAGTGTTGGTGCGATGCGTGATGGTGATGCAACACCTATAGTGCGAATCGAACCTAAGTATCCTGTTCAGGCCGCCCGTGACGGTAAAGAAGGATGGGTTAAACTGTCTTTTACTATCAATGAAGTGGGTGGCGTTGAAGACGTCAAAGTTATCGAGGCCGATCCAAAGCGAGTATTTGATCGTGAAGCGAGACGAGCTTTAGGTAAGTGGAAATACAAGCCTAAAATTGAAGATGGTAAACCGATGAAGCAATATGGGTTAACAGTGCAACTAGACTTTAAGTTGGATCAATCATAATGAATAAACATCTAAAACATTTATGTGTGGTTTCAGTGATGTCTGTTGCCGCAATTATACCTACGACTGTTTTTGCTCAGGTATCTGCTCCGATTGCCTGTCCCGATTATAAGCGTGGACCAACTAACATTCCTGGTCAAAAAGTAGGGAAGAAAGTTGGTAAAGCGTTAGAAGCTTATAATAATGACTTGATTGATGAAGCGTTGAATATTCTTTATGAGATTGACACTTCTAATACATTTGATAGAGCGTTTACCGACAGGTTTATTGGTAACCTTCTAGCTACTCAAACGGGTAAAGCAAAACAATCCATTGAGTACCTACAAAAAGCTGTAGCGCCTAGTAAGTTAAATGATGTTGAGCAAGTTGGTACTATTAAGTTGATAGCTGACTTAAGTTTGCAGGAAGAGCAATACGATATTGCAATTAAGTCTTATAAACAGTGGCTTAAAGTAACTTGTAAAGAAGACTTTGATGTCTACTTTAGAATGGCTAATGCGTATTATCAAACTCAGAAGTATGCTGAAATTATTGAGCCGATTAATAAGGCGATAGCCTTAGCTAAAAAGCCTAATAAAACTGCTTACGCCTTGAAAATGACTTCTTATTACAACCGTAAAATGTATAAAGAAACGATTGATGTGCAGGAAGAAAGCGTTAGAGTATTTCCTGAGGACGGCTCTCAATGGACTCAGCTTGGATTCTTTTATTTGTTAGTTGAAGATAATAAGAAGGCATTGTCTACATTTGAGATTGCTTATAATCAAGGTTTTGTTACTAAAGCAGCTGAGATTAAAGCGCTTAGTCAGTTATATTCGATGAATAATATACCTGTGAAAGCAGCTCAAATTTTGGAAAAGCATCTTAAATCTGGCTTAATTAAAAAAGAAGAAAGAATGCTGACAAGCGTGGCATCATCATATTCACAAGCTAAAGAGTTTAAAGAAGCTGCTGATTATTATGGTCAATCTGCTTTGTTGGCGTCTGACCCAGATTTATTCCAGAAACAAGGTACTGTTTATTATGCAATGGAGAAATATAGCGAAGCTGTTGTTGCTCTTCAAAAGGCATTGGATGGAGGCTCTGATAAGAAAGGTTCTATCCATTTAGCTATGATGCAAGCTCACTTTGATAAAGGTGACTTTAGGTCGGCTTATAAACATGTATTGGAAGCAAAAAAGGATAGGTCCACAGCTCGGAATGCTAGAAGTTGGGAACCTTATATTAAAGAAAAAGCTAAAAACCGCGGTATTAGGCTTTAATGAAAAAAGCTCCCATAGGGAGCTTTTTTTACGTTTTAATTTGGATTTACCTTATTAAATCTAACGTATTTATATTCCTCAAAATTATTAACCTTAAAGCAATGTCTGAATAATTAATGCAATATTTTATCTCTGTATTTATTAGTGCCTTTTTGGTATTTCAAATTCAACCTATTATTTCTAAAATTATATTGCCTTGGTTTGGCGGTGGCGCCAGTGTATGGACCACTTGTATGCTGTTTTTTCAGTTCTTTTTATTGGTTGGTTATTTATATGCATTTTTGCTGAGTAAAATAGTCAAGGTGAAGTTTCAGGTCGTTGTTCATTTGACTTGCCTCTTACTTTGCTTATTTTTGTTGCCTGATAATATTTCTGATTTACAAAGTATCTCGATTAATGGGGCACCTACTTGGGCCGTATTAAAAGTGTTGTTTTTGGGCTTAGGTGTTCCTTATTTGATATTGTCAGCCAACACGCCTTTGTTGCAGCATTGGTTCACAAACCACGCTAATGGGGATCAACCCTATAGGTTGTATGCGGTTTCGAATGTTGGGTCATTTTTAGCGCTCATTAGTTACCCACTAGCCATAGAACCTTTTATGCCTCTGGACTGGCAACTTAAGTTATGGTCCAGTATTTATTTGTTGTTTGTGTTTATGATTGGCTGGATTTGTTTTGTCGTGGTAAAGCAAAATAAACAGGAAATACTTGAACTTCGTAAGCAAGGAATTAACCCGAAGGTTTCTGTTTATCGGTTTTTCTTATGGTTTACACTGTCTGCTTTAGGTGTGGTTTTGCTAGTTTCGACCACCAATGCATTAACCCAAAATGTTCCTCCTGTACCCTTTCTCTGGCTAGCTCCATTAGCCATATACCTACTAACTTATGTCGTGGCTTTTAGTCATTTTGCGCTTTATATTAGGCATTTTTGGTTGCCTCTTTTTATGTTGCTGTCCTTTGTCGCCTTATTAATTTATTTCATCGGTGGGCAATTTGACTTTATTACGCAGTTATTGATTTATCTTTTGATTTTATTGTGTGGTTGTATGATTTGTCATGGTGAATTGAATTCTCTTAAACCTCAACAGGGCAATACAACCTTGTTTTATTTGGTTCTATCCGCCGGTGGAGTATTTGGTAGTTTTCTAGTGGCTTTCGTTGCTAAAAATATATTTGATGATTTTTTAGAATTTCCATTAGCGATTTTCAGTGTATTAGTACTGGCAACTGCTTCACTGTGGTGGAACAAAAATGAAGAATTTGCGGAGACTAAATCCGACATGGTTGGGAGCGTAAATAGCTCATTTTCCAAATTAGCTATAGGAAGTGCTGTTTTTGGTCTGGTTTGGTTATTTGTTTTTATCAAGCTGAATAACCAATACCAACAATACGACATTGCAAAAGCGCGAAATTTTTACGGCATATTGTCAGTTAAAGATATTACTGAGGGCTCGGTTAACGAGAGAAGGTTAATTGATGGTACAACCTCTCATGGTAGTCAAACGTTGCCCTTGTCTAATTCTGCAGTGCCTAGGAGCTATTATCGTCCTGGTACAGGTATACAATTGGTCATTAAAGAACTGTCTAGGGATGGTCAAGTAGATGTTGGTATTATTGGCTTAGGAGTAGGGGCCTTAGCTGCTTATGGTCAAAAGGGTGATCACTATACTTTTTATGAACTTAATCCATTGGTATCAGATTTTGCTAACAGATATTTTAACTATTTGGGCAGTTCAAAGGCTGATGTAGATGTTAAGTTAGGCGATGCTAGGGTAACGTTACAACATGAGTTAGATTCAGGGAAAAGTAACGAGTTTGATTTGCTTGTTATCGATGCTTTTTCTGGAGATCTAATTCCGACTCATTTATTAACGAATGAAGCATTTTTATTGTATCTGCAACATATTAAATCCCAAGGTGTTATTGCCTTACACATTTCCAATAGGCATTTGTCACTACTGCCAGTCATCATGCACCACGGTAAAAACTTCAATATGCAGGTTATGTTGTTTGAAACTCCAGGAAACGGAAATGACCATGATGCACAATGGGTGGTGCTGACAAATAATAGTCGATTGACCGATTCAGCAAAGCTTATTTATAGTCAAACTGTGATACCTATGGAGCAATATAAAGAGGTCATTTGGACAGATGATTATTCAAGCTTGTTATCTATTCTAAAGGTCTTAAATTAATTATTAACCAGTTAGAATTTTTTTAAAGCTAACTCTTAATATTTGTTCTATTTGTTTTTTGCCACTCAAATCAAATTTTTCACAAAGCTCTTTATCTATTAAGTTTTGCAATAGTGCACCTACCAGAATGTGTTTCTCTTGTGTTGCCAGTTTTAACAAGCAAGTTGCGTTACCTATCAAGTACTCTTTTAATAATCGCTTACAGGTGGAATAAGCCCGTTTCCCTAAAGCAAATTGTTTAATAATCTGCACACTATCACTCGCCTCTGAATTAGCGTTTGGTTCAAGTTGTAAAGTTTGAATCAATAACTGTTCAGATATTGTTCTAAAATTTTTGTCCATTTGAAACAACAGCTCCTGATAAAACTCACAATGAATTGAGTCAGATAAATGTAATGCCTCGTTTGTTAAGGGTTTAATACAAATGCCGCTGTGTTCACCACTTGAAACTTCTGGTTTTGAGCTCAGTTTAGCGAGTATAAATTCACTTCTGTACCAAAATCTAAGTATGTCTGCATTGCAGCCAAAAGACGCACTTAGGAAATTAATATCTTGTTGTTTAGCCTGTTGCTCTACGTAGTCAATTAATTGTTTTCCCAGTCCTTTTCGTTGGTGCTCAGGTTCAATAGCAATTCTGCTAATACGCCACTGTTTAGATAATAGGAAAGGCTCAGTGTTATAGGATGACGCAATGTTTTGTGCCACTAAATGTCCCTTTACGCGTCTACTACAATCAGCAATATTTTCCGCGAGCTCGTCAAAGTAATTTCCCCCTTCTTCGACCGTTTGAACGACACCAAGCAAAGTGTTACCTCTGGTCATAATAAAACATTCGATTTCAGGTGCATCTAATAAACGCTGCAAGTCATCTTGACTGGTTTGGTAGTGAGCGTTAATTAATAATCTAAATACATCTGCTAATAATTTTTTATTGTTGAATAGTTGTGTTTTAGAGATATGCCGATAACTAATAGGCTGGCTATCCGAATCAATATTTTTACTATCTTGTTGCACATTTTGAAACATGGTCTTGAACCAAAACTGCTCTAATGTGTCATGTTGATACCAGCGGATCGGTTGTGCCATTTGCATTCTTTTGAAGTCAGGCCTTAGTTGTGAGAGTTGCTTTATAAAACGCATCTCAAAACCACGACCACTGCCTTCATAGCCATGAATTGTCGAGCTGAACACAATTCTTGGATACTTATTGGCAAGCTTAATTAAGATATGGATAGGCAATGAAGAGGCTTCATCTACTAACAGTAAATTTGTACTTTCTTTACTGTTTAGTAATTGATCTATGGGCTTAAAATTTAGGCTGCTACCTTGAAAAGTGATATTGCTTTTTGTGGCACTTGCCATTGGTAACATTCTTAGTGCGTGACCAAATATCTGTTCGGTGTTATCTAAATGTAATGCAGTTACCCAAATAGTTTTTGAGTATTGCTTCATCAACTCAGCCGCCGCTATGCCTAAGGCTGAAGACTTTCCTCGGCCCCTGTCCGCAGTCAACACCAACGGTCTATTTCTATGACCTAAAGCGACTCTAATAATTCCTTCAACTGCTTGATTTTGTTGATCAAAGTTGTGAGTGACCGACATCTTTTCGGCAATAGCTACCGATCCAGAAAATTGGTCTTTTGTACATACCGCCACAAAGTGATCTTCAGTAAAGGCCGAGCTCAAGTAACGAAAAAATTGACTATTAATTTTCTGTTGGTTATACCCAAAGGAGATTCGATTTATTTTTTCAGGGTCGTCATATGTAGGCCATAGGTCAATATCAGGGCAAAGTAATATCATCAACCCTTTTGCTTTTATTGTGCCACTTAACGCCATAGCTGCATTAGCTCGAAATCCACTGAAGCAGTTTAAAACGACAAAATCATACTCGTGTCCCAATTTAGAGCGGTAATTTTTTATATTAATATTTTGATATTCAGATTGGGTGTCTCCAACCCATAACGTATTTTGAAAGTCGTGATCACCTAATAAAGTATCCGCAGTGTTTATTGTCCACTGCTCTTGCCCAGTTAAGACTAACAATTGTCTATGACATAATTTTGATTGACGTTGTTTTAGCCAATGGAATAGCTGTTTAGGTAAGTTCACAAAAAATCTTATTTAATGGGGTGGAATATTGCTTGCTAGTGTAAGCAAACTTATTAAAGAATACGAATGTGCTTTTGGCATACTTAAGTATTCATCTGTGTACAAATCAAGTGAGAATTCCCTTATCTAATATGAAATACTGCGCATCAAATGAAATATCATTTATGTATTATCAAGAGGAAAAGAAAGTTGCTATTTAGAGTCATTTTTCTAGTTGGCTTAATTCTACTAACCGCTTGCAGTTCATTAGCCACTAATTCTCCTCATTATGCCGTGTTAACCCAGCATGATTTACCAGATGAGCTAAAAGAAACGTCGGGACTATACTGCCCAAAAATTGGTTCAGCTTACACTGTCAATGATTCTGGCAATAAGCCTGTTATTTATAAAATTGACAATAAGGGGCATATCGTTGGTGAACAACTCGTCTCGACCAATAATACTGACTGGGAAGCACTAACTGGTGATAGCCAACATTTTTTTATTGGTGACGTTGGTAACAATAATGGTAAGCGAAAGTTTGTTCAAATACACGCAGTACCCATAAAAAGTAAAATAGGTGAAGCGGATGTCACCACATCTAGGATATTTTATACAAAAAACGAAATTGAAAAGAATGAGTACGTTAAACACGACTTTGATGCTGAAACCTTGATTAGTTTGCAGGATAACCTGTTTCTATTTTCTAAGAGTTGGAAAACGGGCACCTTATTTATCTATCAACTCAATAAAAAAGAGCCAGAACAATATGTGGAACATATTCGCGAGATCAAAGGGCTACCAGGTGTCGTTACAGGTGGTGATTTTGACAGAAAAAACAATCGATTTATTTTAGTCGGTTATGAGCTTAAATCCGTGGGAAATTTCAGTCCTTTTATCGCTATTCTTAATGCAGATTTGACCTTGCAAAAGTCTTTCGAACTTAATGGTTTTGGACAAGTTGAGGGAATCTGTGTCACTCCAAATGGTGAACTATGGTTTACCCAAGAAAGTTCGTTGTTCTCCGATAACAAGTTAGTCACACTAAACATTTTACAATAACTAACCCGAGTTCAGGTTAAATACTATTTTACTCTTATAAATTCCCATTCGACTATTCCTATGGCTTACTTGCCTGTTACACTGCGTTCGCTTTTTGCGTGGTAACTAAACACCCTGCTATTTAGCAAACCAAGGGGAGCCTTTTGGCTGAGATTTGAGTAAATACTCATAACCCTTATACCTGATCCGGATAATGCCGGCGTAGGAATGGTCATACACATCCCCATTTACCTGCCGTACAGCCGGATCTTTTCAACCTTTAGTGAAGAGATCCTTAAAAATGAACTTTAGTAAAAAACCACTGGCTAGCCTTATAAGCCTTTGTTTAATCAGTACTTATGTATCTGCCCAAAATACTGATAATCAATCAACTGAACAAAATGAAATAGATCGGATAATCGTAAGAGGCGCATTGTTTTCCACACCTTTGTCTGAAATGGCCACCAGTATTTCTGTTTTAGATGAGCAGGCAATAAAGGAACGCCAAGCCCAACACCTTGAAGATATTCTAAATCGCGCTGCGAATGTGAATTTTGCCAGCGGTGCTAGTCGTGGACGTTTTGTACAAATTCGTGGCATCGGAGAGCGCAGCCAGTTTACCGATCCAATTAACCCATCTGTTGGTTATCTGGTTGACGGTATCAATTATTCCGGCCTACTGGCTGGTGCAAGTACCTTTGATATTGCTCAAGTTGAAATATTCAAAGGTCCAAACAGTGCGCGGTTTGGCGCAGATGGTCTTGCTGGCATGATCAATGTGTTGAGCAAAGAAGCATCAGACGAAAGCAGTATTGACGCTCAATTTGGAGTGGCAAATTTCGGTGGTTGGCAAATTGGAGCTGCAGTCGGTGGTGGATTAAGCGACACCGTTGACTACCGTTTATCGGTTCACCAAAACACCAGCAACGGGTTTGTAGATAATATTTGGCTAGGGCGTGATGATACTAACGGTGTAGATGAGTTCACTGCGCGGGCCAAACTAAATTGGCAAGCTAGCGAAGACCTATCGGTTAAGACTGTTATTCATTTGATAGATGTTGACAATGGTTATGATGCTTTTTCACTTAACCGAGATAGAACCACTTTATCTGATGAGCCAGGTTTTGATACGCAAGAGAGTGAAGCTATTGGCTTTACAGTGGATTATCAAGGTTTGGATTGGGCTAATTTGCAGCTTCAGAGCAGTTTTATGCAGGCCGATCTAGCGTATGGTTATGACGAGGATTGGGGGTATACGGGCATAGCGCCGGGCTGGGAATACTCTTCTACCGATCATTATTTCCGCGAACGCAAAGACAGCGTCATTCAAGCCAAACTAACCAGTAAAAGTAGCGAAACTAATAACTGGGTCATCGGATTTTATTTTGCTGATAAAACCGAGACGTTAACGCGCGAGTATACGTGGTTAAGCGCACCGTTTGAAAGTCAGGTTGATCGTGTAGACAGCGCATTGTTTGGGCAATATAAACATGTGTTATCAGATGACCAGTGGATTACCACTAGTTTGCGTTTTGCCTCACAGACTCTTGATTATGATGACTCTAAGTTGATTAATGAAGACCTTGAGCATAATGATTGGGGAGCTGAAATTAGCTATCATCAAAAAGTAGGTGATAGCAGCCTGCTTTATCTCAGTCTCTTGCGCAGTTATAAAATGGGTGGAGTAAATGGTCAAGCCTTAGGTAAGATTGACGATGAGGACATTGCTGAATTTAGACAAGATTTACTCGACAACGCGATATTTGATGCTGAATCTTTAGTCGGTATAGAGTTTGGGGTAAAAGGTGCCAGTCAAGATGGTAGATTGGAATTGGACTTCAGCACCTTCTATCAAAAACGAGGTGATGTGCAGTTCAAAAACTCTATTGTAAACGATCAATCATTTGTCGATTTTTACAATAATGCGGCAGATGGAAAAAACTACGGTATTGAAGTCAGCCTTAATTATAAGTTGACTGAAAGTGTCGATACATTCGCTAATATCGGTTATCTCAAAACTGAAATTAATGGAATTACGCGTCAAGACGGCAGCACTATTGATAAACGTGACCAAGCACATGCCCCTAGCTATCATGTGAATGCGGGTCTAAATTGGCAAGTGACTGATAACCTAATTTGGCTTATGGAATTTGATGCCAAAGATGAGTTCTTTTATTCCTTTAGCCATGATCAACAAGCAGATAACGTATTCATCGCACATACGAGCCTAGATTACCGAATCGAGAATTGGCAGATTAGTTTGTATGCTCGTAATTTATTCGATAAACAATATGCTAATCGTGGTTTCTATTTTGGTAATGATCCACGAGATGAGTATGAGTCACATTTGTACGAGCAATTTGGTGAGGCACGTCGAGTCGGTATCAACTTCAATTATCAATATTAACAAGGATATTCCAAACCGGAGTTGACTTGTCACTCCGGTTTTTACCTCTAGGAATCAATATGAAATTAGTCGCCGAAATATCTATGTATCCTCTTAAAGAGCAATACATAGAACCAATTCAAGAGTTTATTGATCGTTTAAATACATATGAACGTCTAAGCGTGCTTACATCTGCTACTAATACTGTAGTGAGTGGGGATTACTTACCTACCATGCAACTGTTAGCCGAAGAAATGCAACGCAGTCATAAAAAAGTGGGCCAGGCGATATTTGTTTGTAAGTTTTTAAATGGCGACAAAATGAGCACTGATATTTAATGGAAAGTTTCCTAGCACAACTAACCAGTACATCAGGATTAGAAGGCATTGCGGTTGTTCTCGCTCTGGCCTATGTGTGGCTAGCTGCTAGGCAAAATATATGGTGCTGGCCTTGTGCTTTAGTTAGTACCGCTATTTACACTTGGTTGTTTTGGCATGTGTCGTTGCCTTTTCATACTGGGCTTAATTTTTATTATTTAATTATGGCTGTTTATGGCTGGAGGCAGTGGCGGAATAAAGATGCTGAAATTGTAACAGTGCAAAGTTGGGCTTTGAAACGTCATGTCATTTGTATTTTAGGTCTTAGTATAAGCGCATGGATGTTAAGCCAATTTGCTAGCACTGTATTGGATGCCAATTTCTTATATTTAGACGCTTTCATTACTGTATTTAGTGTGTTTACCACTGTTTTGGTCGCCCACAAAGTGCGAGAAAATTGGCTGTATTGGATCGTCATAAATATCTTTGCTGCATATTTATATTTTGCAAAAGACCTAGCGCTCACAGGAATTTTGTTTTTATGCTACATAGGTTTCGCGATTTATGGCTATTCCCAATGGCGTACTGAGACAGGTAACCTAGAAACCGAGTCTGATACGGTATGAATAATATAAACGTTTCTATGCAAGCTGAACTAGCCAGTTTGGATTTTATCCAGCCAGATTTTCGCCTCGTATCTATAACTGGCGGGGCAGTTAATAACAGTTATCGACTTGAAACATCGGATAAAAATTATTTTGTAAAAACGTTCGAGTCTGCCAATGTAGTACTATTGGATAGAAAAAGACTTTTCGACTTCCAATTAAAACTGGTGGATAAAGGCCTTGCTGTAAATCCAATCTATTTATCAAAGTCACGTGATTTTCAAATTGACGAATGGCTTGATACTCCCACATTAGACAAAGCCGATGTATCGGAGTTAGTTACCATTAATCGTTTAGCGGCCTCTTTATCATTAATACATAACACTGAAATAAGTGCTCAAGAGTTAGATTTACCTGCTCAATGGCAACACTATATAAGTTTAATTGACTCACCAATTTCAACATCAGATCAGCAAACGATCGACAATTATACAACTATATGGCAAAACGCTTGTTCGACCAAAGCCGTCTTTTGTCATAATGACTTGTCTTCATCTCATATTACAAATGCTCAACCAAGCAAAGTTTTGGATTGGGAATACTGCGCTCTTTCTTGCCCATATTTTGATTTGGCATCATGTGTAGCGGTTAATGATTTTGGCATCGCAGATGAAGCCAGCTTATATGCATTTTATGCACAATATAGTGGACAACGATTATCAGATGTCATTGCTAAATCGACTAGAATGAAACCCCTTGTTGAATTAACCAATAGGCTTTGGTTTCAGGCTGCAAACCGGTCAAATACAATTGCTACCGATTTAGCGACCTAAACCACTTATTGCTCCATTTAGTTTTGTCATTTTGCATTGGTTTGATGGTTTTGTTTATTAAATGCGCTGTTGTTCAAAAGATATCATGAGTAAAAGCAAAATCACTTTACCTTTTGTTTTCCGTCAGTATAATTCAGCCGGTCAGCAGGAGTGTAGTTCCAATTGGTAGAACAGCGGTCTCCAAAACCGATGGTTGGGGGTTCGAATCCCTCCACTCCTGCCAAATAATTTAGAATCGACCTGAGTTGATCCTCGGTTGTAAAGTAAAAAATGATAGTGATGGTAGAGGGTGAGAACACCCATGGGGTCGACAAATCGTCTGGAACGATTTGAACCGCGACAGCGCCGCTTGCGGTCTGTTACATGGATGTAACTGAGATAATCCCTCCACTCCTGCCAACTTTTCTTAAACGTCAGTTATCTAATTTAAATTCATGCTAGTCTGTTGAAATGGAAAATACCTCGCATCTTGTGTTAACTGATTATCAACGAGCCATTTTAAATGAAATGGGCGTTTCCTCTTGGCAGTTAGCAAGTGAAGAACAAACTCAAGCTAAGGTCGATAATCAAACCATTGAAGCTGTAGCTGCACCATCCGAAGTTGTTTCTAAAGTAGATGCGTTAGCGAAGTTAAAACAACTTAAAGTACAAACCCAAACAAATGAAATGACAGATGCTGTATTAGTCACTTTTTCACAAAGCGATGCTAAATTTCAAATATTTTCAGATGTATTAATCGCGTTGGGGCTAGAAGCTGACCAACACAAGCATATTTCAACGGACCAACTTAACCATTATTCAGGTTTTCCCCTTAGTTGGACTCTAGGTGAAAAAGTGAGTTTGCACGATAAACAACTTATCACACCAGCTATATCTGAGTTACATCGCTCAGATACCAAGAAGCAACTTTGGCTGCAATTACAAAGTGCCTTATCTCTCGCAAAAAATTAATTAAATAGCAGGCGCACTAAGTTTAATGAAGCCAGACTTTTCACCTTTAACCACACAAAATAGTGACCCCTATTTTGAGCTGCATAAACTAGGACAATTCTCACCTTGGTCTCGTAAGATATTTGAGGATTGTTTAACTAAACCCTATTTTGCATATTCACTCGACCAAGATAATCAGCCGCTAGGCTATTACATTGGTATGAGAGTGCTAGATGAAGTGACGTTGATGGATATAGTGGTAAGCAAGGCTCATCAAGGCAAAGGTCTAGGTAAAACCTTGTTACACCATTTTATAGCACAATGTAATCAACATAATATTCAACAAATATGGTTAGAAGTACGTGAGTCAAACACCGCTGCAATCAATCTTTACGATAATGCGGGTTTTATTTTGGTCGAGCAGAGAGTGAATTATTACCCTAGTGCAAAAGGAAAGGAAGACGCGTTGATCATGTGTTGTTATTTAGGGTAGGAGCTTGGCATCTAAAAAAAATCGCTAGAAAACATTATTTATCGAAGAGTAGGGGGCGCTAGTCCCCCAACAAATATAATTTAACGACGTGCAGCCGTTACATTTAGGTTTTCAGCCGTGTCTTGACGATCAATGGCTAACTTTACAAATTTCGATGAATTGTAATTACAACCTACACACATAGCGATAAATTGATTCATGCTAGGTGCACCAATATTCTTTTCCCAGTTTTCGTAAGTTTTACGGGTTTTAACGTTAGCAAGTTTTGCCATTTTAACTGTGGTTAACCCTGCATCAAGACGCATTTTTCTTAAATCTGCACCATTAATATACATATTTATTTCCTCTTATGATTATTGAAACAACAACAGAGTAGTGGATTAGTATTATTATTAATCTCTGCTTTCATTCTCAGTGTTAAGAGTACAAATAAAAATGTGGATTTGACTCCACGGGGTGAATTAATTTCACTTAATTGGGTAAGTTTATGATTTCTTAAGTGAAATTAAATTAACTGAATTCATTTTAATATAAAAAGGAAGCGCCCCTTTAACGAGGCGATCTAGGTGCTTTATTGAAAGTTTCTAAATATAAGCAATCATAGGAGGTGTTTTCTTAGCTGTACCAGCAATCATAGGAGGTGTTTTCTTAGCTGTACCAGCAATCATAGGGAGTGTTTTTTTAGCCGTGCCAGCAATCATAGGAGGTGTTTTCTTAGCTGTACCAGCAATCATAGGGGGTGTTTTTTTAGCCGTGCCAGCTACTAAATGTCTAGGCGACTCTATAAATTTAGGTAATGTGATAATAAATAAAACGAGTGTGATACCTAATATTTTTACATTTAAATCTTTCATTACAAAATCCTTCAAAAGTTATAGCAAAATTGCCATTAATCTATTATGAAGGTTTTAGTTTTGAATGTAGAGCGTTAAGCTTTCAATTGTTTAGGTATTAACTGTTTATAACTTTCACTAAAAGCGGCCCATATTATTAATGTTGATAGTCCGTGAATTATATAGGCCGAATAGTTGTAAGCTAATAGCGCATTTGAATAGCCTAGGATGTGCCTTACAAAGTATTCAAGAAAAATAATTGTTTGGGTTATAACTAAAAATGCATTTATCTTATAAAGTATCCAATCGAGATTGATTGAACGTCCTTTTTCTGGAAAGTACATGTCAACATAACTTACTCGATTGAATATAAAGTGCCTTACAAATATGCAAACAATCATTAGCCCCAAATACCATGCAATACTTGGCGCTGAATATTCTGTCAAATACCAGAAGAGTTCAGCGATTATTGCCAAAATCGAATTTGCCAGCAATATTTTAGATACCCAGTCATACCAAAAGTAATATGAAACCAATAGTCCGGCTAGATAAATTGGGATGTTGACAATGTCATAGGCTGGTATATACAACCATGCTAGTTCTTCGAATAAATGTTGCAGGAGAATTATGGCTAGAGCTGCCACAATATTAATATCTCTGCGGCAAAGAATTGCAGTGAAAATAATGACACCTAGAAAAAGTCTGTCAAAAACTAAAGCATTCCCAAAAGTGAAAATACCAGCTGCTACAAAAAGCCCTCCAAAGAGGGCTGTTAGAAAATGGGGAAGATAGGCGCGTATTAGCATAGGCCTAGACTAAAACAAGATTAGCTTAAGTTAAAGCCGAAATAATCCATAACGGTAGAGAAAAAAGATTCGCGGGTTTGTTCTGATGCAGTTTGGCGGCAGATAGACCACCATTTATTCACAACGCCTACGCCGATATTGTCCATGGTTTCAGGTTTGTCATTTTCTATGGCAGACACGGTTTCACGGCTAATGCCTACTCTCTGAGCGAGTTCTTCTTGGGTATAACCGGCTTCTTTGCGCAATGATTTGAGCTGAGCGCCACTAAACATTTTTCTACGTGACATGTAAAGTCGTTTCCTCATGGCAAATTATAAATGTTATTAGTTAAACTATTACACGGCAAAAAATTTACCTACAGCAAATATAATTTAAACATGGGGTTGAGTAAATAGAAAACGTAATAATAAATAGTGGCAATATCGAAATTTCTTATAGTTAAAAGAAAGGAGCCTAATAAAACTGGGTACTAAGCTACAAAATTCTCTCAGATCAGCGACTTTTTTATCGGAGTCATATACAATACGCGGCCAAATTATTTAGTAACCAGTCACTTAAGAGTATTCCATGTCTTTCCAACAAGAAGTTGATAAACGCCGCACATTTGCGATTATCTCTCACCCCGATGCGGGTAAAACCACCATTACAGAAAAAGTATTGTTGTTTGGCAATGCCTTGCAAAAAGCCGGTACGGTAAAAGGCAAAAAGTCAGGCCAACATGCTAAGTCTGACTGGATGGAAATGGAAAAAGAGCGGGGTATATCTGTTACTACCTCCGTTATGCAATTTCCGTATCGAGAATGTACTGTGAACTTGTTAGACACACCAGGACATGAAGACTTCTCTGAAGATACTTATCGCACATTAACCGCGGTTGATTCTTGCTTGATGGTTATAGACGCGGCCAAAGGTGTAGAAGCACGTACGATAAAACTGATGGATGTAACACGATTGCGTGACACACCCATCATTACCTTTATGAATAAGCTCGACAGGGACACGCGGGATCCTATCGACTTATTAGATGAAGTTGAAAAAGTACTAAATATTAAATGTGCGCCTATCACCTGGCCAATTGGCATGGGTAAAGAATTTAAAGGTGTGTACCACTTACTTAGAGATGAAACGTACCTTTATCAGACGGGCTTAGGCCATACAATTCAAGATGTGCGGATAGTTAAAGGTTTACACAATCCAGAATTAGAAGAAGCGATTGGTTCTTACGCCGAAGAATTGATAGATATGTTGGAACTGGTGCAAGGTGCATCACACGAGTTTAATCGTGAAGAGTTCCTAGCAGGAGAATTAACCCCAGTATTTTTTGGTACTGCCATGGGTAATTTTGGTGTTGATCATATGCTCGATGGTTTGGTTGAATGGGCACCATTACCTCAAGGTCGGGAAACCAGTGAACGTAAAGTTGAATCATCTGAACCAAAATTCAGTGGTTTTGTTTTTAAAATTCAAGCCAATATGGATCCCAAACACCGTGACCGTATCGCGTTTTGTCGTATCGTATCGGGCAAATACGAGAAAGGCATGAAAATGCACCACAGCCGAATTGGCAAAGATGTGCGTATTTCAGATGCCTTAACGTTTTTAGCCGGCGATCGTGAATTACTTGAAGAAGCGTATGCAGGCGATATTATCGGTTTGCACAATCATGGTTCGATTCAAATCGGTGATACCTTTACCGCCGGTGAAAAATTCCGCTTTGCAGGTATTCCTAACTTTGCGCCAGAATTATTTAAACGTATTCGATTAAAAGATCCGCTCAAACAAAAACAATTGCAAAAAGGTTTGATTCAGTTGGCTGAAGAAGGCGCTGTGCAGGTATTTAGACCACTACAAAACAATGACTTAATTGTCGGCGCGGTAGGTGTTTTACAATTTGATGTGGTGGTGGCTCGTTTAAAAGGCGAGTACAACGTAGATGCAATGTACGAACATATCAACGTGTATACAGCCCAATGGGTGACATCTAAAGATCCTAGGAAACTGGATGAATTCAGACGTAAATCAGAAGCCAATCTGTCTTTAGATGGCGGTGATAACCTCGCATATATCGCACCTACTAGAGTGAATTTGTCTCTGGCCAAAGAGCGTTACCCTGATATTGAGTTTCACACAACCAGAGAACACTAAGGCATTTTCATTAGTAGCCTGAAGCATTTTAGAAACAAGAGCAGATATGAACTTACACACATTGTTATTAGACAAATTTAAAGCCGCACTTATTGCAATAGGCGCACCTGAAGGCACGCCTGCTCCTCTTAGTCGCACTACTCGTGCTGGATTTGGGCATTATCAGTTTAATGGCGCGATGGCGCTATCAAAAGTGCTTAAACAAAACCCGCGAGAAATAGCGCAAAAAATTGTGGACGCGGTTGAGTTAGATACTGAAGTTGAAAAGCTTGAGGTTGCAGGACCTGGTTTTATTAACATTTATTTGAACCCCGAGTGGTTAGCGCAACAATTACAAGCCGCTAACGCTGATGTTCGTCTTGGTATTGAAGCTGAACAGCAACAAACTGTAGTTGTAGATTACTCAGCGCCTAACCTTGCTAAAGAAATGCATGTTGGTCATTTGCGTAGCACCATTATTGGTGATGCAGTGGCTAAAACCCTTGAGTTTTTAGGGCATAAAGTCATTCGCCAAAACCATATGGGGGATTGGGGCACACAATTTGGCATGTTGCTAGCGCACCTCAATGACAAATTAGCCGCTAATGAAGTAGCTGAAACTGCATTATCTGATTTAGAAGATTTTTACCGAGCAGCTAAAGTACGCTTTGATAATGAAGAGGGTTTTGCAGATCGTGCCCGTGATTACGTTGTAAGGTTGCAAAGTGGTGATGCCCAATGTATGCAGCTTTGGCAAAATTTTATTGATGTATCGATTGCTCATAGTGAGGAAGTATACGACAGGTTGAATGTCGCCCTTAAACGCAGTGATGTAATGGGTGAAAGTGCTTACAACAATGATTTGGCCGCTACAGTAGCGGAGCTTCAATCTGCAGGCATAGTAGTCGAAAGCCAAGGCGCACAAGTAGCATTCTTGCAGGAAATGGCCGATAAAGAGGGTAACCCCGCAGCCTATATTGTACAAAAGTCTGGTGGCGGGTATTTGTATGCTACTACCGACCAAGCGGCTATTCGTTATCGTAACGGTGTATTAGGCGCTGACCGGACATTGATTTTTACTGATGTTAGGCAGGCTTTGCATTTTAAACAAACAGAACTGGTTGCCCGAAAAGCCGGATTTATCAATGCACAGCAAAGTTACGAACATTGTCCATTTGGCATGATGTTAGGTAGTGATGGTAAACCGTTTAAAACCCGTACCGGTGGAACAGTTAAGTTGGCTGAGTTATTGGACGAAGCGATTGAGCGAGCGGAAGTGCTAATCAATCAGCGTGAATCTGATTTGTCAGCACAAGAGCGTAAAATTATCGCTGACAAAGTGGGTATTGGCGCGGTGAAATACGCTGACCTAAGTAAAAACCGTACAACAGATTACATCTTTAACTGGGATAGCATGCTCAGTTTTGAAGGCAATACTGCACCTTATTTACAATATGCCTATGCCCGTGTACAAAGTATTTTCAGAAAAGCCCATGTAGATGACGTGAACTTACAGGCTGATATCCAGTTAGACGAAATGCAAGAGCAGCTACTTGCGATCAAGTTAATGCAATATGTTGAAGCTATTAAACAAGTTTCAAACGAGGCCACGCCTCATGTACTTTGTACTTATATATATGAGCTAGCTAGTTTATTTATGGGCTTCTACGAAGCTTGCCCAATATTAAAAGAAGGTATTGATGAGCAGACTAAAAACAGTCGTCTAATGTTAGCTCAATTGACTGCGAAAACTTTGCAATCAGGTTTAGACTTGTTAGGTATTGAGACTATGGATAAAATGTAAAAGACTTCATCTCGAAACAAACTATTTTAATCAAAGAACCCGCAATTTTGTGGGTTCTTTTTTTTTCAACTCATAAAATCTCAATTTGAGCTAAATGCTGATATATTCATATCTGTTTTCTAACTATATTTATAATAAATGAGACAACTAACATGGTGAAAATTTTAGCATTTGCAGGCAGTGGCAGAAAAGATTCAGTTAATAAGAAAGTAGTGGCTATAGCCGCTAAAGGTGCCCAAGAAGCTGGCGCTGAAGTGACTATTGTCAATTTGGAAGATTTCGATATGCCTATTTTTAATGAAGACCTAGAAGCAAAGCAGGGTATGCCTGTAGAAGCCCAATCCTTTAAGGAATTACTCATAAGCCATGACGGGTTTTTAATTGCATCTCCAGAATACAATAGTTCTTATAGTAGCTTATTTAAAAATGCGATTGATTGGGCATCGAGAAAAACCGGTGACGAAAAGCCAATGGCCGCTTATCGTGGCAAAGTCGCCGCAATTATGGCCGCTTCGCCCGGTGCGTTAGGTGGTATGCGAGTTTTAGTTGTATTGCGTATGTTGATGGAAAATTTGGGGACTATGGTGTTACCTAATCAAAAGGCCATAGGAGGTGCATTTGCTAAGTTCGATTCTGATGGCAACATTACTGATGAAAAAACGGAAAAAGCGTTAAAGGCTCTTGGTAAAGAGTTGGTTGAAACCCTAACTAAGTTGAAAGCGTAAACTTATCTAGGGTTTCATCTTTGTTTTATTCGGTCAGTAAAAATTCATGTTCTGGGTCAACAATTAAGCGCCCAGACATGGCTTCTCTTCCCAGCAACATAAGATATTTCATTTCAGAACGGTCGGTAAGTGTCAGTTCTATGCTCCACTGCATACCGGCAATTAAAATGTCTGTTTCGATGACATAACGTCTTTGTTGCGTAGCGTTAGAGCTTTTAACTTTACGTACACTTTTAACTTTTGCCTCTCTTTGCATCAATTTGTTCACATCATGTGAGTCCGGGTGAATATCAAATCGTACCCATTTTTCATTTTCTTTTTTAAACATGACAATATTATCTACATGCAATGAGGATGTAGTGGCACCCGTGTCAACTCTTGCTTCCAATCCGGTTAGCTTGAGTTTTGGTAAATCACATAGTTCAAGCGCGCCTACTAAATGTTTTTCATTCATCTAAGTTACTCTTTAATCAATAATCGAAGGGTCATCTACAACCAAGTCGTCTTGTAAGTTATCTTGTAATAATCCGAGGTGTTCGGCGACTGAATCAGGTTTCCTAAAATAAGCAATGTGATACATAGCTTCACCTTCTTGGGTTAAGGGAATGTTTTGTTTACCAATAACCACCCCCTCTTCAGGACAAGTTACTTTGCATAATTCAGTCCCATAAGGGTCTGCAATAATGGCCAATATTCCCCCTTTGCTTACATGATCTCCTAACTGCGCAACATGGCTAACAAACCCGCTTTCTGTGGCCCGTACCCAGCCACTTTGACGTGCTACAAATTTGGATATTTTGTGTCCTTTGCGTTGGCGCTTATTTAACATGCCTATTTCTCGCATCACGTTAATCACACCTTTTACCCCAGCTCGGATAGAAAACTCATCATACCTAAGTGCTTCTCCCGCTTCGTATAGAAGAACTTTCACGCCAGCGTCTCCAGCTGCCTGTCTAAGTGTACCTGGCCTGATGTCAGCGTTAAGTAAAACGGGTAATCCAAACGATTCTGCCATAGCTAATGTGTCCGCATCGTCCAAGTCTGCCCGGATTTGAGGGAGGTTACTGCGATGAATCGCGCCCGTATGTAAGTCAATGCCAACGTCACACTTAGCGACGATTTCATTTAAAAATAAGTGAGCTAACCTCCCGGCAATAGAACCCTTTGAACTGCCAGGGAAACTCCGATTAAGATCTCTTCTATCTGGTAAATAACGACTTTGATTTAAGACTCCATAACCATTCACAATAGGCACTGCGATTAATGTGCCTCGTAATGATTTCAATGATTTGCTTTTGAGTAATCGGTTGACGATCTCAATGCCATTTAATTCGTCACCATGCACGGCACCACTGACAAACATCGTTGGTCCATCTCGCTTGCCACGTTGCACATGCACCGGCATTGACATCCTAGTATCTGTATACAAAGGTGGCATAGGTAATTCAATACGTTTGGTTTCACCACGCTTGATCGTTACTCCACCAATTTCAAGATCTTTCATTTCGCCTTTTTCTCTCTTCTTATTGTCATTAGGTCGGTTTGTTTCGATATGCTGGATGAACATGCCAGCAACGGTTTTACCTTTTTAATTCCAGCGATGTCGTTACAAAGATAACGCGCACATTTTAATAATTTGATAACAACAGGTACAGCACCTAATTCTTCTAGGTTTTGCATATTACGTGCAGCTGTGGCGTAACGTAAAGGGTTATTTTGCTTAGAATAAAAAATCAAATTATTTGCCGATGGCACCATAAAAATAGCAATTCAGCGCAAATTTTAAGGCGCTATACGCAAGGTTGTTTTTTGTCGGTTTAACAGTCTAAATCAAACGTCGAAAATGCAAGAGGATTTCCTTTTAAAAACAGTTTGAAAGTAAACGACTGAGCATGCCTCTAATGCGTTGTGTTAATTCAAATAGTGCTCGACATTGATTTATTGGAGAGCATTGAACTGACCCCCCTCAGTCGTTCTGAAATGCTATTGTCGAATAGTTGTAGCTATATTCAGAATGACTTAAACGATTTATTTATAGGATAGTTACGCTACCTATACTGTCATTCCGTTACAAAATCCGTTAAAATCCGCGTCCTTTTATTTCGAGTACAACCCTATTATTTATGTTTGAAATCAATCCTGTACATAATGCGCTAGCGGATATAAAACAACGTGCCGATTCGCTTCGGGGGTATCTTTGACTATGATCAGAAGAAAGAACGCCTTGAAGAAGTTAATCGCGAGTTAGAAAGTTCTGAAGTTTGGAACGAGCCCGCTCGGGCCCAAGCTTTAGGCAAAGAAAAAGTGGCGCTAGAGCTAGTTGTCGAAACCATAGTGCAGCTTGAGCAAGGCTCAGAAGATGTGGCAGGCTTGGTTGAACTGGCTGTTGAAGCTGAAGATCAAGAAACCTTTGATGAAGCTGAATCAGAATTAGCTGAATTGGTTAAAAAACTCGAAACCTTAGAATTTAGGCGTATGTTTTCTGGGCCAAATGATGCTAATGATGGCTATATTGATATTCAGTCGGGCTCAGGTGGTACTGAAGCGCAAGATTGGGCCAACATGTTGCTGCGCATGTATTTACGTTGGGGCGAAGCCCACGGATTTAAAACCGAATTAATTGAATGTTCTGATGGTGATGTGGCTGGTATCAAAAGTGCCACTATTCGTTTTAGCGGTGAATATGCATTTGGCTGGATACGCACCGAGACTGGTGTGCATCGTTTAGTGCGTAAATCGCCTTTTGATTCTGGTAGCCGCAGGCATACCTCTTTTGCCTCAGCGTTTGCTTATCCAGAAGTTGATGATGATATTGAGATTGAAATAGATCCTTCGGATTTACGTATTGATACTTACCGAGCATCAGGTGCGGGTGGACAACATGTTAACCGTACTGACTCTGCGGTGCGTATTACCCATGAGCCCACTAATATTGTTGTGCAATGTCAGAACGATCGTTCACAACATAAAAATAAAGCACAGGCGATGAAACAATTAAAGGCCAAGCTTTATGAACATGAAATGCAAAAGCAAAATGAAGAAAAACAAACCATGGAAGACGGTAAGTCAGATATTGGTTGGGGCAGCCAGATACGTTCGTATGTGTTAGATGACTCGCGCATCAAAGATTTGCGTACTGGGGTCGAAAGCCACAATACTCAAGCCGTATTAGACGGTGACTTAGATAAATTTATCCAAGCTAGTTTAAAGTCTGGCCTGTAAAAGTAAAGTAAATAACAGTAAACCAATATTTGGAAATGACGATGACTGAACACACCCAAGATGAAAACAAATTGATTGCAGAGCGCCGCGCTAAACTTGCGCAGATTCGCGAGAACTGCCCATCAAACGGTTTCCCCAATGATTTTCGTCGTGAATTCTATAGTGATGAATTGCAACAAGCCTTTGGCGAACATGAAAAACCAGCATTAGAAGAGCTTGGCAAAGTGGTCAGCATTGCTGGGCGTATCCTAGCTAAACGTGGTCCGTTTTTGTTGTTGCAAGATATGAATGGTCGTATTCAATCTTATGCTTCTAAAGATACACAAAAAGACATTAAAGAACGTTTTGGTAGTTTGGATATAGGCGATATTATCGGGGTTAAGGGAGAATTACATAAGTCAGGTAAAGGTGATTTATATGTGAACATGACCGAATACCAATTGTTGACTAAGTCATTACGTCCACTACCTGAAAAATTTCATGGTTTGGCAGATCAAGAAACTAAATATCGCCAGCGTTATGTGGATTTAATCACTAACCAGCAAACCCGCGATACTTTTATGATCCGTAGCAAAGTAGTGAGCGGTATTCGTAACTTTTTAACCGAACGCAACTTTATGGAAGTTGAAACTCCTATGTTGCAGGTAATTCCGGGCGGCGCTACAGCTAAACCTTTTACCACTCATCATAATGCACTTGATATCGATATGTATTTACGTGTTGCCCCTGAACTTTACCTTAAACGTTTAGTTGTGGGTGGTTTTGAGCGAGTGTTTGAAATTAACCGTAATTTCAGAAACGAAGGTTTGTCCACCAGACATAACCCCGAATTTACCATGCTAGAGTTTTATCAGTCGTATGCTGATTATCACGATCTGATGAACCTAACTGAAGAAATGTTACGTAAAGTGGCTCAAGATGTACTTGGTACCACCATCATTAAAAACACCACCAAAGATGTCGATGGTAATGTTGTCAGTGAAGTGAACTACGATTTTGGTCAACCTTTTATACGTTTGAGCATGAACGATGCAATCATCAAGTATTGGCCTGAAGCCAATGTTGAAGCAATCAAAGATCCTGAAAATCACCTGCCAGAGCTTAAAGTTATGGCTAAGCAGCTGCATATTAAAGAGCCTGAAGTGGATGGGATTTGGGGAGCAGGTAAGTACTTGTGTGAAATTTTCGAAGCAACAGCTGAAGAAAAGCTCGATCAACCTACCTTCATCACAGCGTACCCTTGGGAAGTTTCACCATTAGCCCGAAGAAATGATGACAATAGTTTTGTCACTGATCGTTTTGAGTTTTTTGTTGGTGGCCGTGAACTAGCTAATGGTTTCTCAGAGTTAAATGATGCCGAAGACCAAGCTGCACGTTTCCGTAAACAAGTCGAAGAAAAAGACGCCGGTGATGATGAAGCCATGCACTTTGATGAAGACTACATTCGTGCTTTGGAATACGGGTTACCACCAACAGCAGGTGAGGGTATTGGTATCGATCGTTTAGTGATGTTATTTACGGATAGCCCAACGATTAAAGACGTCATTTTGTTCCCGCATATGAAGCCAGAAGTACCAGCTGAATAACGAAAAATTTTTATCTTTCAAAAAAGACGCTTAGGCGTCTTTTTTTGTCTCTAATCTTCTAATTTGTTCAACCAGAAAATGGTTTGTAGGTGTTTTTATCTTTAGTTTTGTAGCCATTTTAAGCACGTAACCATTTATATATTCAATTTCAGTTTTGCGCATAAAAGCAATATCTTGATGCATAGACGAATAGTTATTGGCAGTGGCATTTATCACATTCAGTACATTATTGATTAATTCCAATGTTGTAACTGGATAACCTGCTTTACTCATTACCTGGGCTATTTCCGCGCAAATTTCGGCGATATCTTTTTGATACCCAATATCTGAAAGTTGGCCATTCTTAATATTATGGATAGCAGTAAGAGGGTTGACTACCCCATTAATTGCCAGTTTTTTCCAAAGTGCTAAGGTTATATCTTTATGCCATGTACTGGGTGGAAGAAGAGATGAGAGTATTGGTGTTATTGAATTCTGTAATGAAGTGTTTGGCTTTTTTATCCAGCCAAAATGAGTTTCACCTAAACCAGTTTCAGTTATTCTTTGATCCGAGGGTTTAAATGCACCATAACTCGTTGTAGCTGCAACTAACGAATTGTTTGGGAACATAGCGCGAACTTGTTCTATGGTACCCATACCATTATGCAATAACACAAGGACGTGGTGTGATTGAATGAAAGGCTTCATCTGTAAAAGAATAGGCATCACTTGATAAGCCTTAACAGGTAAGATCAAAACATCGAAACTTTTAGGATGATGAATATCTGATACAGCAGGCGTTATCTTATGTTGTTGGCCAGTTATATCTTGTACTTGAAAACAAAAGTCTTGTTTCGTACGTAGCAGTAGTTGGTAATTGAGTTTCAACGTGGCGCATTTAAAGGACAATAAACTACCGATTGCACCTTTTCCAACAATGCCAATCTTAGGCTTAGTTGGCATTGTTGTTGATTGGGCTGAGTTTATATTTGGGCCACTGTAACAACCAAGGTGAGGTCACATTTTTGAGGGTGTTCTCAAACTCCTTAGTTTTAAAAAGCGCTCCAAAATCAGGCGAACAACACACTGAAATATTTTGCCCTTTATACTCAAATCTTATGCAGTAGGCATGCAGATATACTCTGTCTGACGTGTCTGCTTTATAAAGACTGTCTCCTAAAATTGGACTACCTAAACTTTTTAATGCAACCCTAATTTGATGGGTTTTACCGGTTAATGGTTTGATTAAGAATAAACGAATACTAGGAGATATTGAAAAGCTGAAAAATTGAGAATGTGCAACATTACTGTCAGTGCTGTCCAACATCCATTTACCATCTCTGACTTTTTTCATTCCCCCTTTGACTGTACCTTGTTTCTTTTTGGGTTTTTTCGATGATATAGCCAAATAGTATTTTTCTATTTGTTTATGTTCAAATAGCTGACCAAATACTGCCGCTGCTTTTGCATGTTTAGCCAGAATTAAAATACCGGAAGTGACTTTGTCTAACCTGTGCACCAACCATAATTTCTCAATATTAAGTTGCTGGCAAAGTAGAGGTAAGATACCTGATTGATTGGCCTCATTTTGCACTGCGACATTACAAGGTTTGTGAACCACCATAAAATCAGGATGATCAAATAACACTTTGATTAAATCTTGCAAAACGTTTTGCTATTCCAACAGTTCAATAGCGCTGGCGTAATCTAAATTATCAATAGCCTTTTTTAATTTATTTAGTTTTTCCGAAGGAAAACCTAAGGATTGAGAGTAGTCTTGCATTTTACTATCAGAAATAAATTCATTACGCTTCAAAGCCGCTATTAACTCAGCCTTCTCATCTTGTTGGATGTCTTCTGTAGGACTTTCTTCAACTTCATTTTCTACAGAGTAGTTTTCTACTACGGTAATAGTTTGCTTAAAAATCTTCGAAAACGCTTCTAAGGTGTAATCGGTTATTGGATTAGCCAAATCTACTTCAAGGTCTTTGCATGCTTGATGTAAGGTTTTCATACCTAGATTTCCACTCACACCTTTTATGGTGTGCACATCTTGTTTCGCAGCATCAATATTTTGCTGTAGTAAGTGCTCTTCGAGTAAAGTATCAAAGTGTGCATATTGTCGGATGAATTTCTTTAAAATTTGTACCAATAACAATTGGTTACCGCTAAATTGATTGGTAGCAAATTGTGCGTCGAAAATATTTAGATCAGAGCCAGACAAAATAGCGTTTCCTCAAATGTTATTAGGTATTAAAAGGTTATTTGGATTTTGTTTTTCATATTCTAGCAAACAATACTGCGTATTTGTTACTCGATGTAAATTACTGATATACCTAGTTACTTTATTTATAAACTGCAGGTAGACTAGAACTCATATGTTAGTTCTTTTTATTTTTAATTGGATGGTATTTTGCAAGCAAATCAGACTCCTTTTGCAGAGCGTTTAAAGGTATTACAAGATCATGCAGTTGTACAAACTTTAAATGGAATACGCCATGGGATTGAGCGTGAAACTTTACGTATTAATCCTGATGGTGGTTTAGCTCAGAGCCCACATCAAACAGCATTAGGCTCGGCATTAACCCATGAGTTTATTACCACTGATTTTTCTGAGTCATTATTAGAATTTATTACTCCGCCAGAAGTGTCTGTACAAAAAACAATCTCCCAGTTAAATGATGTACATAAATTTGCTGTCTCAAATATGGGTGATGAACGTCTTTGGCCTATGAGTATGCCTTGTTTTATTGAAAATGAAGATGCTATCCCTATCGCCAATTATGGCTCTTCAAACATTGGCAAGATGAAAACCTTATATCGAGTAGGTTTAAAAAACCGTTACGGAAGTATGATGCAAGCAATCTCTGGCGTGCATTTTAATTTTTCTCTGCCTGATGAGTTCTGGCAACAATGGTTAGATAAAACATCTGGAGAAACTGCTGACAAAGATGCGGTTTCTGCAGCGTATTTTGCATTGATTAGAAACTACCGTCGTTTTTGTTGGTTAATACCTTATTTGTATGGCGCGTCTCCCGCTATTTGTGGTTCGTTTATCAAAGGTAAGGAAACTAATTTACCTTTTAAAAAACTGGGGCGTGGTACCTATTATCTACCTTTTGCCACATCACTAAGAATGAGTGACTTGGGCTATACCAATAGTGCACAATCTGGTTTAAATATTTGTTATAACCAAGTAGATAGCTATATTGCTTCTTTACGAGCAGCTATTAACCAGCCATCTTCTGCTTACCAAAAGTATGCGGGTAAAAAAGAGGGGGCGTATCAACAGTTAAATGCCAACGTATTGCAGATTGAAAATGAACTGTATTCACCTATTAGACCCAAACAACCCACTAAGCCATTAGAAAAACCGTCTGAGGCACTCGATAAAAGAGGCGTTAGTTATATAGAGGTGCGAGCGTTAGATGTTAATCCATTTAGTGCAATCGGCATTGAGGAAAATCAATTTTATTTTCTTGATGTGTTTTTGTTGTATTGTGTCACGAAGACAAGTGCAGTGATGGATGCCGAGCAGTATCAAGAGACTGAAATTAATTTAAGTGCCGTTGTTGATCATGGACGAGACCCAGAACTTTTACTCTCAAATGCGCAGCAAAAAATTGGTTTATCAACATGGGCATTGCAGCTGTTTGCTGAAATGCAAGAAGTGGCATTGGTGCTGGACCAAGCGAATAATACAACGCATTATTCATCTGCATTGCAGCAGGAAAAACAAAAAATACTTGATCCTAGCTTGACGCCCTCAGCAAAAATTTTACAGCGATTGATTAGCCAACAATGTGATAATGGTTCATTAGGCTTGGCATTAGCAGAAGACTACAAACAGCAATTATTAGATTCTGATTATGCCTTTATGAATGCTGAAGAATTGGCTGAACACGCGAGTTTATCCATTGAGAAACAGCGTGTTATTGAGCAGCAGGATAATGTTTCTTTCGATGATTTTTTAAGTAGTTATTTTTCGGTTGCCACAACCAATTAATTTAAGGCAAAAAAAAAGCCTGATATATATCAGGCTTCAAAGCTACTACCAGGGAAAACACACAATAACTAGAACACGTTAATTAAGAGTAGGTTATGGATCAAAAGTTCACAAAAAAATATTATTTTTTAAAAATTATTTTAATCAGCATATCTAGCACCTTATTTTTAGCGGCTTGCACCACCACGCCACCGCAAAATATTAGTAATATTTGCGATATTTTCACTGAAAAGCGCGATTGGTTTGAAACTGCAATCGATATGCGAGAGAAGTGGGGAGTGCCTATTCATGTGCCTATGGCCATGATGTATCAAGAAAGCTCATTTAAAGCTAAAGCTCGTCCACCCAAAGACTATTTCTTCTTCGGCCTGATCCCTTGGGGACGCGTTAGCAGTGCCTATGGTTACTCTCAAGCCAAGACACCAACTTGGGATGACTACAAGCGAGAAACCGACAATTCCTGGGCCGACCGTACAGATTTTGATGATGCAATGGACTTTATGGGCTGGTTTATTAGTAAAAGTAATGAAATGAACGGCGTATCAAAATGGGATGCAGAGTTGCAGTATCTTAATTATCACGAGGGCTGGGGTGGATATCGCCGAGGCAGTTATAATAAGAAATCGTGGCTTAAAGACGTCGCTAAAACTGTTAACGCTCGCTCCTTAAGATATGCGACCCAATTAAAAACCTGTGAAGATGAGCTATCTAAAGGCTGGTTTTGGAGATTGTTCACCTAACAAATCATAAGTACAGGCCATTCTTTGGCCTGTTATATCCCTATAACATCTTAAAATTTGCGTATTCATTCGGGGGAACATTGGTTGTTTTTGTCCTAGAACCCTTCTTTTCCATTTAGTGCGTCCACCCATATCAGCTTTACCTTAATGGCTTTAAACTCAGGCTGAGAGATACATTTTTTGGAGGTATGGTTCCCCTCAAATATTTGAAAAAATAATAATGAATTCGACCGGCTGTTTTTTACAAAAAATAGACTCTAGTTTTTAAAATGTATTCTATTTTAGGTTTATAAGTATCTCTATTATATAGTGTTAACAACTGGCTAATTGAAACCAATTAGCCAATACTGACATTCTAAATTTGCATTAGGTGTGTTTTATGAAAGGTATTGTTTTTGTAAAGTTTAATGATTTTATTGAAGAGCTTTGGGGGGATGAATTCTGGGATGAGTTACTTGATGAAGCTGAGTTACCCAGTGAAGGTATCTACACCACTGTCGGCACTTATGATGACCAAGAATTATTTACATTAATTGGCTTGGTTGTTGATAAAAAAAATATATCAGCAAAAGACGCACAGTTTGCTTTTGGTAAATGGGTGTTTAAAGAACTCTATAACTTGGCTCCACCTGGCGCCCACGATTTTAAAGATGTGTTTGAATTTTTGCGTGCGGTTCAATACTTTATTCACGTTGAGGTGAAAAAGCTGAATCCAGATGCATTACTGCCCGAATTTGAGTTTTTATCTGAAACACCTAATCAACTCTCTTTTCACTACCAATCTCCGCGTAAGTTATGTTATTTCTGTGAAGGTATTGTACACGGGCTTGCAGAGCACACAGGACAAGAAGTTAAGGTATCCCAATCCGAATGTGAGCATGAAGGCGATCAACGTTGTGTGATAGAGGTAGAAAAGGTGTGACACAATCTGCAGAGCCAGAGTCTAATGATAGCGCTGACCAATCAGTTAATGAATTGGAGAAACGCATTGCTGTTTTTGAACGTAAAGCTATTAGAGAGAAAAAAGCACGCAACCTTGCTGAAAATCAATTGGAACGCTTTTCGTTAGAGATTTATCAAACCAATCAATCTTTGAAAAGTGCACTGGCTTTTTCTACAAAAAAACAATCCGAACTCGAATATCTTGGCAGAGCGTCTTTGGGAGTTTCTTCAGAGCTGCCGTTAGACGATATGATAAAAAATATGGTTGAGCTCACATGTCAGTATTGTTCTGCAGAATATGGTTTTTATTTTGTTTCTAAGGGTGGGGCGGCAATTGACGGCAAGCTTAACGATGCTTGGAGTGATGAACACGGATGGCGAAGTGAAAGTGAGCTTCAGTAATTGGTTATTGAAAATTTGCCATTAACTGAAACTAAGGTGTTGGAGTCTTGGTTTATTTCTCCCGTTACTGATGACAAAAATCAGCACGAAAAAGAGTTTGGCTGGGTACTGTATATGAACTTTTCCTTATCCAGAGGTAAAATCGGTTGGTTGGCTTTTTTGAGTGACATGGAATTGGTTGAAGAGGAAATATTTCCAATTTTAGCAACTGCTAGAGATAATCTAACTAGCGGTATTCGAAGACGATTGACCGACGTGCGTATATTAAAACGTAATGTACAGCTTCAAGACTCAGTGAACAAACTAGAAAGTGCTAAACGCCAACTCATACAGTCAGGTAAAATGGCGGCGCTGGGCCAATTGGCTGCTGGTGTTGCCCATGAAATTAACAATCCTATCGCTTTTATCCGTTCCAACATGCAAGTACTCCAAGAATATTTAGAGGACTATAAGAAACTACATGATGAAATTAGAAGTGAATTAGCAGTTAATAAAAGTTTAGATACGGAATCCTTTACTTCATTATGTGAAAAAGTACATCTTGCGTATATCGAAGAGGATTCAACAGATTTGCTAAATTCCAATATTGAAGGACTAAATAGAGTTAGAGAGATTGTAGAAAATTTAAAAAGTTTTTCTCATTCTGGAGATGTTAAGCAGGTTCAAATATCTATAAACGATTGTGTTGAAACGGCACTTAAAATTGCTGGAAATGTATTTAAATATGAGCACCAAGTCGACAATCAGGTGACTAACTCTAGCTCTTTAATCCTTGGAAGTTTGGGGCAATTACAGCAGGTTTTCGTTAACTTATTTGTCAATGCAGCCTATGCCATGGAAGGAGGAGGGAAGCTCAGTCTATTTCAAACTGAAGACAATCATAGGCTGATTATTCATGTTAAAGACACAGGCACCGGCATGGACAAAGAAACCGTAGAAAAACTATTCACTCCATTCTTTACCACTAAACCTGTAGGCGTGGGTACCGGTTTAGGATTGTCAGTTTCCTATGCCATTCTTGAAGCCCACGATGCACAGGTAACAGTGGATTCTGAAATTGGATTTGGAACCACCTTTAACTTATCTTTTCCAATTGTTAATGCTTAGACTGCAGAGAGTTGTTCCTCAACGACCAATTGAATAGGTTCTGCTTGGCTTTTTTCAAATTGGATTAGCTTGGTAATAGTTGCTGCGTATTCCGGTGATTGTGAACACCCATTCCGGTCTGAACGTGAACACCTGAGCATCCCCGCATTGGGCTAGTGTG
>NZ_CAJWCF010000017.1 GCF_913020055.1 uncultured Paraglaciecola sp. | reverse complement strand
TAAAAACTGATACCGATTATCACGTTAAACGGAAATGTCAGCCCCAACGAAGCCAACATGGCTAAACCAATATCAGCTTCATTAATGCTACTTTTGATCGCTGCAGGTGCTGCAATGTATGAAGCACTGGCGAGTAGGCTGGCTAGAATAACCGTAGAGCCCACACTTAAGTCCAACACATAACCCGTTGCAATACCAAAACCAGCCAACAAGCTAGGTGCTAATAGAGCAAACACTAGCAAGCGCCAATGTTTAAAAGGAATAGGTTGCAATGTACCTGCCGCCACTAAGCCCATTTCTAATAAAAACAATGCAAGCACGGCTTTAAAGACACCAGTAAACATTTCGGTGACTTCACTACCGGTTTGATAACCATACATAAAACCAATGATCACACCGCCCAATAGTAAAATAACGCCTCTATTGGTAAATGACTCATGCCATAAATTACCCATGCTAGTAGAAGCAGTGCCAGTTTGATATCGGCGATACAACAACAATCCCACCACAATGGCAGGCAGTTCTAATAAGACTAAATATAAAGTAACTTGCGCGGATACCGCGAGTTGGTTGGTTTCAACATAAGCCAATGCCACAGCAAATGTACCTGCACTTACTGAACCGTAATGCGCTGCAATACTGGCGCTGTCAGCTAATGACAACTGTATCAGCTTCCTCAGTATCGGAAATAGTAATAGCGGAATAATGCCGCCCAAGGCACCAACCAACAAAAGTTCAGGTACTAAGTCCCAACTCAACTTTCCATGTAAAGCCATGCCACCCTTGAGGCCAATGGTTAACATCAACAACAAACTCATAGTGTCGTAGGTGGCTTTAGGGACTTTTAGATCAGAGCGAACTAAGCCAGCAATCAGGCCAAGCAGAAAAAACATGACAACAATGTCAGGCATAATAGTCTCTTAATCAGTTTGATTTATATATCAGTAGAGTAAAGGCATAACAAAAGGTTTCAACCACAAATTTACTAAGGTTTTGAGTTCACAGCCCAACTTGTAAGTTAAAAGAATCCAATATTTCTTATTCAATTCTCAGAGAAAAATTTATGACAACTCGCGTGTCCGTGTCAGTTTGTACGGTGCCGTAATGCGGAACATTTTTAAACAAAATAAGTTGATTCTGTTGGGACTCGATTTCTTTATCGCCAATCACCGTTTTTCCATTGCAGGTGTTAACATGAAAAACAGCAATACGAAATTTGTCTGATACCCCTGAATCGAGAGGAATATCCACATGAGTTGGGTGTTTTATTTCTTTGCCTTGATTGGTATACATCACAGCTCGAATGCGGCTCACACCAATAAATTTAACCTTCTGTTGTAATTGTAACAACATACCTCTTACAGGCTCAAAATAGGTTGGATTAACAATCTGGCCATCTTCCATAAACGTATGCCCAAACATAAAGTGTCGCTGCGTAGACACCACACGATCAGAATAATGCCAAGGTAAGATGTTGGTCATGAACAAGCGTTGCAGGTCAGAAAAATGTTGTTTTGGCAGGAAGTTTTGATAAACATCTGTCATGTTTTGATTTTAGCCAGAATGAAAAACATAACACAGCATAACAGCTTACTTTAGTCTCAAAAAGTCCGATTTTTTAAGGGACCAGAAAGATAACACTAGGGGCTGTTGATCTTTCATACGTCCTCGAGACTGATGTCATTTATTTGGATACCGAGGCGTTTGCTTTGAAGTTTAGTCATTCTAAACGAGAGGTAAACAACGAAGGTAGGCGAATAAATGGCCCAACCCGAAAGGCAATCAGACCTTGATACCCGCTAATAATTTAGTTAGTTCTGACAATTCTTTAATGAATCTTTTTTTGCGCCTAGAAGCCCAAACCCAGATACCAGGCATCACAACAGCGTGTATTCCTAGAGTAACAGTAAGTTTGCGAATAAACCTATCTTCTGGAAACACCTCAAAATAATACAAGCCAGCATAAAAAATCACCGTCAACAATGTAACAAACCACACCAAGTGCAAACTCAAATTAGCGATTTTAATATTACTTTCAATTTGTTTTAGTAGCCTTTGAATATGCTCGTCTGTTGAAGCATTAGACCAACCAAAAGAAAAACGCCGCAACCAAGTGATGTACGCGACAAAGACAACTGACACTAACATGACTACTAACATTAATGTCATGCTTAAACCATCCAACTTATCTGCGTTAAGCCATACAATTAAAAAACAAAAACATAAACTTAAAACATCCAATGCAACATAACACCATTGTTTAAGTCTGACTTTATGCCAATTTTTGCTCACTTGGGAAAGATCTGGCAACACGACTTCTTGCTGTAACCAAAGTTGCTTTAGCGGATCTTGATTATCAGCCATTTTGCATGCTCTCCATCAATACTTTTCTTGCTCTATTGAGCACTACACCCGCGTTTGAGCTACTAATACCGCAAGCGTCTGCTATTTCGTCATAACTCAAACCTTCCATCGACATGGTCACCACTTGCATAGTTTGTATGGGCATTTGTCGAATTTGGCCCAACATCATTTGAAATTTTTGCTGTTGGTCAATTTGCTCAACTGCAGATGGTTTATGACTTGGTTCAGGGGACTCCATTTCACAATAACTATCGTTGCGAGGTTGTTTAGCGTGATAAGCCACATGAGTAATAGCTTTATTGTGAGCCACTCGTAATACATAGGTTTTTATACTGCTGTCACCTTTAAATTTATCCAGAGCCTGCCACACCGCTAAGGTAATTTCCTGAAGCAACTCTTGGCGCTTATGAAAATTGGCTTCATAGGTCGCAGCCACACGGCCCAATAAGGCGGCATGCTCTCGTAAAACTTGGCTAAAATCCGTGCTCAAGTGGCTCAATGTTCCCTAAAAAAGGCAATTAAAATAATAGGTTCAATAACATAGTCTTTAACTTAATAAATTTATTACAAATATTCTGTAATAAATTTTGCTTAGCTAAGACTACTGAGTTAAAGGCAAATAACAAACAACACATTTATATAACCAATCACTCAGGAGAAACTTATGGATCCACTCAAATTTACCCTTATATTATCGATTATCGCTGTGATTTCTTTGGCTGTTTGTTGGTTGGATCACAAAAACAACTGGCAACTAGCAGACTGGTTAAATGGCCGTTGCAGTAACCCATTTAGCCAAACACAAAAAACCACACCAAGTCAGGATGAAAAAAATCTGCTAATTCAACAATTAACAGAAAGAGTGCAGATACTGGAAAAAATTGTCACTGAACCTAGTTATGAGCTGAACCAAAAGCTGAATCAACTTTGACTAAGCTTTTTTACCAAATGGAAGCGGTAGTTTGCCCATAGCTACCGCATTGCCAAACAATACTATTGCCACACCAATAAATGCCTCCAAGTGCCATTGATAACCTTCAAACATTGTCGACAAAATCAAGGCAATAATGGGATAAACTAACACTACATACGCGGCTTTATCTGAGCCCATTTGTTTGACTAGCTGCATATAGCCTCCAAAGGCCAAAACCGAACCAAATACCGACAAATAAAACATTGAATAATAATAATTAGGATTAGTGGGTAGGCTAAATTCCGCACCATTAAACATGGCTGCAGTGAAAATAAAAATAACGCCGTAACTCATAGCCCAAAAATTCATTTGAATGACAGGTGTGCCATGATCCAGAATACGCTCAGATACAACATTGCCCAAAGAAGCAAAAAAGAACGAGGCAAATGCCAAGCTAATACCCAATACCAGATATTGATTAGCACTGACTTTGGCAAACTCCGGCAAGAATATTAGACCAATGCCAAACATGCCCAAGGTCGCCCCTATCATGACTTCACTGCGAATAGGTTTTTTCAATAACACCCGACGCAACAACACATTGATATACACCATGCCTGAGCTCATCAACGCTACAATCGCACTAATAATATACTGCTGGCTTTGGTATAAAAGCGTGTAATCAAGAGTATATAAACACAAACCAACAGCAGCCATTTTGACATGAATATGCGTAGGTAAATGCAAAGATAACTTTTTGATTTTGCAGTAGGTAAATAGGATCGTCGCGGCAATTAAAAAACGATAAGCAACCGAAAGAGTAGGGTCGACTTCGCCAAACTGATAAGTAATGGCCAGCCAGGTTGATCCCCAAATAAGCACCACAACAGAAAACAGAACGGGGTTAGACAAGGCTTTATTAATCTCGGTGAAAGGATATACTGCTGACAAGTTTACCCAGTAAATAAGAATAAGTGACTACCTAATGAAAAAAATACTGTTGTCTGCCGCGTTCCTCATTGTTGTTTTAGTAGCTATTTTGTTTTATCGCGCCACTAGCGTTTTTGAAAATAACCAATACCAGGTCACAGAATCTCTTACACCGATTACATTAAATGAAAGCGCAGCCATAGAGAGGTTTAGTCAAGCACTACAAATTCCCACTATTTCTTATGACGATTCAAGCAAGCTAGATCACTCGGCATTTCAAGCCTTTCACCAACATTTGCAACAATCTTTTCCCTTAGTGTTCGAAAAAACAGAGCTAACAAAGTTCAATGATTACAGCATGGTTTTCCACTTAAAAGGCCAAAACCCACAACTCAAACCCGCACTTTTTATGGGGCATATGGACGTTGTACCGGTTGACGAACAAACCAAAGACCAATGGTTACAACCACCATTTGGTGGAAAAGTGGTAGACGGCATCATTTGGGGTAGAGGTGCAATTGACGACAAGGTCAGTGTGCTTGCACTGATGGAATCACTTGAATGGTACCTAAAACAAAATAACCAACCACAAAGAGATATCTATTTTGCCTTTGGTCACGATGAAGAAACAGGCGGTGAAGGGGCAATAGCCATAGCTGAGTATTTTGCTGAGAAAAAGACTCAATTCGAATTTATCTTAGACGAAGGCGGCGTGATCACCGACGGCATTATTCCCGGCACCACTCAACCTATAGGCCTAGTGGGTGTGGCTGAAAAAGGTTTCGTTAACTTTAGGTTAACTGTTAAAGGAGAGGGTGGACATTCATCACAACCACCAGCACATACTGCTGCGGGTATTTTAGCCAGTGCCATAGTCAATGTTGAAAACAACCCTTTTGATGCTCGAACTGAATTTTTTGATTTAATGTTCGATAACATTGGTTATTCAATGCCGTTATCACAGCGCTTACCTTTGGCTAATTTATGGTTATTTGAACCTGTGGTACTCAGTACCTTACTGAAAAGTCCTAGTTCAGCAGCAAGCGCTCGCACAACAACAGCGGTCACTATGTTACAAGGCAGCACTAAATCAAACGTACTGCCCACTATTGCCACAGCAGTAGTCAACTTTAGGATATTACCCGGCGATACGGTGGCGAGTATTCAAGCACACCTAGAGCGTGTAATTGACGACCCTAGAGTGACACTTGCTACCGAACTAGCCAACGAAGCATCGGCTGTATCACCTACCGATAACATTGGATTTAAGTTAATTGAAAGCTCAATAAGGCGCTTGGACGACAATGTACTCGTCACTCCCTATTTAGTTTTAGGGGCAACCGATTCAAGACATTTTCAAAGCCTGTCTAAGAATATTTATCGCTTTATGATGGTGTCACTGAATCCAGAGACATTAGAACAATTCCATGGTCTGAATGAGCAAATTTCGGTGCAAGATTACCTCAACGCCATCCAGTTTTATTATGCGATGTTAGAACAAACTGCCAGCGGTGAAGCTCAGACTAATTAGCTGGGAAAACCCTCACAGGTAGTCGCCAGTTTTCCATTGTCATACCAAGCAGCTCGTTCAGCCCAAAATATATTGTTATTGGGTTGAATGTTCGGCTCAGAATCTAAACTACCTGCAGGCACTAGTAAGGCTTTTCCGCTTTTAGTCACAAAAGGCAAACCTGAACCACATTCGCTGCAAAATACCACGGTAAAATCACGGTCTGGATAATTGAATTGTTTTTTATGTTGTTCGCCTGTTATCCACGTTATAGCGTCGGGGCGTGCAAATAAATTGGATGCATGGGCCGAACCGGTAATTTTTCGGCATTGCTGACAATGACAAAAATAGAAACGTTTAAAGTCATTCTCTACTTCAAACTTAACTACACCGCAAAGGCAACCACCGCTAATTTTTTCACTCATATATCCTCCTAATAATCATTACTAACTGACTTCAATAGTGTATTCAGCTTGCCCATTTTCACCTGAAGTAAAGTGTCCCTTTGAACCAATAAGCTTATCTGTAATGGTGCTTTGGATCACCTCAAATTGGCTGCTCGCCACCCCAGCAACAAAACGACCAATATGCCTTATTATTAAACTACCCGATGTTCCATTTACGCTTGCTTGTAGACTTTCAAATCCAACAAAATCAGCGCTGCCATCTGCTTGATAACTTAATAAATACTGCAATTCACTGGACCCAGTAACATGACCGGTATAGTCAAGTTTAACGTTCGCTAAACTACGTTTTCCTACTTTATATTCACTCTGAGTAGTTTCTTGCCAATCTTTTATCTGAAATTGCCCTGTTAAAGTGTGCATATTTATCCCCATGACGTTTGCTCAAAATACAATGGTCTGTTTATCTTTCATATGTCACCGAGATTTTTCTCAAAATGTGCTCAATCAAGGCCAAATCTGTGAAATTTGGCCATCCAAATAAACAGATTTTAACGCAGAGTGAGGGCGTTTTGAGGAAAACCCTTCGGGCTGGGCCATTTATTCGCCTACCTTCGTTGTTTACCTTTCGTTTAGAATGGCTAAACTTCAAGGCAAACGCCTAGGTATCCAAATAAATGACCTCAGTCTCGATGATATATGAAAGATCAACAGCCCATACCCTAATGCATGATCGACAGTCAATATTGAACAAACACGACATATTATTCGATTAATGCAAAGCAACGATAAAAAAATATCAGGTGTATTGCACCCAAATTCCAGTGCCCAACACTTTCAATTAAGGCGCTACCTACCAGAGTCAACTCTGGCGCCTTTAATTGAGCAATTTTGGCTGGTGGATTGGGATTTGCGCGGCCAACAGCCCCACAATCAACAAAACTTGCCTGACCCGAATATGCACTTGGTCATTAGCCAACAAGGTGCAAAAGTGCTGGGGCCGGTGAGTAAAAAGTATCACTATTGCATGCAGGGCCAAGGCAAAATTATCGGGGTGAAGTTCAATTTAGGGGTATTAGCCAAACGACTCCCTTGCCCAATAGATAAAGCTGTGGATACTGAATTTGAAGCCGCTGATATTTTGCTATTTGATCAGCAGAAGCTAGTAGAAAATACGCTCAATGCAGATTGTGATAAAGACGTAGTTACCCATTTAGATGAAACGTTACGAAAAATAGTTATGCCGCAGGACTCAGCACTTAGTAACGTGCAGGCACTTGCTGAACAGATGAAAAATAACAACGAAATTAAGCGCGTTGAAATGCTAGCAGACATTTCCCGTACATCTGTGCGAACGCTACAACGCTTATTTAAAACCTATGTTAGTTTACCACCCAAGTGGTTAATTAGAAAATATCGGCTAAGCCACGCTTTAGAAATGTTAGAGAATAGACAACTTTCATTAACGGAGCTGGCTGCTAACTTGGATTATGCTGATCAGTCACACCTAATTAGAGACTTTAATGGGTTTCTAGATATTACCCTAAGCAATATACGCAAACCAACCAAGCTCCAAAACCAAATTTATAGCTAGCCCAAAGTAATGATTTTGCTTTCGATTCATTTTTTGAGTAAGTGAACAGTATTAACCAGCCAATGTGTCTTAACAAAGCTTGCATTTATCACTATCATCCATACTATTAGCGCTCACCTTTCACCTCTAATGGGCCAGTTCTATTGCTATGACAGAATCCAAAAAAACACGCACCAGACTTTCACCTGAGGTTAGAAAAAATTTAATCCTTGATCACGCGGCCGAAATGGTTGCAATTGAAGGTGTCTCTGCGATAAGCATGGAACGACTGGGGCAGGAAGCTGGGATCAGTAAGTCGTTGGTATATGCTTATTATCCTAGTTTGAAGGAATTGCTGGCTACCTTACTCAAACGAGAATATAAAAGCTTAAGAATACGCCAATCAAAAGCAGCAGAAGGTGCTGAAACCATTGAGCAATTGGTCCGGCAAACGACCAAGGCTTATTTGAGTTATATTGACGAACGAGGCTTAATCTTAGATAGATTAGCGGCTGAGCCTAGTTTGTCTGAGCATGGCGATCCCACCGAATACAGCCGAGGAACAGCAGTTAAATATGTGGCTGAAATCGTGCATGATCATTTTGGAATCGATATGGGTATCGCATTAATCGCCATAGATATTTCTTTTGGTATGCCTGCAGCGGCTGGTCATTACCTTACCCGCCATGATGTCAGCCGGCAAACAATTGAAGACATAACCGTTGCTATGATGATTGGTAGCATTGAAGGGTTAAAACGCAACTACGATACGGCGCTAAAACCACTGCTTAAGAAACAAAAATAAATAGCTAACTTGAAGATTTTTTTCGTTTTAAACCGCTCATTAAAGCATTGCGTTAAGCAATCATTGTCTACGATTCGACGTCGGAACAGCCTTTTTCGCCTAAGAAATCATACTCTTTCTGCACAAAATCTTTTCCTCTAAATAACAATTTATATGCAGAACAAAACTCTTGTTGGTTGACAAAACTCGTATCTGTCAAAAATGCTTTCCTTAAATTATCCATATATAATTGTTCAGAAGACATACGAATACCACCATCTAAACTCGTGTCTAAAATCATCACTCGATTTTCATTACTGCTATTTTGCCAAGCTGACCATTCAATTTGTTTTCCGAAATAGCCTCTTCCAGGCGTCCCATGGTGGGCAAAAGCGGCCCAGTATGACATCATGGTTTGTGATAGCGCATTTCTTGCTTTATGATTTTCTGTCGGGTGGATAATACGGCTCATCGTTGTGACAAAATTTCCGAACACATAAGACACTTCGAGTCCATGCGCTGCCCCAAACAACTCTTTTAGATCGATAAAACCAAAATCACGTAAATCATCGGCATCAAAACGGTAGGCAAATACATTGTTGCCCTGGCCTTGGCGCATAACAGCAGCTAAACGATCTACCGCTTTAATCTTCCATTGGTTACTGCCGTAGTGACTGAATTTGTCATAGCGCTTGCTATCCTTAATGCCGATGGGCAATCCCATCAACATATCCACATGGTCGGGGTTAAAGCTTAAAAACAACTTCATTTCATCGCGATTGGTCCCTAACATCACTGGAACGGCATTGTAGTTAGCTGGATCTGAAAAAAGAGTCTCAGACGCTATAGCTTTGGGCAATACCACGCCGTCACCAATTAAATTTAGATTTCTGAAAACTTTGCCACCGGTTTCACTACGAAAAGCTTGATAAACCTCTGCTGTACTTTTACTACGTAAATATGTTGCAAGGGAAGTTGTAGTCATACTGTTTTGTATCGCTTTAGCGCTAGCGATATCGTTAGCCTTTCCCTCACTTATGAGGAGTTGAGTAATAAATTCCCGAGAACTATGTTGATGACCTCCTGCATCTTCGTAGTTTTCTGCCCTAGCAATGGTCTCAATATCCAAGCCGCCACTTTGGGCAATTGCACCGTGAAATAAGTTTTTTGCAAGAGGTGAAGCCATTAAAGCCATGACATTCCAGCCACCAGCAGATTCACCAAAAATAGTCACCTTATTAGCATCGCCCCCAAATTTTACAATATTTTGATGTACCCATTTTAAGCCTTCAATTTGGTCAAGAATGCCATAATTACTCGATGCGTCTTCAGGTAAGTCTGGGCTGGTTCGCAGTGCTGGGTGTGATAACCAACCAAAAACGCTTAAACGATAATTAATGCTAACAACGACAACATCAAATTTTGATGCTAACTGAGAACCATCATAGACAGGATTACTGCTGCTACCTCCATTGTTTGCACCACCATGAATCCAATACAATACGGGCAAGTTCTCCGCTTTTTCTGGAGCGTAAACGTTCAAGTACAAACAATCCTCGCTGCCGTTAAAATGGTTGTTGTCGATTGATGTTTTGAAGCTTTGACTCGCACAGTCAGGACCAATTTTCAAGACAGACTTTTGCCCTTCCCAATGGGCTACTGGGCGTGGTGCTTTCCAACGTAAGTCGCCAATGGGCGGTTCTGCATAAGGAATACCTTGCCAGACCGACACGTCGAGCTCGTTTTGATAACCAATTAAGTCTCCACTATTTATCGAAACGCGAGTTGCATCTGATGATACAGGTTCTGGCTTAGTGACAGGAGCCAAATAAACATACCCTAGTGCAGCAGTAACAATAAGAACAAGGAATAAGGAAATAGAGATGCGTACAAGGTATTTCATTGAAAACGTTCCATTAATAATGTTTCGCAAGAATAGACGATATCCCAGCTCTTAAAATGTACGAAAGTGCACAACAGACTGCCCTACTTATTTATTGGCAGTCACAATTAGTAGTTTCTTGAAGATACAACGGTGAAGCATTTAACGATGCTAACAAGTCAATGTTTAGGGCTTGAGAAACGCTTCCATTGCTTTGATAACATCCTGCGGTTTATCAAAAAACGGACTGTGCCCTGAGCCTGGGATCACAGTGATGCTTAAATCATCTACATACTTGGGGATTACGTCCAGCATAGCCGGCACAAAGGTGCGTTCATTTTCTGTCCATATCAGCAAACTAGGCACCGTAACTCTGGCCATTTTTGATGGCCAGTAAGACGAATCGTTTATATCGGCTACCGCAGGTACGTTGGCGCGATACCAGTTCACTGCACCGGTATGCGCACCCGGTTGATTCCAGGCGGCGAAAAATGCCTGCTTGAATTCGTCGTCTAGGTGTCCGTTTGCATAACCTCGGTCAAAGCCATAACGCCATAACATCTCTGGTCCATGCTCTGCAAATACCTTTTCAACTTTCGGGCTCTTGAGTCTTTCCATATAAGCGGAGGATTTTTTTTGCTCTTCATTGTTGACAATCATGTGCAGTAAAACATTGTAAGGGGGGGCGTTAATAACCACTACCTTGTCAATTAATTCGGGGTATTTTTGCGCCGTTGTCCATGCCAACGCTCCGCCCCAGTCATGACCCACCAGAGTAACTTTTTTATCTGCTGGAAAATGCTTAATCAGGGCTTTTACATCTTCTACTAGTAGTTCAATTTTGTAGTTTTCAGCCCCTTCTGGTTTTGCCGATAAGTTGTAACCTCGATTGTCTGGAGCAACTACATGATATGTATTTGAAAAATGAGACAGAAGTTTGTCCCAAGACGCGCCAAAAAAGGGATATCCGTGCAAAAAGACGATTAAATCACCTTCACCTTTTTGTACATAGTGAAACTTCAGACCATTAAGCGTGGCATATTTGGAGTCATAGCCTAATGTCATAGTTTCAGTTGTCGATGCGGTCTCAGCTAGCGGTGCGGCCGCGAAGGCAAGGTTGGAGATCAGCACAAACGGTGCAATCAACAAGTAGCAAGCAATGCTTACTAATTTGGAATATCGCTTATCTAACATAAAAGAATTCTCGCAGTTGTGGCCCCTATCGGGCCGATAAATTCTAACAGTGGTGACTACATGTCAATTTTGAATCGTGCAATCCGATTGGCAACATTTTCACTAATATTCATATAAAACCATTAATCATTAGAAGAAGGTGAGCTTTCACACACATTTTAATGGATCTACATAGGTTACCTTTCTACAGATACTTCACAAAATCGGTAAAAGGCACTTAGCCAGGTAGCTCAAAGCTAACAATGGAATAGTTCGAATTGGCCTTGATCACTTGACGAAGTGAAAATATATTGCCGTCTACATCTCTGGCGTACATCTGCCAATATCCACCAACTTGTTGCGGGGCACTGATCAAGTCAACGCCAAGAGATATAAGACGTTTGTACTCTTGTTGAATATCACCCACTTCTAGAGAGTAGCTATACCCTAAATCACTTGCTTTACGCTGGCCGGTGAAGGCCTCTGTTTTAGGTGTTTTGAATTGCCAAAACTCCATCATCTTTGACTGTTCGTTCATTTTGAACCAACCAGCTAGTACATTTGAGTCGGTGAGTCCGGTGATACGATCAATTTTGGGATTTTTGCTGATTTCGGCTTTTCGATAAGGCTTAATGCCTAATACGTCTTGATAAAAGTCCATTAGTTTTTCGATATCCGGGGTGGCAAAAGCAACTTGTGTCATCCACATAGGGCTGTCCCATTCTTGCCAGGCATTGTCATAACCGGCGCGAGCCAGAATTTTCCCATCCAGCTGTTCCATTTCAAACATATTGCCTTCTGGATCATATCCATAAGCATAAGTTACGCCGTATCCGCCTAAGTCAACTGGGGTATTTCCCGGCGTGAGCAAACGAGCGCCTGCGGCGACAAATTTATCGTAGCCGGATTCAGCTTTAGGAGATTGAAAACAGGTATGGGTCATACCGGGGCCCTGAGCGGGCATATCGCTTAATCTTAGCTCTTTATTAATGGCAAATTCAGTCAGCTCAAACAACATATTGGGCGCTTTAAGGGTCGCCACTTCATATTCCAGGCTTTGCCCACCATACAATGCATCCGAGTGGCTATTGGCGAATATTTTTTCTCGTTTTACTAGCTCAAAATCCGTAGCCTGTAGATAGAAAGCCAGCGCTTGATCGAGGTTCTTCACAGACAAGCCAATATGATTGATCCCCATAATAGTGGTTTTGGTATCTTTGATAGTGGCAGTTTTGTCTATTTCTATCGCCCCAACAGACGAGCTAACGATTGATAAAAAAACCACCGTCGTTAGGTTTTTAATTAGATGCATATTTATCTCCAAATGAAAGTTTCAAACACGCTACACTTGCTTTTATTTCTAGGTTTATTGCTAGATGAATCTTGTTTTAGGCCAAGCTAAGGTTTATTTGCCATCAAGTGAGAACACCATCAGTAAATTACCCGGGATTTCTCCCCACTTGTCATAGCCTGAGCTTAGATAGATATTGCCATTGGCAATAACCGGGCCGTCAGCTTCAATCGCGCCACCAAAGCCTTTTACCCCATTGATACTGTTTACCGCTAGTTTAGTGTCGTACTGCCAAAGTATTTCACCTGTGTCTGCAGAGAAAATTCTAAACATGCCATCCAGACTACCTGCATAAACTAAGTCTGCAGAGCTTGATACCGCTGCTGATATGCCGGGAAAACATAAAAACTTGCGCTCTTTGGGGCAAACGTTTGGCAATGCTGTGCGCCAGACAAACTTACCGCTCAGCAGATCTAGACTGTGCAGCCCTGGACGAGGCTCACCAACGATGTAAGGGTTATTAGTAGGCAAGTCCGACACACCCACATAAACCTTGTGATTATCACTGCTCATTCCCCAATGCACGCCACCCATGGTACCGCCGCTTCCAACCCTTTGCTGCCATACAATTTCACCTTTGGCATCAGGATCTAAGGCATACACCATGCCACCCTTTTGACCGATGACAAGCAGTTGTTTACCGTTTTCCGGGCTAGTTAACATCGCAGAAGCACCTATATCAAAATCGGGGCCGTCTTCTTTAGGACAATTGGGCGTTTTACGGGAACAGGCTCCATTCCAGGCATCGCCTTTGGTGACCTGAGTAACCCATTTTATCTCACCCGAACTTAGGTCCATAGCCAATACAGCGTCACTTGTTCCGGTAGCAGGAGTTGAATAGTTTTGCCCTGTGGTGGCATACAGTAAATTACGTTTCACATCTAGAGTTGGTCCAGACCAAACTGGGGCTCCCGAAGGTCCATGCTGTTGAGTGCCAGCCGAGGTTTTATAGGTAGGTTTAGGCTCGTCAACTGTGTAAGTGGTCCACACTTTTTTACCTGTTTTAATCTCAAAGGAAACTACCGCCCCTCTGAACGAGCAACATTCGTAGTCCACTCTCGCCGCAGGGATAATTTCCAGCGATGAAACCGGTACATAGACCTTATTCTCATCAGCGATCACTGAACCGGTTACTACTGCTAATGGACTGCTATGTACTTTTTTACGCCAGTTCAACTCGCCTGATTGAGCATCTAATGCGTAAGCATTGCCATCTAAGTCACCAAATAGCAGGGTGTTTTGCTGTAAAAAAAGCGCACCTCTCACTTCAGCCTTGGCTTTATACTCCCAGTGTACGCAGCCTGTTTGGGCATCAAGAGCATAAACAATCCCGGCCTGACTGCCAACGTACACAATATTCTGAGTGACAACAGGCTGTGCCCTTACTCTTGTTGCCTCAGGAAAAGCAAATGCCCATTTCAATTTGAGAGCAGCCACATTATCCGGTGACAAACCTTGATCCTTGTCTTGATGTCGTCTATTGGCAGTTTTACCGCCCCACCCATTCCAGACTGAATCAGCTGCGTCTCTAGGCATGTCAATACCGGCTCTTTTACAGGTATAAGCAGTGACTTTAGCGCTGGATTCAGCGATTTTTTTGCCGCTTAAAAACTCAGCCACCGCGTATTTTTCCTCTCGGGATAAGGCCATTCCTGCGGTACTCATTAAACCCGATTCTAGGGCTTTTACTATTCTTTCGGGAGGATAGAGTTTAAAAGCTTCAACTTTGGGTGCTTCGAGCAGGGCTCCCGAATGGCAAGCTGCGCAGTTAGTCTGGAAAATCTTCCCAGCATCAATTGACTCTTCTGCCTGTACAATCACCATATTCGTAAACCACAGACCTAGCAGGGTCGCAGACCGCAATCCCTGTAAAACACCAATTCGACGATTATTTGCCATTTTAATTCTCACCGCTAACAACTCAACACAAAAGTTGTTTTTTCTTTTATCCGCATAATCAGTAATGTAAACCTTATTGACGAACAGTTCAATACCATGTAGGGTTTAAATTAACAATTTTATTACATAGTCATGAGGGCTTGGTATGGATTTAGGATTTGCTAATAAGCGGGTAATAGTCACGGGTGGCAGTCGCGGTATCGGTCACGCTGCGGCGCAAACACTCATTAATGAAGGGGCGGCAGTTGCAACCTGTGCTCGGGGAGCCGATGCCTTAAATGCCGCGCTCGCCGATTGGCGCGCACAAGGTGCAACAGCTTACGGTGCCACTGTAGATGTGAGTGACTCCCAGGCATTTGGCCAGTGGTTTGAGTCTGCAGTTGAACAGCTTGGTGGCCTGGATGTGTTTGTATCTAATGTTACCAGTAACAATGAATATAGCGGTGAAGCCCGCTGGAAACAGGCCTTTGAGGCTGATCTAATGCAACATATTAGGGCCACCGAATTGGCGCTACCACACCTGCGCAAAGGCAAAGATGCATCCATTGTGTATATCGCATCCATTGCCTCAATTATGAGTGCAAACATGCCGACTGAAACTGAATATGGGGCAATGAAGGCCGCGCTTATTTCTTACGCCTCGCAATTGGCCCATAAGTTAGGCAAAGAAAACATTCGGGTTAACTTGCTTTCTCCGGGGCCGATCTATCATGAAAATGGTTTTTGGCAAGGGGTAGAAAAACATAAACCCGACTTGTATAAGCGGGCCCAAGCCCTGTCGGTATTTGGTCGTTTAGGCACGGCACAAGAGGTGGCAAACGCCACAGTCTTCTTGGCCAGTCCAGTTGCATCCAACATAACCGGGATAAATCTGCGTGTTGATGGCGGTACAATAAAAACTGTAAATTTTTAATTAACAATAAGTTAATAACAGAATACTTTCAAAAAATCATGTTAATTTGTTGTTTATATTGATGTTTTAAAAATTTCATTTTTATATCAAACCCAAAAATTTCTAATAAATTAACATAATTGCAACTAAACAGGTTGACTATTGAACGTTTTGTCAATAAATTGACCTTATTGACACATTGCTTAGTAGCGGCCGAGATGACTACTGTCTGAATCTAATATCACCACACAAACATAAAAACTGGGAGCCTATCATGCCAGCGAGAAACACCAAAAACCCAATGTTGAGTATCATTGCCTTATTGCCCTTTGCGTTTTCTGCACTTGCACAAGACGTTGCGCAGGCAGTTAATAACTTAGAAGAAGAAAACCAAGGCCTTGAAGTCATTCAAGTCACCGCGCAAAAGCGTGTAAACAGTTTGCAAGAAACGCCTATTGCCATCAGTGCCTTTAGCCGCGCTATGCTAGACGATCAGGATATTGAAGATGCTTTAGATATTCAATATGCCGTGCCTAATCTTATGGTATCTCGTAGCTCAGGCTATAGTGTGCGTGGTGTCGGTAATAACGCTGTTTCCTCCACTGCTGATCCTGGCATGGGAGTCCATGTTAACGGCGTATATATAAGGGCCAATTCTATCCAAAACGAATTTTACGATTTGGAATCCATTGAAGTCTTACGTGGCCCGCAGGGTACACTTTTTGGCCGTAACACTACATCCGGCGTACTGAACTCACTCACAAGAAAGCCTGATGATATATTTGAAGCTGAGTTAACAACAGAAATTGCTAGTTTTAATGGCTTAAGAACAAAAGGTTACCTTAACATTCCTCTTAGTGACTCCGTTTTACAGCGCTTTGCTTTTAATACGGTGAAACGTGATGGTTACACCGAGAACGTGGCTGAAGACGTTGGATTCGAAGAGCTTGACGGACGAGACCAATGGTCTGTGCGCAGCTCAACCAGCTTCGAATTTAGTGAAGAAGCCAATGGGTTTTTATTCGTCCAGTATTTTAAAGAGCACAGTGACCGCAGTGGGGTGGTGGGTGTCTTGTGTAAGTCAGATCCAGTTCTGGGTTGTGATAATAGTGAAACCCTGGCTAGTGAATTCCCTAATACCAGTCATACCGACGGCGCATTGGCCAATGGTGGTTTGTCTGGCCTACTAGGTGCGTTGGGTTACGGTTTACGTGATAATTTTTATAATACCAACCTGGATGGCTCTGTTCGTAGCAACCCAAGCGACCCAAGACAAGTGCGCATGGATACCCAGCCTGTATTTAATGGCGACGACCTCTTAGTCTCGTTTGAATTCAATTATGAGTTTGGCGATTATGTGTTTACATCAGTCTCTGCTTACCATGATAGAGAATTTCAGGCCGAACGAGATTTTGATAGCGGAGATGGTGCAGATGGCATGTTGACCCCACAAACTCTGCTATTGCCTAGCGGCAGAACTGAATTAACCACACGTCATAGTACGGTTCGCACAGATGAAGGTGCCAGTAAGCAAATGAGTCAGGAATTTAGAGTTGCATCTTATAGTGAGGGGCCGTTTAACTTTACTGCAGGTGCTTATTACTTTGATTATGACGGTGAATCTTTTGTCAATTTTTACCTACCAGAGTTAACAGCGGTAGTCGGTTATCTGGGATTACCTGATGAACTTGCCACTTTTAGCTTTCAGTCGCCAGAAATAACCACTAAATCTTGGGCCGTATTTAGTGAAGGTTATTATGACTTTAGTGATGACCTCAAATTGACAGTCGGACTGCGGTATACCGATGAAGAAAAAGAAGTAAAAACACGAACAATTTCTCCTCTTTCGTTTCTCAACCCCGCTTTTGATTTAGACAACAGCTTCGTTGACGGTGAAGGTGCTTGGGAAGAAGTAACAGGCAAAATCGGGCTCAGTTATTCGGCAGATTTTGATATGACCGATGAAACCTTGTTCTTTGGTACTTTGTCTCGTGGCTATAAAGGGGGAGGTATTAACCCAGGAGCGAGCGAGTCGTCTTTTCCAACCTTCGATCCTGAATACATCAAATCATTAGAGATGGGCACTAAAAACACTTTTGCAGGCCGCATGTTTCAGGCCAATGTGACTGCTTTTATCTACCAATATGATGGCCTTCAAGTGGGTGGGATTTTAGGTGACGGTACCACTTTTAATACCAACGTTGATGCGGACGTAAAAGGCGCTGAGTTTGAATTTGTTGCTGCGCCAATAGACGGCTTACGAATGAATTTGAACCTGTCTTTGCTAGACTCTGAAATCAATGAAGAGTTTTTCACCTCACCCGATATTTCTGCCGCTTCCGGATCTGGTCCAGTTAATTTGAAAGGGAATACTTTGTTGTTCTCACCAGAAAGTTCAATTCAGTTTGGTATTCAATATACCCACGGATTAGCTGGAGATTGGGAAATTGCGTACCGGTTACAAACGTTTTGGCAGGATGAGTTTTATACAAGGTTATATAACATTGCCACGGACTTACAAGATAGCTGGCAACAAACTGACTTAAGTGTAACGGTTAGAGATTTAAACGATGTCTGGGAGTTTGAAGCTTTTATTAAAAATGCATCAGACGAAGCCTCGGTAACAGGTTTAGGTGTCGATAATTCATTGGTTGGACGTTACCGAACGCCCACTTATCTTGACCCAAGGACTTACGGTATACGTGTCACTTATCGCTTCGAATAACCTTTTAAATTTGCGTAAAAAATCCTGGACTGTGTTCTCAGGTATTTTTGCCCCACCTCTTGGTGGGGCTTTTTTATTTTATAGATTACAGGGGTGTCCGGTTAAGGACGGCGCTGAAATAAAATGTTGATAGCAAGAGATTCAAGAATGTTTGATTTAACGGACAAGGTCGCGCTAATAACAGGCGGTAATGGCGGTATTGGTTTAGCCTTTGCAAAAGGGTTAGTGAAGTGTGGTGCTAAGGTGGCTGTATGGGGGCGAAACCCTGACAAAAACCGCGAGTCTATTGCTATCTTACGTGCTCTTGGTGCTGACGTAGAGGCATTTGAAGCCGATGTTACAGATATTGAACAAGTAAATGCTGCATTTGCTGCCACCTTGTCTAGATTCAAAAAGGTAGACATTTGTTTTGCCAATGCCGGGGGCTCAGGCACACGAGGTTATTTACATCAAACCGAAAAGGCCGATTGGGACCGGGTGATGGATATAAATATCAACGGAGTGGTGAATACCTTTAAACCAGTGATTACTCACCTACTAGAAAGAAAATCACCCGGTAAACTGATTATTAATTCTTCTGCTGCAGCAATAATAGGCACTGGTTTTCAGGCTTCTTACTCTACAACTAAAACAGCAATGGTTGGCCTGACACGCGCACTTGCCGTTGAGCTTGGACCGAATCAAATACAAGTAAACGCTTTATTACCTGGCTATGTAGAAACTGACTTTACCACGGACACACCAGAGGCATTCAAAGAGGCATGTCTCAGGCGTTCGTGTTCTAGACGTTATGGACAAGTTGAAGATATGGAAGGCGTGGCAGTGTTTCTGGCTTCAAAAGAGAGTGATTTTATGACAGGACAGTCAATAGTGATGGACGGTGGCATAACAATTTATCCACTTTAGTGGTACAACATTTATGCCATAAAATGCCGGGCTGCGTTGGCATATAAGTAAAAATTGAAATGGTGGGTTATGAGTAATAGATAATCGTGACGACTTAAGTTTCTTTAGTGGTCATGCTTGTTTTTATTGTCTCATAATCAAAGAAAGTGCAGCCTCAACCTTCTTCTTTATAGATCCCTTAAACAATGAAACCATCATACTGTTTTATCCTAAATAAATCTGAGACTCACTAAGTCAGCATATTTAACTTATTGATAGTTAAAGTGTCGAACTCAGCTTGACCGCCATTAGGATTGTACCAAACCACTTTTATACCAGCTTTTAACGCTTGATGAACATCTCGTTCGAGTGAGTCTCCGATCATGGTGACATGTTCTGGGCTGACATTTAAGCGCTCGGTTATTTTGTGATAATAACTCGGAGCTGTTTTCCCGACACCAAGATTTTCACGACAAAATATACGTTCAATATAATCACTTAACCCTGCTCTTTTTAGCGCCAAGCGAATTTGTGCTTCTGAAGAATCTTCGGCATTGGTCGCCAAATGACAATAAGCGTGCTCACTTAATCGCTGCAAACATGCTTTAGCCCCGTCAACAACTTGTACTTTGGGCCAATCACACATAGAACCAGTCTGACTAGGCAGATCAACCATTAAGGTGTCACCCCAATCAAACAAGTAGTGTTGCGTCTTTATCATTTGAAATTAGCTACGGACTTCGCCGTCACCCATCACGATAAACTTTTCGGTAGTGAGCGATTCAGCACCCATTGGTCCGTAAGCATGTAATTTGCTGGTGGATATGCCAATTTCAGCACCCAAACCTAACTGACCACCGTCTGAGAAACGCGATGATGCATTGGCCATCACCACAGCCGAATTAATCCGGCGAATGAAGGCTTGGGTTTTAGAGTAATCTTGGCTGACAATCACTTCGGTATGACCCGAGCTGTATTCTTCGATATGGGCGATAGCTTGTTCAAAATCGTCAGCCACCTTTACGGCTATCTCCATTGCCAAATATTCTGCGTGCCAATCGTCTTCAGTCGCCTTTTGTGCGCCATCAAAGTATTCAATGCTGTCTTCACAAGCATGAATAACCGTATTGTGCTCGGCTAATAGTGCGGCGGCCTTTGGCAAAAACGAAGAGGCGAGATCTTGATGTACCACTAAAGTTTCAAGTGAATTACACACACCTGTGCGTTGGGTTTTACCGTTCTTAAGGATGTTCAATGCTTTCACTTCATCGGCTGCACTATCCACATACAAATGACATACACCTTTGTAATGTTGGATCACAGGAATACGACTATTTTCAGAAACAAAACGAATCAACCCTTCACCACCTCTAGGGATAATTAAATCAATGGATTCATTAAGCGTCATTAATTCGTTCATCACTGCCCGATCGGGATCAGGCACAACCACCACAGCTGCTGGGTCTAGGTGTTTTTTAGCTAGGGCAAGCTCAATACATTTGGCCAAAGCCAAATTAGAATGTATTGCTTCTTTACCACCGCGCAATATCACTGCATTGCCTGCCTTTAAACATAATGCCGCCGCATCAATGGTCACATTAGGCCGTGATTCATAAATCATCGCTATCACGCCCAAAGGTATGCGCATTTTGCCCACTTGAATGCCACTTGGCATACGTTCAATTTTGGAAATTGAACCAACGGGATCTGGCTGACCAGCAATTTCAAGCACCGCATTGGCAATGCCTTGAATCCCTTTTGGATCTAAAGCTAGACGATCAAGCATAGCGGCATCTAAACCATTGCTTTTGGCTGCAGCTAAGTCTTTCTCGTTAGCCAACAAAATAGATGATGTATTAGATATCAACGCCTCAGCAATATCTGACAAAAGTTGATTTCTTTGCCCAGACGTTAGATTCGCTACTTGCCTAGCTGCTTTTTTAGCTTGTTTTGCAGCGTCTGTAATCGAAAAACTCATTTTGTGGATCCTTGTATAAATAATGTAATCAGCAAACTCAAAGCAGCACTAAATCATCTCGATGGATGGCAGCTTCACCAAATGAGTAACCTAAAGTAGCTTCTATTTTTTGGCTATTTAAGCCTTGTATGTTGGCTAAATCTTTGGCGCTGTAAAGAACTAAACCTTTGGCAATAACTTTACTTTCAAAGGTCACATTGACCGCTTCACCAGATACAAAGGCCCCGTTCACAGCGGTTATGCCTGAAGGTAGTAATGATGCACCTTTTTCCAATAGTGCACGTTTTGCACCTTGATCAACTTCAATATGCCCCTTCACTTTTAAGGTATGTCGTAACCAATTATCACGGGCACTGGCTAAACTTTTATTTGGCTTGAATAAAGTACCTGGTGAATAACCTTTGGCCAGTGTTTCGAACGCAGCTGGGTCACGGCCGTTAACGATCAAAGTCTGAATACCTGAATCTACGCATTTTTGCGCAGCTTGAATTTTAGTTTGCATTCCACCAGTGCCCATCTCGGACACTGCGCCACCGGCTAATTGATAAATACTGTCATCAATAACGTCGACTTCAGGTATTAACTTAGCAGAGGGGTTACTTCTGGGATCGGCATCATATAAACCATTGATATCCGAACAAATGATAAGGGTGTCGGCTTCAGCTACTAATGCAGTATAGGCCGCCAAATTATCGTTATCGCCCACCTTTAGTTCGTTAATTGCCACAGTGTCATTTTCATTAACTATGGGTAAGGCGTAATTTTTTAGCAGCTCGCGCAAGGTACTTTTGATATTCACGTATCTAGTGCGATTATGTAAATCATCCGATGTCAGCAATATTTGTGCACAATCAAAATCAAACAAACTCGCCCAATTTGCCATCATCTGGGTTTGACCTATTGCGGCCATGGCTTGTTTTTCAGTAATAGATGGGCGGTGTTTAAAAGCAATTTTACCCTTTCCAGCAGCAACACTACCCGAAGAGACCAAAATAACCTCTTTTCCCTGTTTTCGGCTATCACTAATAAATTGTGCAATATGCCTTAGATACTCTTGACTGCATTGATTATTGCTAGGCGCAATCAGGCTGCTACCTACTTTAATCACTGCTCGCTTCCAGTTTACCTTAAACATACAACACCTCACTTCGCTATGCCCTTAGAGTACGATAAAACAAGGGATTAACAAGCTAATGTAGTTATAAGCTATGGTCTAAAAACACACTATTTACCAATTCATTCATGCAAAAACAACGGTTTTGAACGAAAAGTGCTAACAAAACGTTCTTAATACTGGTTAGTTCAGCAAAGAACTGTCAGTAAAATTGTAATAAGATCCCCGCCGACGGCAAAATAACAATAAAAATTACGCCGTTAACTACTACATCACGACAACCAGGGAATACAATGTTTAAGAAATTTATAACGATAGCAGTCCTGTCGCTTGCAACTATTGGCTCGGCAAATGCGGCGATTAACCAAACAAAAGGCGATTTTGAAGATAAATTTCGTCAATTAGATGAGTCACTGCCTACACCCAATGTATACCGTAACGCGGCTGGTGAACCCGGCCATGAATATTGGCAACAACAAGTAGATTATAAAATCAAAGCAAAACTTGACGAAGAAAAGCGTCGAATTGAAGCTAGCCAAGAAATCACTTACCACAATAATTCACCTGATACCCTTAAATACCTTTGGGTGCAGTTGGATCAGAATAAATTTCGTCATGACTCTATGTCGGCCATGACTACCACCTTCGGTGGCATTGGAAATCGTGGACCAGCCACATCAACAGCCTCTAGCAGTAAACCAGCACAGATGAGTTTGGGCGCATTACGCCGCCAACAATTTACTGACGACAACGTGCTGGGTTATGACATTCAAGCGGTTAAAGACAATAAGGGCAAAAACCTTAAGCACACCGTTGTTGGTACCAATATGCGTATCGATTTACCTGTGCACCTAAAGCCGGGTAAAAAAGTCGAATTCTCAATCAACTATGCTTTCAATATTGTTGAAGAAGATGCGGTATCGGCACGTTCAGGTTATGAGCATTTTCCTGATGACGAACGAGTTGGCGGTAACGATATATTTTTGTTAGCCCAATGGTTCCCACGTTTACATGCTTATACAGATTATGAAGCTTGGACCAACAAAGAATTTATTGGCCGTGGTGAGTTTACTTTAGAATTTGGCAACTACGATGTTGAGTTAACTGTGCCAGCCGATCATATTGTTAGCTCTACTGGTGCGTTACAAAATCCAAAAAGCGTTCTCACCGCAACGCAACGCAAACGCTTAAAAGAAGCTGAAAAAGCTGACCGTATAGTATTTGTTGTCACTGAAGAAGAAGCCTTAGAAAATGAAAAAGAAGGCAGCAACAAATCCAAAACATGGAAATTCCGCGCTGAAAATGTGCGTGACTTCGCATGGGCTTCATCACGTAAATTCATGTGGGATGCTCGTGGTCATCAACAAGGTGGTGCAGATCAACCTTTAGTTATGGCCATGTCTTTTTATCCCAAAGAAGGCGGCGATTTATGGAAAAAATATTCGACCGAAGCTGTTATCCAAACATTAGAAGTGTATAGCCGTTTTTCTTTTGATTATCCTTATCCCGTAGCACAATCAGTTAACGGCCCAGTAGGCGGCATGGAATATCCCATGATCACCTTTAATGGTCCTCGCACCGAATTGCAAGACGACGGAAGCCGAACCTATTCGCAAGCTGAAAAACGCTTTTTAATTGGTGTGGTTATTCACGAAGTAGGGCACATCTATTTTCCTATGATCGTCAATTCTGATGAACGTCAGTGGACTTGGATGGATGAAGGATTAAACAGCTTTCTAGACGGTGTTGCAGGCCGTGAATGGGACCCCACTATTCCTTGGGGTGTAGAGCCTCGGGATATTGTCAGCTATATGAAATCCTCTACTCAAGTGCCAATTATGACTCAGTCAGATAGCGTATTACGTTTAGGCCCGAATGCTTACACCAAACCTGCTGCGGCATTAAATATTTTGCGCGAAACTATTTTAGGTCGTGAATTATTTGATTTTGCCTTTAAGGAATACGCACAGCGCTGGAAATACAAACGCCCTACACCTTCAGATTTTTTCCGCACTATGGAAGAAGCTTCAGGTGTTGATTTAGATTGGTTTTGGCGTGGATGGTTTTACAGCACTGATCACGTGGATATTTCCTTAGATAAAATTTCTAAGTTGCGCTTGGATACCAAAAACCCAGATATAGACTTTGATCGTTTACGCCAAGAAGAATTAGACAAACCTATGTCGTTAACCGACGAACGTAATAAAGCTGAAGGCCAAGATCTTTGGGTCGAGCGTTTTTCTGATATCACAGACTTTTATGACGAAAACGATCGTTTTACCGTGACCAACAAAGAACGTAATAAATATAAAAAATTCCTAAAAAAATTGAAACCTTGGGAAAAAACAGCTTTGGAGCGCGCAGTAAAAGAAGACAAAAACTATTACGTTTTAGAGTTTTCAAACAAAGGCGGGTTAGTGATGCCAATCATCATGGAACTCACGTTTGCTGACGGTAGTACGGAAAATCAATACATTCCTGCAGAAATTTGGCGTCGTACTCCCAAAGCAGTGAATAAAATGATTATCACTGACAAAAACAAAGAATTGGTCAGTGTTACTGTTGATCCACGTTGGGAGACTGCAGATGTTGATGTGAGTAATAATCATTACCCTCGCAAAATCATCCCGTCACGTATCGAAGCTTACAAAAGGAAAAAAAGCACTAGAAAAGTATCTCGCGATATCATGCAAGATATTAAAACTGAGCTGAAAGAAGACAAAGATATTAAAAAAGACGACCAAAACAACGATGAATAAAATCGTAAATTGGGCGATAGGAGCGCTGCTGTTTGCAGCGTTCTCACTTTCAGCCCACCAGCAAAAAACCGCGATTAGCACAGTATTGTTTAATCCGCGTACTGAAAACATTGAAATCATGCACCGCTTTAGAGTGCATGATGCTGAACACGCGGTAAAACAAATATTTGGTAAAGATGCAGATATCATCGACTCGAAAAAAACTCAAAACCAATTTGGCGAATACGTTAATCAACGGTTTAATTTGTTTGCCAGTAATCAACAACCACTGCCATTAAAAATGGTCGGCGTTGAGTTAGAAGGTCAGTTTTTTTGGGTATACCAGGAAACCACACAACCCACCACATTAGATAATCTGACAATACGTCACGACGCACTTCGTGATCTTTGGCCAGAGCAAGTCAATACGATTAATGTTGAAGGCAAAGGAAAATTACAAACACTGACATTTACAGATTCAATTGAACTACTAAAACTCACATTTAAAACTCAATAAAGCCTTGCCGCAAAACTGATCTAGATCAATATGAGCCAGTGTTAATTGCATAAGATCACCTTAGTTAAAACGTTATCTAACAAAGGTGAATCATTATGTGGGATCTAATATTGAACGACCCAGTCGCTTGGGGCTCTATTCTTGGCATTGGTATAATGGTAGTGATGGGTGCTTATTATACGTACTTATTTATCCACAATACTAAAGAAAAACTTTAAGCGATAACTCTTCACTACAAGCAAAAAACTAGTACGGCTGGCCCATAGAGAAAGGCAAGGCGCCTAGAGTTTGTGCTGATTCAGGGTTACCTATCATCTCATCATAGGGCGACTCGTGTAGCATTTGTGCAGCCAAAATGATGCAACTATCAAACGTATCGCGGACATGCTGCGTGCTATGAAAACGTTTTGGCCTATCCCCCTCATAAACCAACCCCATCTCATCACCCACTCTAAGCTCAACAAGATAGATATTCATTTCGTATGAACGCACAGTCAACATCTCGACCACTGGGGATTGAGTTAAGACATGCTTTAATTGGTATTTGATTTGATGCACAGGGCCATCTCAGATTTAGCTAAAAGTATAGATACGCAATACGTTTCTATCCTTATAGTAGTTCAATAATCATTTTTCACATTTTTCTAAATAGATACCTATCTTGGGTTAATCACAAAACAACAAATATAAACTAGCTTTTTCAAACGCTTAAATTTATGAAATGCTGTAGAAAAAATTAACCTGAATATTGAGGTAAGAATGAGAGTAGTGTTTATATTTAACCCTACTTCCACCTAATAAACGGTTAAACACTCTTCAGTTGAGAGTGTTATTCAAAAATTTATAGAGGATACGGATATCAATAATCACTACTTAGTTTTCCCCATGTTCGCAATGGTATTACTCACATTCTCTGTCTTGGTCCGGCTGTTCAGCTTACGATCAAAATTGGCCCGAGCAGGGGAAATTGACCCTGCATATTTCAGTATTTATCAAGGTAAAGCTGAGCCAGAACAATCTGCGAAGCTAGCGCGAAACTTTACTAATTTGTATGAAGCTCCTGTTCTTTTCTATGTTTGTTGTGTATCTGCTATTTCAGTCAATACGACTGGGCTCCCATTTTTTCTACTAGCATGGGCATATGTCGCTGCAAGGGCAATTCACACTTATATTCATACGGGTAGTAACAAAATATGGCCAAGAGTCTATGCTTATTTTTCTAGCTGGCTTATCTTACTTTCAATGTGGGCGTTGCTAGCCATTAGAGTTATTACTTCTGAGTAGTCTTGAGTGCAACGTTATTTGAGAATCGACAAGGGACCACCTAACAAAGTCGTCAAGCCGACTATTGGTTTATTTAATGTGTTATGTGCACAAGAAGCATTTTTTCGACATGTTTAAAGGTAATTAAAGTGAATTTTGAAGAACATGGACAATACAAAACTACATTTGATGGCCAGATTATTCTAGTCGAAGGTGTGGGGCCTTGGAATATAGAATCAGTATTGTCATTTATAGAACAAATGAAAACTATTCAAGTCGATGTGGGGCATGCGTGTATAGGATGTATTACTGTTCTTCGAGGAGAGTGCATCGTTACCCATGATGCAAAAAAAGAACTTCAAGCACTACAGGCGTGGCGAATAAATAAAGGATTTGAATACCCTAGTGCATTTGTATTCCCAGGAGATGAAGGGCATTCTTTTTACGAAGCTTTATTTTCGGATATCCATAAAGATAGAGCGAGTAAACCACTATTTTTTGAATCTGTTGAGCAAGCTAGAAAATGGATAATTGACGCCCAAATTGTCAACTAGTTACGTCAATACTAACGACACTATAAATTGAAAATCCAATTTAATCAGAGAAAAGTAATCACAAGTTAAAAATTACTAAGGTTTAAAAGGTGTTATTTCCCGATCAGTTTTACGTATGCCTCATTAGGTTTATTGAAGTTCCAGCCGTGGTATATCTATGAAAGCTGCTTGTTTTAGTGTGGCCGCTATGGATTTTTTCCCACAACAGAAAAAACATTTTGCTGGGGGAAATGCACTCAATCAATCTATTCGGCTCTCGAGTCAGGGTGTTAATTGTCACTTCGCAGGTGCATTGGGCGATGATAATCACGGTAATAAAATATATTCCTTACTAAAACAAAATAATGTTGATGTTGCTCTCGTGGAAATACTTAAAGGGCATACCGCTAACAATCGTATTATTAACGACGATTTTGGCGAAAGGTTTGGAGAAGAAGGTGCTTGGAATGGCGGTGTTTTCGAAAACTATAAAATTAGTGAGGAAACCTGGCAGAAAATCTCTAATTTTGATATTTGGACAACCCATTCTAGCTGCCCTAATTTTCAGCAAACGTTAGCCAGAAGAGGCAAAAGCAGTTTAATTGTGGATTATTTACATCTTCCTGCTTTTCAGGTGCTGGCGGATACTATAACCAATGTCGATATTGCTTATGTCGGTGGTGATGTAGAAATGATTGGAAAACTAGCTAATTTATCTACAAAAAACACATCACTTATCGTTCTTACTCTAGGTAAAAATGGCAGCATAGCGTTTTATAAAGGGCAGCAATTTACGCAGCCTGCGTTGCCTACAAACGTGGTCGACACTACGGGATGTGGAGACGCCTTTCAAGCTGGGTTCACATGCAGTTACCTTAGACACAATGATATACAACAAGCATTGTTATCTGGTTCCGAATTGGGCCGTTTAGCCTCAATGCATTATGGTGGTGTGCAGTGGTGAAACAACAATCTATTCCTCATATCCCCAAGGAGCAGCAGGCACTGGTATAGGCTGAGTTAAATCAAAATCCACTCTAAACTCTCTTCCTTCACGCACTAAACGATAAGAAAACGAATCTGGGTATATATACATTTGCCATGTATTGGTAATAGATTGAGGCAATCCATGTTCGGCAAACAATTCTTTTGAATATTGGTCAACAGGAAAAGACTGTATTTGTTTATAACCTGCGTCGAGTGTATGCCCACCATACATAGTCACAAGATCAAAAGTACCATCTTTATGTCGATGGTCATGTTTTAGACTTAAACCACTGCCAGTTTTTTTAATAATCCAGGTACGAGATGCATTGTCTCCCACATAAAATGGGATCTGCAATTCAACGTCATTACAGCTGCGCACAAACATAACTAATTTGGCTTCAAATGCCGGACTAGGCTGGTTATCTACCGCAACTTTTCCCTCGAAAGCTTTGCCACAGTACTGGGCAATACTGGAGAAAAAAGCATCGTGAGTGGGGATTGAGACCAATGGTGCTTGTTTAGCCATGACCGCAACGCTACCAAGGAGAAAGGGGAGCACTAAGTATCTTAAAAATATCATATTATTATTCTTCTTTATCTAAAATGTGATGGAGTGACTAGAGTCACTATACCGTTAAGTTAAGGTTACTTTTCGACAAACTGATTTAGTGTATTAAGTTAGGTACTTTGGACCTAAGCGACAATCGGCGAAAATTCTTCAAACCCTTCTATATTGATACCGATTGCGCTGAATCTATGAGTGATTTTTTCAATTATTAGCCTCCATCAAAGGCCCAGTTGAATTGATAATATCGTTCTTTTTAAATAACAAAACCACTACGTTTATGAGCATGCTAATTCCTAGTGCCCATTCGATCCATTCAGGTAACGAATACATAAGCAGAGTAATTAAAACTAGCAAATATTTAACCCATTCTAAATAAATAGCTATAGGATTATTTTCCATCACTAAGCCCGCGGATAAACTGGCATAAAGAACAAATATCACCACTAAAATTTGTTCTGCTAAAGTTAGGCTTGCAACGTTCATCATTAGTAACAAACCAACAAAAGTAATCAATAAATACTGTAACAGGCTATAAAATTTATTGATCAACGTTAGCGGAATATCGAATTTTCTAAATTTAGTGAGATCAACCTTACTCAGTGGGTAATTTTGCTCAACATCTGCAGGTCGCCAACCTGTGCGTTTAAACCAAATCAGTAGTTTGTCCTGCCAACGTTTTGCATGCCAGCAGTCTTTGGCCAATTGACTGTACACATGCACATTTGCCCACAATGGATTCCAACTTTTGAGCGCCTTTCGAATACCATAAATAGGCTTATCGTTATCCAATTCTTCTTGAAATGAACCAAAAATTCGGTCCCAAAGAATAAACACGCCACCATAATTGCGGTCTATATAGATTTGGTTTTGCGCATGGTGCACTCGGTGATTGGAAGGTGTCACAAATACCCATTCATACCAGCCCAACTTGGGAATATGCCGAGTATGCACCCAAAATTGATATATCAGATTTAACGAACCTACCGTGATTAAAACAATAGGATCAAAGCCTAATATGGCCATAGGCAAGTAAAAAATCCAGCTGAACACGCTGCTACCACTTTGCCTTAAAGCCGTGGTTAAATTGTATTCTTCACTTGAGTGATGCACGACATGAGCAGCCCACAAAATATTCATTTCGTGACCTAGCCGGTGATTCCAATAGTAACAAAAATCATAAATTACAAAGGCACCGAGCCAACTCCACCAGCTTGGTTCAATTTCAAACAAGGCCAGCTGCTCATACGCCACCACATATACTGTTAGGGGAAATAACTGCTTGATAATGCCAGTCATTCTGCTTAATACACCAGCAGTTAAGCTGTTTATACTGTCGTTAACACGATAATAATCGGTACCTTTTGCTTTTTCTAATAACAATTCGATAGCAATTAACAGGAAAAACAATGGCACTGCATATAAAATAATATTCAAAAGACTTCCACACACGTTAAAATTAGGTGAACCACATAGCCAGTTTAGTTACCTCTTAATGGTCAGTCCAGATAAGAATGTAATTACAGTATTTTACAATCTACGCGTATCATTTAGATGGAATTTTAAGTAGGCTGAAGTGTTAGTGTAATTTAGGGTATTTGGTCAACAGGAAAATCATGAGTGAAGAATCGAAAAAGTCGTTAGTTCCCCATTTCACTATAGGTTTAATAGTACTGGCTATTATTTTGGCCGTTGTGCTTTGGCCTAGCGAACCTGAGCCTGAACCTGTTGTTGAGCCATACACTCCTGTTATTGAACCAACAGTCGAACCCATTATTGAAGAGCAACCTGTCGCTATTATCCCAGCCCCGGTAAAGGAACAAGCTGAACCAGAAATCATTCCTGAGCCAGAGCCATTAGATACAAGCGATGGCACGGTAAAAACTAAATTATTAACCTTATCTGATTATGATGCCTTTGCACGTTTGCTTGTTAATGACGCACTCTTAGAGCGCTTCGTTATAATGACCAATACACTAGCCGAGGAAGAAATAGCCACTAACAATAGAATGTTAGTTCAACCAGACAAACCATTTCGAACATACAGACAAGCCGATAAAGAATGGATAGATCCTGCGAGTTATAAACGTTATGCACCTTATGTAGAGGTGCTTGAGTCTCTCGAAACAGAATCACTATTGCAGCTTTATCAGGAGTACAAACCAGCAATTGAACGGATATTTGCTGAAATTGGTAACCCATCTGACAGCTTTGATGAAAAGCTTGAAGAGGCCATTGATGTATTACTCGATACCCCAGAAGTACCTTTTCCAGTCGAAGTATATACTGATAGCGTTATGTACAAGTTTGCAGATAGCCAACTAGAATCGTTAACTGCCCCGCAAAAGCAATTATTGCGCACAGGACCGGAAAACATGCGTCGTATTAAAGCTAAATTACGTGAGATAAAAGAAACGCTTTAATGGCGAGTTTTGACTTAGGTGCTTTTCAACAACAAATCAGCTCTCAAAATGCGGCTTTACCTCCCGTGGATAAATGGAACCCTGAGTTTTGCGGTGACATAGACATACAAATAAAACATGACGGCACTTGGTTTTACATGGGCACACCCATTGGTCGCAAAGCATTAGTTAAGCTTTTTTCCAGCGTTTTAAAGCGCGAAGACGATCATTACTTTTTAGTGACACCTGTAGAAAAGGTGGGAATTCAAGTCGAAGACGCCCCCTTTATCATTACTCAATGGCACAAAGAAGACGGTAAGTTAGCTCTTACAACCAACACTGGCGACGATTTAGTTGTTAGTTCAGAAAATCCTATTCAAATATTTGCAGATAAAAAAACAGCTGCATATCTACCTTATGCTTTAGTTCGCAGAAACTTATGGGCTCGTTTACATCAAAATGTATTTTACCAACTCGCTGAGTTGGGTGAAGAGCAAATAGTAGATGGTAAGCACCATCTAATGCTTAACAGCGGTGACTTCAGCTTTAGCCTTGGCGAGTTATAACAGGAAGTATTAATATGAAAAACAAAACCTTAAAATCAACGCTAATCTTTGCAGCGATAGCCCAATCTTTTATAGCCAGTACAGTAATGGCTGCCACGGTTATTCATGCTGGCAGTCTAATTGACAGCACCTCAAATAAAGTCATTCAAAATGCAACTGTGATTGTCACCGACAACAAAATTACCGCTATCAACAAAGGATTCACTGAAGGTGGCAGCGAAGACACTGTCATTGATTTATCAGCTTACACCCTGATGCCTGGATTTATGGACATGCATACACACATATCCAGCCAACATAACGGTCCAGCAAGTTACATGGAACGATTTACCCTAAACGAAGCAGATTATGCAATTAAGGGCGTTCACTATTCAGAAAAAACCTTGATGTCGGGTTTTACTTCTGTACGTAATCTGGGTGATGGCCACAATGAAACGGTTGCTCTTAGAAACGCGATTAATAAAGGCTTGGTCAAAGGGCCGCGCATTTATACTGCCGCCAAATCCATCGCGACTACAGGTGGGCATGCCGATCCAACTAATGGCCGCAGCAAGTCAATTATGGGTAACCCTGGACCTCTCGATGGTGTAGTGAACGGTGTCGCAGAAGCTCGCAAAGCAGTGCGACAGCGTTATAAAGACGGGGCTGATTTAATAAAAATCACTGCAACAGGCGGTGTGTTAAGCGTGGCTAAAAATGGTCAAAACCCACAGTTTATGGACGACGAACTTACCGCCATAGTAGAAACTGCTACAGACTATGGTATGACGGTCGCAGTACATGCCCATGGCAAAGAAGGCATGTTGCGCGCTATCAAAGCAGGGGTTACTTCTATCGAACACGGCACCTACATGGATAAAGAAGTATTTAGACAAATGAAAAAGAATGGCACTTATTATGTGCCAACTATTATGGCTGGAAACTGGGTTGCAGAAAAAGCCAAAATTGATGGTTTTTTTCCCGACCTTGTTAGACCTAAAGCAGCGGCTATTGGTCCACTCATTCAACAAACTTTTGCCAAAGCTTATGAAGCTGGAGTGAAAATTGCGTTTGGCACTGATTCTGGCGTGTCTGCTCATGGTGACAACGGCCTAGAGTTTGTTTTGATGGTAGAAGCGGGCATGAAACCAATTGAAGCCATTCGAAGTGCCACACAAAGCGCAGCTGACTTACTAAAAATTAGCGACCGCCTTGGTACAATCGAAGTGGGCAAATTAGCCGATTTAGTCGCAGTAAAAGGTGATCCTTTAGCGCAAATATCACTACTACAACAGGTAAGTTTTGTGATGAAAGATGGTGTGGTTTATAAACATCAGTAGGCTGTTGATTAATTTGAAATTTATGTTTAATTTCAACGGTCTGTAACAGCGATAGGCTAAACCACTTTCACAATTTTAAACAATAAAAAAAATGGAGATACATCAGTGAAGAAACTTCTACCCATATTGTTACTCGCAGTGAGTGTCAGCTCAATAGCGGCTGATAACTTTGACGCTACCGCAGAAAAAATTAAATCGGCATTAAAAGCGGAAATCAGAACCGAAGCAGAAACCGACCGTGATAGAAACCGAAAAGCCTTACAAACCTTAGAGTTTTTTGGTTTGCGTGATGATATGAAAATTATCGAACTGATCCCTGGTGGTGGCTGGTACACAAAAATTTTAGCCCCAGTAGTAAGTGAAAAAGGTCAGTATTATGCTGCGATGGGCACAGGGCGTATTAAAGGTTTAACTGAAAAGCCTGGTTTCGAAAAAGTAAAAATTGTCGCTGAAGATGCAAAATTATATAGAAAAGATGGCGAACGTTTTTATTCATTAGACGCAGATTCACTTGAAGTAAAAGATCTAGATATGGTGCTGACTTTTCGCAATTACCATAACTTTGGTGAAGAAGGTCGTCGCCACATGAATAAGTTGGCTTTCGAAGCCCTCAGGCCAGGCGGTGTTTATGCTGTAGTGGATCACACTGCTCGCCATATGGAAGAATCCAATCCCTTTAACGGTCGCCGTGTTGACCCTGTTTTAGCGATTAAAGAAATTCAAGAAGCTGGCTTTGAACTGGTTGACTACTCCAACTTACACTATCGCGCAGATGATGAATTACGCTACGAAGTGGGCGCTAAATCGGTCACTGGCAATACAGATCGCTGGACTATTAAGTTCCGCAAACCCAATTAGATAAGATTCTGTAGATAAAAAAAGGCCGCTAAGTTAGCGGCCTTTTTTTATCAAATATTGATAGGGAGAATTAACACTTTGTGAGTCCAGCAACTCATGTTCCATAAATCGGCAAAAGCTGGGGATATCTCGAGTAGTGGAGTGATCGTCGGCGGTTACAGTAACTGTCTCGCCAACTTGCATCTCACGTATTTTTAAGCGCACCATCATTACGGGTTCTGGGCAGCGTAAGCCTATCGCGTCTAATTGGTAATTGGCGTCATCAAAAGCACTAACATTACCCATCGATGACTATATCCCGTAATCCAAACGATATTGTTTGATATTAGCTAAGTGCTCGGCCATATCAGGTTTATCGCTGAGATAGTCAACCAAATCGGCCAAGCTGACGATAGACACCACTTTAGTATTAAAATCACGCTCAACTTCTTGGATAGCAGACAGCTCACCTTGACCTTTTTCTTGCCTATCAAGGGCAATTAACACGCCTGCAAGCTGGGCATTATTTGCTTCAATCAATTGCATAGACTCACGAATGGCAGTACCTGCAGTAATAACGTCATCCACCAGCATGATTTTACCTGCAAGCGGGCTGCCGACTAAATTGCCACCTTCACCATGGGTTTTCGCTTCTTTACGATTAAAACAATAAGGCTTATCTACGTTGTGTTTGTCTGCTAACGCCACAGCAGTAGTAGTGGCGATAGGAATACCTTTATAGGCAGGGCCAAATAACACATCGTAATCGATACCAGATGTTTGCAAAGTTTGCGCGTAAAACTGACCGAGCTTGGCCAAATCACCACCCGTATTGAATAAACCCGCATTAAAGAAGTAGGGACTAGTTCGACCGGACTTAAGGGTAAACTGACCAAATTTCAAAACATTGCGTGCTAGGGCAAATTCAATAAAGTTACGTTGATAATCTTGCATTTTACCGTCCTAATTCAAAGCCAATTTTTGCTCATCGAACAATTCACGAATACCATTTTTAGCCAGTTCCAACATTTCATTTAGCTCATCAGAATCAAAGGGGTCACCTTCAGCTGTGCCTTGTATTTCGATGAATTTACCAGTGTCGGTCATTACAACGTTCATATCTGTTTCAGCATCAGAATCTTCAAGATATTCTAAGTCAGCAATAGCGACGCCTTTGTAAACACCAACAGATAAAGCAGCAATCATATGTTTAATTGGATTCGCTTTTAAAATACCTTTAGCACGCATCCAACTTAATGCATCGGCTAGTGCCACACATGCGCCGGTGATAGAGGCAGTACGGGTACCACCGTCAGCTTGAATAACATCACAATCAACAACGATAGTATTTTCACCCAACAACTTTAAATCAACCGCTGCGCGTAATGAACGTGCAATCAAACGCTGAATTTCAAGAGTACGACCGCCTTGTTTACCACGAGCCGCTTCACGGTCAGAACGAGTATGAGTCGCTCTAGGTAACATGCTGTATTCTGCGGTTACCCAGCCTTTACCTTGGCCTTTCATAAAACGAGGCACACCTTCTGTTACCGATGCATTACAAAGCACCTTGGTATTGCCAAACTCAATTAGGACAGAACCTTCGGCGTGACAAGTAAAGTTTCTGGTAATGGTAACGGGACGAATTTGCCCGGCTGTTCTGCCACTTGGACGCATGCTGTACTCCACAATTATTGGGGGGATGGTTATGGCGCAGGATTATAACGCAATGAGCTGGATACGGGGAATTGAAATATAAATAAATGTCCTCGAATGCTATTAAGCAAAAAAGAGCACAACGAACATATTGGATTGAGTTAATATAAAGACACAGAAATACATAGCGATTCCTATTCAGATATTGAGTCGCAGTAAATAGGACATCTTATGATTTACAGTATGACAGCTTTCGCCCGCCGTGAACTTAAAGCCGATTGGGGCACAGCCGTATGGGAAATACGTTCGGTTAACCAACGGTTTCTTGAAACCTATTTCCGTCTTCCTGAGCACTTTAAAAGCATGGAGCCGGTGCTGCGCGAACGTTTTCGCAAACAACTACAACGCGGCAAAGTCGAGTGTTCATTACGTTTTGTAGCTAATGACGCGGCAGTGGGCAAATTAAGCCTTAACGAAGACTTAGCCAAACAAGTGATGCACGCCGCAGACTGGGTGCAATCCCACGGCCAATCTGCCGGTGTAAACCCTCTTGATGTATTACGTTGGCCTGGCGTTATTTCTGCCGAAGAAGCCGATATGGACAGTATCCAAGGTGATGTGTTAGCTGAATTTGACCTCACACTCACTGACTTTATCGCCGCTCGCGCAACCGAAGGCACTAACCTTAAAGCCATGATCGAACAACGTTTAGATGGCATTAATGTAGAAGTAGAAAAAGTCACAGCTCACATGCCAGATGTAATCAAATGGCAACGAGAGAAAATTCAAGCTCGCTTCGAAGAAGCCAAAATTGAACTCGACGCAACACGATTAGAACAAGAAATGGTAATGCTGGCACAAAAAGTAGACGTAGCCGAAGAACTCGACCGCTTGTTATCACATATTGGTGAAACCCACAAAATCCTCAAAAAAGGCGGCGCAGTTGGCCGCAGATTGGATTTTATGATGCAAGAATTTAACCGCGAGTCAAATACCCTAGGCTCAAAGTCCATCAACACCGACATAACGCAGTCAGCAGTAGAATTAAAAGTACTAATTGAACAAATGCGTGAGCAGATCGCGAATATAGAATAAACACTTAAATAAGTTGGAATAGATACCGACACCTTTGAGCCAAGCTCCGCAGTCTTGCTGCTGCGGACACGATTCAGGGAGTGTGTAGATAATTATGTATTTCTCACCATGTCGTAATAATAAGTTGTCGCTTATTTTTCAGAATAGTCATTGTGGCAGCACATTATTTGCTTTGCCTTCTGAAACCAAGTTTATCCTGCTGGCTCAATTTATCCTGCTGGCTCAATTTATCCTGCTGGCTCAATTTATCCCGCTGGCTCAATTTATCCCGCTGGCTCAATTTATCCCGCTGGCTCAATTTATCCCGCTGGCTCAAGGCTGTGTTATTCTTTACTGAGCGTTTATATAGCAATGTATTGGATGTTTTTTAGGTGGGTGTTGGTGGCAGAATTTAAAAACAGTGAACGTGAAAAAATTGTTCTTGAGCACCAAGCAGCAAAAATATTTATGCGCTGGTATGAACACGACAGTGGTAAAAAAATACGTCACATTTGGCATAATCGCCCACGTAAACCAGATGTGTCCTGTTGGCTCGAAGGGCAGCGTTTGGATATAGAAGTCGCTCATTTATATGGCTCTGAAGCAGAAGCCAGGCAAATTTTAGGTCATGAGCTGGATGATAAAACCATTTTGGAGCTGCGCAATTTAAATAAAATGTTCAAACCCAATCAGCGGCTACTAAATGCACTGAACCGAATTTTAATTAACAAATCTCATAAATCTTACAAGTCGAATCGGGTATGGCTAGTAATCCGTAACGCTCATCCTGCATGGGAAACACCACAAATTAAAGCGCTGCAACATTGTATCGATGTACCCGTCAATCATCCATTTGAGCAAATTTGGATGGTAGGTGACTGGGCGGGTGACAGCGGCATAATACAGTTGTATCCCTAAACGGTTTGCACAACGTAAAGCCATTTAAATTAACAATTAATTTACAAATAATCCCTGTAATTCAATTAGATAAGCATAGATAGTTGTCAGTTATTTTTACAGGTACGATTTTTTCAATAATTTAAAATCATCTATCTTATTGAATTATATTGTTAAAATTTTGTTGGCTCAGTTTTTGATTATAATTTAAAGTATAGAAATTAAGATGCATTATATAAATTTCTTATATCTATGGCTTGCCCATAAATTATGTTTCACTTTTAACTGGTTAAGATGTACAGATGTCCTGTTTAACTCGAAAATTGCAGCAAAAACTAACGCGTTACGTGCAGAAAAACAGCCCTCGTTTTTCTTCTAATGATCCTGAATGTATTCGTGAAGAGTTGGTCAACAAAGGGGTGTGCCCCTCTGATGTAACAACTGATCAACTCAGAGTCATATTGAAAGAAGCGAAAAATAGTTAACCTAGAATTGGCTTAAGAAAGGTTGAGAGTTTTTGAGTGTGTTGGCCTAGACCACTATTGATTCATTAAAATATTTGTTGAAGTCCAGCTTAAAATCGCTGGCGATGACCGCATCAACAATTTTGAGGCCATTGCTGGATGTAGCTAAGTCTACTTCCTTGGGCTGCAAATAATGGTTGCCTCGAATCGAATAAAAAACTTTGACTACAGGATTAGTGGCTTGTACTGGATGTTGCTTGAGTACCATGGCTATTTTTTCATTGTTGAGTTTGACTAAACTGCCAACGGGGAAAATTCCGATACATTGCACAAATTGTTTTACTAACCCCTCATCATATTTTTCAGGTGCATCTTGCATCAAAATTTGTAACGCTTTTTTAGATGACATACCCACCTTATAACATCGGTCTGCGGTTATCGCGTCATAGGTATCTACAATAGCAATCATGCGACCAAACTGAGTGATTTCATCACCTCGTAGGCCATCAGGGTAACCATAACCATCAAGTCTCTCGTGGTGTTGGACTATAGTCTCAACGATTGAATCAGGAATTCCCATCTCAATCAGCACTTTTGTGCCGTAATACACATGGTCTTTCATAACTGTCATTTCTTGGTCAGTCAAACGCCCAGGTTTATGTAATATTTCATCCGGAATTTTAATTTTTCCAATGTCATGTAAAAAACCTGACAACGCTAATTCTTGTATTTGTTCTTCATCTAAACCGACATGTGTACCAAAATTGGCTAACAAAATTGCCACGTTTAACGAATGTTCCAACAGGTAAGTGTCTTTCTCTCGTATTTTTGTCATACACATCAAAGCATTTGGATTGCGATCAATAGACGATACAAGGTTGTTAGTGAATGCTTCTGGAATGGCAATGTCTACGGGTAGATTTTTACCCACACTCTCTAACATTGTTTTTTGTAGGTGTTTACCTTTGGCATGAAGCTTAGTGGCGACTTCAAGTTCTTCTTCAAAAGTCACTTCAATGTTATGTTCAGGCTCTTCAGGAGGTGTTTCTGGCTCTTCTTGCTCAACCACTTTGGGCTTCAGTTGTTTACTCATATCAACAACAACCGACAGAATACCTTTCTTTTTGAGTTGACTTATGGCGGCAAGAGACGTGACCCTACCACGGCTGGTGATCTTAAATTTCCCCTGTTGTTTTGCTATAGAGTCAACGAACATCCCTTCTTCAACGTCGTCTATATCAAAGGTTTTTAACACAACAAAAATCTCGAGTAGGTGAATTCACAAAATAGTTAGCAAAAATATCTGATTTACCCCTTAAGAGCAAGATTAACTATGCAGAATACTAAGCTAATACTCTAATTTCCATAGCATTTCTGCCAAATCAGGTTGCCATTGAAAAAGACTCAATTTGACTCGGTTGTTAAAAACAGCGACGTCTTCTTGTTGCAATAAGCCTGTTTGGCTCTGTGATTGTTCAGACCCCTTGGGGAAGGCAATTTGTCCAGAGGAACGTAACACCCTATGCCAGGGTACTTGCATATCCTTTGGTACAAAACCTAGTGACTTGCCTACTAACCTCGCCCGTCCAGGTAACCCAGCAAGATCGGCAATTTGGCCATAACTCGCCACTTTACCTAAAGGGATGAGCTGCACAGTGCGCCAAATTTTAGCGTATTGAGGGTGCTCGGACATAACAACTGCTCAACTTGTCACTACAAAAGGATATTGAATATTGATCTGATCTAAATCAAGCAACTTGCCCTGTTGGTTTACATTTCGATATAGCGCTAAATCGCTTGGCGAAGTATATCCAGCTACCTGCTCAATATCGTTGAGCCTTGCGCCTTGACTGGCTAAATAGGTTAAATAAGTATGCCGTAAAACATGAAGTGATAGTTGCTCCGGAAAAGCCAACTGCGCATCATGTCCAATATTTACCAATAACTGCACTAAGTCTTGTTGGTTGTTGATATTCGACCAAATTGTTTGTTCCGCGGCTAAGTTATGACATATTGCTTGCACAACATCAGCCAGATTTTCTTGCATTTTGATAGCGCGAGAAAACGAGTTATCTATCTGTAACAGCAAATAGTTTTGACCGAAATTCGCTTTCCCAACTAACAATAATTCGTCAATATTTACTCCACTTAACGTCAGGCCTATTAATGCCTTACCTTGTTTATTGGCAACAGAATAAAGCAGCTGGCACTCTTCAAAGCTTAATAAACGTAATGTTTGAGGTACGGATGTTAATTTAGCGGGTTCGGCAGATAGCCGAGGATCGGGCGTTGCAAGTTGCCTATTTTGCGCATATCCAAGGTTTGAATAGTCATTCGTTCCAGCTTGCCCAGGGATCACAACAAAGTGACTTGAAGTGCCTGACGCTTTTTGTTTGAAGATAAAACTAAACAACAATAAGGCTAAGATAGCCACGATAACTGCCGCTATCACACTCATTAGACTATTAAACTGATAGTTTGGGCCGACGGCAAAATCAGGAATAAAAGCTGGCTCTAGTAACGAAACCTTGGCATCGAAGGGTTTCGACACTTCTTGTGCGACTTGTTGATTTTTTAATGTCTGAGCCTGAAATTGAAGTGCCTTTAATTCGTCGTCTAATCTTTTAAATTGCTCTAGATTTTGGCTAAACACTTGGGCGAGTTTGTTTTGCTCAACAAGCTGAGTATTCATCTGCTGAACGTTACCTTTAGCGGCGCTCAGATCACGTTGTACATCCAATAAATAGTCTGTTTGGCTGGTTTGTATTTGCTCTTCCAGCTGAATCTGCAGCTGCTGCACTTTTTTCTGCTTAGCGACAATAGTGGGATCTCGCTCTAAATAAGCTTGAGTATACTTTTCAGATAAAGCGGACAAACTCGCATTAATTTCTCGCAGACTTTGTTTTGTTGCATCAATTGTTGCTTTGTCGTCTGGTCGAATAATAATTTGCCCGTTATTTGTGGCTTCAAGCAAACTATTCAATAACGCTTTAGCATGTGACTCATCGGCTAAGGCTTTGTCAAGGTTATTCCCTAGATTTTTAGTCTGACTTAAGGCTCGATTTTCATCTCTTTCAAGTGAGGTAATATTATTTTCACTGGCAAAAAATTGTAAATATTGTTGTTGTTCAGATATTTTCAATTCCAGTAGCAGTAATCGTTCGTCTGCAACCAGCAACTCTTCACTGTTGTTCTCTTGCATTTCGGATTCAACTAATTGCAGATACACTTTTACCCATGCATCTAACATTGGTTTAATAATTTGTGGCTCGGTACCGTTAGCTTTTAAAGTAATAATACGCCCTGTCAAACTTGCTTCTGCCGTCAGAGCATCAAAAAGTGTTTGTACGTTAATCATTAACATCTGATTTTGTGCGAGTTCGTCGGACACTAAGCTCAGTACACTGTTACTTTTTAACCTTTGCTGATGCAAGGTAATTTGCCTTTGGGCTAGCTCAGTAAGCTGTATTTCGTTTTGTGATGTATAAGAAAAATGCAAGATAGCTTGGCTTTGATAAATAGGTGCTCGACTCCAAATCACAGCATTAGCAATAATCAAAATCAATAAAAATGTAGCAATCAAAACCTGCCATTTTCGCTTTTGAAAGCTCTTATGTTGGTCTTCTGATGGATCTATGCCGACATTGGCAAAAGGTTGATTTGGCATGTAATCAACTTTGTTGTTAAATGACATGGGACAAACCTAAAGTAAATAAACAGCTAGCTAATTTAATCAAACAATTTCCGGTGAGCACATATTTTTAGTTAGAGGCAGCCGCAAAGTTGCACAAACGACATAGGCTAACAAATTTAACAAGCCTACTCACAAACACCAAGCATAAGTTGCAATGGGCCTAAATATTTAAAACATAATGACTGAAAAAACCAACAAAAGACAAGTTTGTAAAAAGTGTAGCTACCCGCAGAGTACCTGCTTGTGTGTTTGGGTAAGCCCGATCACTGCACCACTCAACATCATTATTTTACAGCACCCTAAAGAAGCAAAACATGCAAAAAACACCGTCAAACTATTAACTTTAGGGTTAGAACATGTGTCCGTTTTACTGGGAGAGACACCACAAGACTGGGCGGAATTGGCTGAAAAGGTCTCGAGTGAGCCGCAAAACTACTGTTTAGTCTACCCTCACGAACAAAGTATCTCGATTGAGACGGTTTCTTCACCAGCACAAAAATCACAACATTTTCCAGCAAAGCATAATGTGATATTCATCGATGCGTCATGGCGTAAAGCACTTAAAATATGGCATCTAAACCCTTGGTTACAACAATGCGCTAGCTGGCATTTTTCCACTCCCCCAGAAAACCAATACCACATTAGGCGAACAACGCAGGAAAGTAGTCTATCCACACTAGAATCTGTGGTGTACGTACTTGAACATACTCACAAGGTTAATTGTAAACCGTTAACGACTTTGTTCTCAAAAATGCAGCAAAAGTGTTTTAGAGAACCACAGGCAAAAATGTCTGAGTAATTCCAATCAGCAAAAAGATTTATTCACTCAGATTGTTTAAAGCTCATCCTTTAGAAAAGCCCTTGCCGATTTTGAGCTGATTGGTATAAAAGCATTCGGTTTTTTATTAATGATTTGTTAGGGTAAAAACTCAACCCAACAAGTCATAATGGAATGGAACCAAACCAGAATGAAAAACTGCCAACGCCCTAATTTTATCTATTCGAAAAGTAACGTCTTAATGCATACACCATTGGTACTAAATGATGCACAAATGTATGGTTTTTTTGTCAAAGGCAAGCTTGGCAATTTGCAGAGTACTGTTGATACTTGTTTGAATGGACCAGCAAATAACAGAATGTGTTTTAAGGTCCTATCACCTTATGTTTTAACCACATATACCAGAGTTAATAAGGCGTATTCGGCAATAGACGTCGACCGTAATAAAGGGTTTATTTCTGAAATAGATATCATCACCTGGATTATGGTCGGCAGCATGAAGGAGGTCGATGGCAAGTTAAAGTTAGATCACGTTTACTGGTTTCCTCATCATTTTTTTGTAGACAGTGCGATGGCACTTATTAATGGTCGGGAGTTATTTGGTTATCCAAAATATCTCTGTCAATACTCTATTCCTACTGCCGATCAAGAACCTGACTATTTCAGTTGTGCCGTTAATGCCTTTCAGCCTTTTTCACCTGACACGAAAATTGATTGGCATATGTTGATGGAAGTGAAGCGAAACTCAGCCAATCACGAAACAAAGCTGGAAAATTTTCTTGATTTACTTGTAGAAGCAGGAAAATTTTTAGCCTCAGTGCCCGAATTCCTTGACTTAGATGTTCACGGCATTGAGCAAGCACTTGAAATGTTATTGAAGCCCGAAATTGACCAACTATTCCTCAAACAGTTTCCAGATAGCGCCGGCGAAAAGGCCGTTTACCAAGCAATAGTTGCCGCACCAGCGGTGGTCAAAAAAGTACATTCTGTCAGCCTTTTGGGTGGTGAATATGACCTTAACTTACACCAAGTTGACAGCTTCCCGTTGGCTGAAACATTAGGTTTTGAATTAGGCTCTCAAGCCGCCATATTACCATTTCATTTACATTTCGACTTTGAAGTGACACCTGGCGAAGAGTTAGTTAATAACTCGGTTATTGAGCCCGAAAAAATCGCTATTTTAGGTGGTGGGGTCAGTGCAATTACCGCAGCCTTCCATTTAACCAATCAACCTGATTGGCAAAATAACTATGATATTACTCTGTATCAGATGGGCTGGAGAATCGGCGGGAAAGGAGCCAGTGGTCGCAATGCTGATTATGCTGAGCGTATTGAAGAACATGGCTTGCACATTTGGTTCGGCTTCTACGACAACGCTTTCAATAGTATAAAACAAGCTTACGAAGAGCTTGATAGACCGTCAGGAACTCCTTTAGCAACTTGGCAAGAAGCGTTTAAACCACACAGTTATATCGTATTGCAGGAACTGATTAACAACGAATGGAAAAGTTGGCCTGTAGACTTTCCAACTAATGATCAGATCCCGGGAGGGATGGACGAAAGTCTGGATCTGTGGGATTTATTTCGAACGGCTTATATATGGATCAAAAAGTTTTTACATGATCTTCGACAAGAAAAAGATGCACTTTCTAGCGCCAAATTACCCGAGAAAGACTCTGATGACGATAACGACCACGATTCTTGGTTAGAAAAAATTGCCAACTTCATTAAAATTGAAGGTAAAGAGTTAGTTGATGACGTGAAAGATACGTTTGATCATCTTGAGAGTTTTATGGCCGCATTACCTAAGAATCTAACTGAACATAATAGTGAAGATCATAGTGCGATTAAATTTTAGTGAAACGTCTAAGACGTTGGTTAAACAAAGAGTTTTCAGAGATCTTAGATAGCAATGACAACTTACGTCGCCTATTTATCAGCGCTGATCTAGGTATCACTATTTTAATAGGCATGCTTGAAGATAGGGTGTTTTCTGAAGGGTTTGATGTCATTAATAAATACGACTACCAAGAATGGCTGACAAAACATGGCGCCAACGTAAAATATACGGTGGAGTCGGCCCCTGTTCGTGGTTTTTACGACCTAACTTTTGCTTATGAAAAAGGCGACTTTTCAAAACCCAATATTGAAGCTGGCACTATACTGCGCAGCATGATGAGAATAGCCTTGAATTATAAGGGCGCTATCATGTGGAAGATGCAAGCAGGTATGGGAGATACTATGTTTACACCCTATTACCAAGTACTAAAAGCTCGCGGGGTTAAATTTGAGTTTTTCAATAAAGTAGAAGAGGTGATAGCAGATAGCGATAGTATTCAACAAATACGCCTGACTCAACAAGTCGCCCTGAAAGAAGGAGTAAAAGAATACAACCCTTTAGTAAATGTTAAGGATCTAGATTGTTGGCCTGACAGGCCAAATTACGATCAACTAAATCCTGTACAAGCGGCGCTATTACAAGAAAACAAAATTAACTTAGAATCTTTTTGGAGTAATTGGTCAGAAATATACAAGCAGAATTTTGGTCAATCGTTACCGCAAAAGACCTTAGTGAAAGGTGTAGATTTTGACAAGGTCATATATGGAATATCAATAGCCTCACTTCCCCATCTCTGCCCTACATTACTTGCACAAGACCCGAATTTGCAAACAATGTCAGATAAGGTCAAAACAGTTGCCACTCAGGCCTACCAAGTTTGGGGAAATAAATCCCTTTCTGATTTAGGTTGGACTAATACTCCTCCAAGTGGAGAAGAACCTGTATTAAGTGCCTTTGTCGAACCTTTTGATACTTGGGCATCTATGGATCAGTTATTGGACAAGGAAACTTGGCCAGCAGATCAGGAGCCTAAGAATGTTGCCTATTTCTGTAGCGCACTCCCTTTAGATAGCTACCCACCTTCAAGCGACTACCAGTTCCCAAATGTATGGTCTGAAAAAGTAAAACAGAACGCCATTGGCAATCTGACTAATTCAATCCATCATTTATGGCCAAAGGTTGCTGGAGATGGGAGTTTTGATTGGAACGTTTTAGTCGATTTGGATTGCCAATCAGCTGAAAACAGGTTTAACAGTCAATTTTGGCGGGCCAATATTGACCCTTCTGAGCGTTACGTATTATCAGTTAAAGACAGCACACAACATAGGTTGGATACAGATAAAACTGCCTTTAAAAACCTCTATATCACTGGTGATTGGATTAAAATAGGCTTAAATGCTGGCTGTGTGGAAGCGGCCACCATGGCAGGTATGCAAACATCAAGAGCCATATGCGGTCATCCCAAAATAATTACTGGAGAAAAAGACTTTTAGCCTCAATTAATTGTACAAATAACTTTCTCTTATTTCATGTTTTAATTGTAAAAAGTGTAACAAACCGTGAGAATGTACGATTGAATAATTTATAGTTAAGTACGGATACTTAATCATGATATTAAGGTTTCCGTGCTTAAAATTGTTTTTTTTTCGTTAATTTTATTTTGTGTGAATTTTTCAGTATTTGCTGAAAAAACCGCTGAACTTGAAATTATTGAAGTCACATCACAAAAACGTCTGCAAAATATTCAAGAGGTAGCGGTTGCCGTTACCTCTTTTAATCAAAGACAGCTGCAAGATAGTAATATTCAAGATAGTTATCAAATTAGTGGTTTGAGCCCAAACGTTTTTATTACGGAAAATGCCGGTGCTGGCTCTCCACCAGCAGTGAATATCCGTGGAGTAGGGTTGATTGACTACAACACCTCCAATACATCGCCTATTGGTTTTTATTTCGATGACGTGATTGGCGGTTCAGTCAATAGCCAATTCGCTGAATTACTTGATATTCAAAGAGTTGAGGTGCTTAGAGGCCCACAAGGTACATTATTTGGACGCAACACTTCCGGGGGAGCAGTATTATTTTTTAGCCATCAACCGGAACAGGAATTCTCTGCCTATACAAAAATAGGTGTGGGCAGTGACGCTTACCAGAAAATAGAAGGTATGCTCAACCTGCCAATTAGTGATAACAGCGCATCTCGTGTTGTCTTCCAGCATGTGGACTATGACTATTCAGCAACTAATAACCTTGAACCGGCTCCTCAGGAAGGGATTAAGCGGAACACCTTTAGATGGCAGTATGGTTTGAATACCGACTCCTTTGATTTAAATCTTAAATTAAGCGCTGCAGATTGGAGTGGCATCAGCCAACCATACGGACATACTGGTGTATTAGATTTAGAAGAAGGTACTGTTTGTAGTGCAGAAAAAGCACTTAGTGGAGTATGTACAGATGCCTTTGGTTTTAGTGACGGTTCGAATGAATTTAGAGATGTTTCTGTAGACAATGATAGCCCGCATAGCACTGAACAGTTAGGCGCTAGATTAAAACTTAATTGGAAGCTGGATCAAAACATCAATATCACCTCAATAACTGCGTTTAGTGATTTACAGCGACAGCACCAAATTCATTGTGATGCTAGTTCAATTAATGTTTGCGTTGGTTTTTTTGGATTGGATAATCAAGTATACAGCCAAGAATTTCAAATGAGTGGAGAGCAAGAAAAATTACATTGGATCAGTGGCATATTTTTATTAAAAGAAAATATACAACAACAAAATAGCATTGATCTTTTACGAGACTTTCGTGCTTCTGGCCCCACTTCAGGTGCAGCCCAATATTTCTACAACAACACTATAGACACAGAGTCGAAGGCGATTTTTGGCCAAATAGATATTAACATTAAATCCCAAACAACTTTAACTGCGGGTTTGCGTTACAACAATGAACAGATTAGTTTTACCAGTAATACTGACCTTAACATTCCACAAAATGATAATGTTAAAGGTCTGACGTTTCCTTTTTGGTCGGTAACAGATTCAATCAAAAATAATCAGTGGTCTGGTAAATTAGCACTCACCTACAAACTTGCAAATAATTGGGCGGTTTATGCCAGTGCCAGTAGTGGCTATAAAAGCGGGGGATTTAATGGTGGATTCTTATTCACCGAGGCTGAAGCAGAAATGGCTGCTTATGGACCTGAAACTCTTTACTCGTATGAGATAGGCAGCAAATCCGAATTATGGGATAGAAGTGCCAGAATAGGTGTCACTGCTTTTTATTACGATTATCGCAATCAACAAGTGTTTATTAATCAGCCGTCAAGCATACCTGATGCGCCAAACCTACAACTTCTACAAAATATTCCAAATTCAACAATAAATGGTATTGAGTCTGAATTTGAATGGCAAATCACACCTGAACTTCATATTAATTTGACCACTGGATATATGGCAACTGCAAAATTTGGGCACTATATTGACCCCACAGGGAAAGAACTATCTAATAATAGGCAACCTTTTACGCCTGAGTTTCAAACGAGTGCAGTAGTCGGGTACCAGATTAACTTAGCTAATAATGACTTTGTGTTATTGAATTTATTGGGCCGCTACCAGTCAAAAATATACTTTGACCAGAATCAAAGTCCTTATACTCAGCAACCTGGATACACTCTATGGGATTCAGCGATTTCTTATCATAATGCAAGTTATGGATGGAAGATTACATTCAACGTGAAGAATATATTTGATACTGAATATGACACTCTGAGATTTGATTTGATCGATTTTTTAGGTTTGGTTAATAGCAATAAAGGTGAAGGCCGTCGCGCATTGCTAGAATTTAGTTACGATTTTGGAAAATAATAAGTTGATACCTACTGACTACAAACAGACTCAAATGATGTGCCGTCTTTATGTAAACATATTACTGTTTATGATAACTATGGGTACTTGTGCATTGGCAACGGCAGTTGAAGTAGATGCCAAACAAACCAATCAAAGAGAAACGCTCGAGTTCGAATACCAAGTTTTCAAGTCAAATAGCAATATATTACCTCCAAAACAAACTAACAAAATAACTGCTTGGTTATCTTCTCTAAATGCAACAAATGAAATTGAACTCACCGGCGGTACGTATTGGTACCACTTAACCATTGCCCCTCAATCACATGAGCGTGACTGGGTCATAGATGTCACTAATAGTCTTGTAGAAAATATTGATTTTTATCTTTACGACGATTCGTTACTTTGGCACCAACCCAGCGGTTACTATGAGCCTAGCGAGTATGCTTTTCATTATGGGCGTCCACTAACGCTGGAAGTAAATAAGCCTTACCAGCTATTGATTCGTTTAGATAGCCGCTACTATGCCTCCCAACCTCGGGTCGAAATACATAGTAAAAGTGAATATCGACAATTGGTCTTGTTTGACACAGTACTTGTAATTTCATCCCTTGGGACTTTACTTGCACTTGGGTTATACAACCTGTTTGTTTATGCTGGCTCGAGGGAAAAAAGCCACCTTTACTATGCACTTTATCTATTTACTTATTTTTCTGGATGGGCGCTAGTATTTCAAGTGCCTAATAATCTATTCAATTGGCACTTGCTAGAATTAACTTATGTACCTTTCTTTATACTGCCACTGGTTGGCGCATATTTCTGTACGACATTTTTGCAGCTGGAAATATACTTACCGAGACTGGCAAAACTACTGAAGATAAACGGATTCATTTCTTTAGCGTTGTTACCATCTTCAGTATTTTTAATCGGCTATGCACACAGTTTAGCAACAATCACAATTGGTATATGGGTAGTCGCGGCAACCTTCGCTGGAGTACATCGATGGCTTAAGGGTTTTAGACCAGCAGCCTATTTCGTTATTGCTTTTATGTCACTGCTAATTCCAGCTTTATTTATCTTGCCAGCGAATATTGGCTTGATCCCTGATTTACTGGATAACGCCGAATTAGTCACATTATTAGGAGGGGCTATTGACGCAATATTCTTAGCCTTTGCATTAGCAGACAGATTGAATATCGTCACACAGAAAAATTTTGAACTGACCAACACCTTAGAACACACCGTCGAAAATCGGACTGCGCAGCTTAAACAAGCCAACCTGCAGCTCGAACAAACCAATAGCGACCTAATTGAAGCCAGCGATGCTAAGGGCCGTTTTTTAGCCACTATGAGCCATGAAATTCGCACCCCCTTAACGTCTATAATTGGATATGCCGACGGCATACTACTAGGTGATATAGACAAAGCAGAACAAGAGCGCGTGACAAAAATCATTGCTGAAAACGGTAATCACTTATTAAGAGTTATTAATGATATTTTGGATATCAGTAAGATAGAAGCCAACAAACTAGACTTTGAATCGATACCTACTCCTTTATTCTCTGTGTTAGCTCAAATAGAGTCAATTGTCGGTAAACGAGCCAGAGACAAAGGCCTAGCCTTTCATTTAGAGTATGAGTTCCCGTTACCAGCGCAAATAAATACCGACCCAACACGTTTGAAACAGATTTTATTTAACTTAACCAATAATGCGATAAAGTTTACCGAACAAGGTTACATAGGCTTGTCGGTAGGTTTGGTCGACAATCGTTTACAAATAAAAGTCAAAGACTCTGGTGAAGGCATTTCAGCGCAGCAGCAGGAACAGCTATTTCAACCCTTTACCCAAGCTGACAGTTCTATCAATAGACGCTTCGGTGGCACGGGCTTAGGTTTGAGTATTTCACGTCGTTTAGCGCATGGGTTAGGTGGCGACATTAGCGTAGATAGCACACCTCGAAAGGGCTCAACCTTTACCCTAAATATAGACTTGTCGGTTGTACAGAATTCTCCATGGATAAATAATGTGGGAGAAATATGGCAGTCTACTCCAACTAAATCTGTGCAACCTGTGGCATTACCAAATTTTCAAGGCAATAAGGTATTACTCGCAGACGATCATCCTAGCAATCGCGAATTGATCTCCATTCTATTAAAACGAATGAATATAACAGTCACTGAAGTAGAAAACGGCCAGCAAGCATTGGAAACGGTTTTTTATCAGAAATTTGACTTAATTTTACTGGATATTCATATGCCTCTAATGGATGGTACCGAAGCACTTAAGCAAATTAGAGCAGCCGGTAATTACACGCCCGTGATCGCGCTTACTGCCAATAATATGAAACATGAAATCGAACATTATATGCGTCTAGGTTTTTCTGACCATTTAGCCAAGCCCATTTCTCGTCATCACTTTATTAGTAAACTGTCTCATTATCTTAATAAACAAGGGGATATTGATAATCCACTTCAAAATGGCGATATGTTGAAATTAATAGAAGACTATCAACAAGATTTAAGAGACCAAGTTAATAATTTAGAAAAAGCGCTAGAACAGCGTGATTTAACCATTATTAGCGAGATTGCCCATAGAATAAGAGGCTCGGCAGGTTCATTTGGTTTCGATATCATAGGTCAAAAATTTGCTGATATTGAACACTGTGCATTGCAAGATGACGAAATAGCAGTGACCTACGAGTTACCTAAAGCGATAGCGTTAACTAAACAATGTATCGATCTACCGGGAGTCGACATCGCACAGGGCATTGTTAAACTCCATAATAGTGCTGAGAATTTTCTACGGGCGATTTCTGAATTGGTTGCACATTCACAACAGACACTTAAAGATTTAACCGCTGCACTAGACAACAATGAAATTAACAGTGCCTTAGTGCATTTGTATAAGTTTTTCCCAGCCACCTATGATTGTGCATTGGAGCAGTCTGAAGCGGCATTTAGAGCCTTAGAAGAGGTGATTAAACAGGGTAAACTTGAATCAGACCACTATTCTCCGCAATTGGCTATTATCGGGGCGCATTTCGCTCAATTAAGTGAGGCATTACAACCTAGCTTAATGGATGAAATCTAGTATTTTGTCAATTCAGGCAGCAGCACGTTTGGCTATTTGGGTAGAAAAACACTTAAACAGTAAGGTGACTGGATCGGTTTACTGGGTTTAGAAACCAATTCAAATGAAGGTATTTCAAACAAAGATAAAATTGGCCAATCTAGCGGTAATCGCATCGATTGGCTGTCTTTAAAAAATAAACAGTGAAGGCTTAAGATTTAAGAGATCGGCCGAACCAGATCCTGAGAATATTTACTTTAATGATCAGTGTGTTGCTTTATCATCCCAAATATCTCTGAGTCGCTGATCACGACCACAATTCCAACGATATAACTTGTATCTAACTGGATTATTTTTGTAATAGTCTTGATGATAACTTTCATCACCTTTTATGGGATAAAAGGTTGTAGTGGGCAAGATTGGGGTAATGACTTTTTGTTTTGGGAATTGCTTCATCACTCTTTTTTTGGACGCTTCGGCCAGTGTTCTTTCTGCTTCATTACCTACAAAAATTGCACTTAAATAGCTGAAGCCTTTATCACAAAACTGCCCACGCTCGTCAAATGGGTCGATGTTCACCCAATAATGGTCGAGTAAACCTTGATAAGTCACTTTGCTAGGGTCGTAAGTAATTTCAACCGCTTCATAGTGCCCGGTATGATTGCCACCATAAGTGGGGTTGGCTAAGGTGCCACCGGTAAAACCTGAAATAACATCTGTTACCCCATCAAGCTTCTCAAAATCTGATTCCATACACCAAAAACATCCACCAGCAAAAATAGCTTTGTCGGCAGTTGCATTTGGGGCGTGAAATGCAAACATACCGATAATCGGTAAAAGTAGTTTTAGTTTCATGTGAATTATCCTCATTACATATAGTTTAAATACACTATCCATGCAGATTAAGACCATAATTAGGATAGAAACTTTCAATTTCATTAGGTAAAACAAAAAACCCAGCTCTAGGCTGGGTTTTTATAAAACGTTTTTTGATTACTTACGCAGTTTTTGAATCAATCTTAACTGGGCAATTGCTTCAGCTAACTCAATGGCTGCTTCAGCGTATTCAAAATCGGCTGTTGGATTGGCGATGTGCTCTTCGGCGCGTTTTTTCGCGTCTAGTGCTGCTTGTTCGTCTAAGTCTTCTGCACGAATAGCGGTATCGGCCAATACAGTTACTGTACCGGGTTGTATTTCTAGCACGCCACCGTTGATGTAGATATTCTCTTCATCACCGTGTTGCTTAACTAAACGTACCATTCCTGGCAACAAAGTAGTTAACAAAGGTGCGTGACCAGGATGGATACCTAGCTCACCTTCACTACCTGTTATCTGAATAGCTTCAACTAAACCAGAAAAAATACTGGTTTCAGCGCTTACTACGTCTAGATGTACGGTCATTGCCATAAAAACCTCCTAAATAAACATGTTATTCGAGTCCATCTAATTGAGACAATTCGTCCAAATTAGATGGGCATAAACTACATGTTCTTAGCTTTTTCGCTTGCTTCTTCTATTGACCCGACCATGTAGAAAGCTTGTTCTGGAAGGTGATCAAACTCACCATTCAAGATACCGCTGAAACCACTGATAGTGTCTTTCAAGGAAACATACTTACCAGGTGAACCGGTAAATACTTCTGCTACGAAGAAAGGTTGTGACAAGAAACGCTGAATTTTACGAGCTCGTGATACAGAAAGCTTATCTTCTTCAGAGAGTTCATCCATACCTAAGATAGCGATGATGTCTTTCAATTCTTTATAACGCTGCAATACTGATTGCACACCACGAGCTGTATCGTAGTGTTCTTGACCAATAACAAGTGGATCAAGTTGACGTGAAGTAGAATCAAGTGGGTCAACCGCTGGGTAAATACCCAAAGACGCAATATCACGCGACAATACAACTGTTGCATCTAAGTGAGCAAAGGTTGTAGCAGGTGAGGGATCTGTCAAATCATCCGCAGGTACGTATACTGCTTGGATTGAAGTGATTGAACCTGTCTTAGTTGATGCGATACGTT